>JBDKUE010000029.1:0-3322 GCA_039679855.1 Syntrophomonas sp.
ACGGCCAGGGGTGGCGGGGGACCGAAATGTAAAAAGGAGCTGTTTTTCTGGAGTCAGGAAAGCAAGAAGTTGGTCCAAAATACTTCTATAACAGCTGGGGAGATAAAAACATGAAAAGAATTTTAAACAAAGCAGTGAACAGACTATCCATTCTGATAATCATAACCATGTTGATTTTGCCTAGCTCGGTATTGGCCGGCCAGGATTCAACACCGTCAGTTACTTCAGAGATCCAGGCTGGCGGCAATCCCCTGCTGCAAAGCTACAATACCCCAAGGCAAACGCCGCCTTTTGACCAGATAAAGCCGGAGCATTTTATGCCAGCTTTGCAATTCGCCCTGGCCCAGGAAAAAGCTGAAGTGGAAGCGATAACCAGCAATGAGGAAGAGCCGACCTTTGCCAATACCGTCGAAGCTCTAGAAAGAAGCCATGAACTGGCTGCCGGGATCTCGGATATATTATCCGCGCTAAACGATGCGGACACCAGCCCGGCTTTACAGAAAATAGCCACCGACACCTCAGTATTGCGGGCCGCTCATGACAACGACATTTACTTTAACCAGCCTCTTTTTTCCCGGGTTGAACAGGTCTATAAACAGGCAGATCGCTCAAGGCTTTCTCTGGAACAGCAAACGCTGCTGGAAAATACCTATAAAAGTTTTATTCGTAATGGGGTCAACCTGAGCCCGAGTCAGCAAGCCCGGTTAAGACAGATAGACAGTTCCCTGGCCACACTGTGCAGTACCTACTCCCAAAATCTTCTGGCTAACATCAATGATTACTACGTGCTTATCAAGCAGGAAGGTGAATTGAGTGGATTGCCTGAATATCTGGTTCAAACCGCAGCCAGGGCTGCAAGTGACAGGGGGTTGGAAGGTTGGTACTTCAAAATAAATGCCCCCACTTACTTTGATTTTATGACTTTTGCTGACAACCGGAGCAAACGCCAGGAAATGTATCAAAAGTATAGATCCGTGGGGATGAGTTCCCAAAAGGACAACCGGGAAATAGTCAAAGAAATTGCCGACTTACGGTTGGAGAAAGCCAATATTATGGGATATGACAATTATGCCGATTATGTTTTGGAAGATCGTATGGCCCAAAACAGCACCAACGTTATGAACTTTATAAACGCCCTGCTGGAAGCATCCCTTCCGGTGGCCCAATCAGAAGTTTCTGAGCTGCAGCAATATGCTCATGACCAGGGAATGGAGGGGGAACTGCAGGAATGCGATTATACCTATTACGAGAATAAATTGAAACAGGAAAAGTATTTCTTCGATGAGCAGGCCCTGCGCCCCTATTTTCCACTGGACCAGGTTCAAAGTACGATATTCGAATTGGCCCACCGGCTTTATGGCATAAGCTTTGTTCCCAGTAAGAATATACCGGTATACCAAAAGGATGTTCAGGCTTATGAGGTATTTGATGAGAAGCAGCAGTTCCTGGGGGTAATCTACCTGGACTTTTTCTGCCGGGATGGCAAAGGCAACGGGGCCTGGGCATCAACATTCGGGAAGCAGGTAAAGCACGAAGGCGAAAACATACGGCCGATGGCAACCCTGGTGTTTAATTTCCCTTCACCAACTGAAAGTACTCCTGCTTTGTTAAGCTTTTTCGATGTCACCACATTTTTGCATGAATTTGGGCATGGGATGCATTTCCTGCTTTCCGATGTCAGCTATCGTAGTTTAAACCCCGAAAACGCTTATGTGGATTTTGTTGAAGTCCCCTCAATGCTGATGGAAAACTGGGCTTATGAAAAGGAGTTTTTAAATCTCTGCGCCCGGCACTACCAGAGCGGAGAGGCACTGCCCGATGATATGGTGACAAAAATTCAGAAAAGCCGCACCCTTCGCAATGCTTACGACTTTGTGTATCAACTGCGCTATGCCACCCTGGACATGTCCTGGTACACCATTGCTAAACCACTAAATATCAGCTCTGATGAATTTGAGCTTCAGGCTCTGCATGATATCAGTCTGCTGCCCCCGGTTCCGGAAACCTTGATCAGCCCCCAGTTTAGCCATATTTTTGTTGGAGGATATGAAGCCGGATACTACAGTTATAAGTGGGCGGAAGCATTGGAGGCTGATATTTTTATGATCTTCAAACAACACGGCATAATGAATCGCCAAACCGGCGAGGAATTCCGCCAAAAGGTTCTTGCCAGGGGAGCCTCTATTCCCCCGATGGATCTCTTTAAATCCTTTGTAGGCAGGGAGCCCTCTAATCAAGCTTTGCTACAACGGGAAGGGTTCATACATTAAAACTAATACAGATGTAAATTAAGGCCAGGGGTGTCAGAGGAGTATCATGACACCCCTTAAATTTTTTCAGGGGTGTTTAAAAGAAACGTTTACCTCCATTTATATAATAGGCTCTGCTTATGTGGCTTCTATAGTCTTATCTATTTAATTACGATATTTACCATGGAGTATTAAAACGGGAGAGTTATAGATATGAGCAGCACCCTTTTTCGCAAAGCCAGTCTGGACAGTTTAACCTCGCCGGAGCAGCTAAACGACTATATAAAAGTATCCAATCCCAGCATTTGGATAGTCTTGTCGGCTATGTTTATACTGCTGGCAGTGGTTTTGGTATGGAGTTTTACCGGCAGCCTGCCGACCAGCGTGTCTGCCAAAGGTGTAATCAGCGGGGGGAAAGCCCTGGGCTATGTTGATATTAATGAGGCCAGCACTATAAAAGCCGGTCAGACAGTCCAAATCCAGGCCGCCAACCAGAGCGGCACAATAAATGGGAGGGTCATCTCGGCAGGGGTTGTTCCCCTGTCTGCTTCAGAAATTGCCGCTGATCTAAAGAGCGATTATCTGGCCCAGGCGCTGGCTCCCCAGGGTTTTGCGGTAAAAATAGATATCTCTCTGGATGGCTCGGATCTACCTGATAAAACCCTGGTAAATCTCAGTATTATAACTGATACCGTTAAACCAATAGATTTTCTTCTAAAATAGGGGAGAGTTCATGCCTAAAACAGTAAAAGTCCCGGTAGTTATGCAAATGGAAGCTTTAGAATGCGGCGCCGCCTGCCTGGCCATGATACTGGCTTATCACGGCAAATGGGTGCCTCTGGAACAGGTGCGGACCGACTGTGGGGTGTCTCGCGACGGCAGCAATGCAGTAAATATACTGCGGGCGGCGCGTGCTTATGGAATGGAGGCAGCAGGGTATCGCCTGGAACTTGAGGCTGTTAAACAGATAGAGTATCCGGCGATTATCCACTGGAACTTTAATCATTTCGTGGTATTGAACGGATTTACGAAAAACTACGCAGTGCTTAATGACCCGGGGCGGGGAACGGTTC
>JBDKUE010000089.1:0-1817 GCA_039679855.1 Syntrophomonas sp.
CTATATTAAAAACGGCACTGCAATGGTAAACGGAAGGGAAGTCTCCCTGTTAAGCCTGATTAAAACCATGGACGGCACATTCGTTAGCCGGCATGTGAACTGGAATTCCTCCAATGGACTCAGCAACCATTCCTGGGGAACCGCTATCGACATAAATGCTTCCAGTCACTTTGGGTATGTTTCCCCTGGCGAAACCAATGATCCCAATCTGATCCTCTGGGAAAAGGCTTTCAAACCAGCCGGTTTTAGCTGGGGAAACAGTTATTCCGATTCCATGCATTTCGAACTGCTGAATTAAGTAGCCGCGCCAATTTGAAAAACAAAAGCCCAACAAATTGGGAGAAAATAGACCCTTTCGAGGGTCTGTTTTTGCGTTTTGAATTACGATACATTTACCCAGGTATAAAACACCAAAACGAATTGACAGACTAATTATGACTATTTTCGCAAATATTCTGTGGTATCATAAATTTGCGAAACAATATGGGACGTTGCTACCTGGAACGCGCCGGAAAATGAAAATATTACCGTTTTTTGGGGTCATGTTCAGGAGTTATTACAACGATATTAATATCACTATGTTTATATGTTGGTGATATCATGAAGCTGTTACATTCACGGGTGGGAGTAATTACAGATGCGACGGAACAGCCCATCAAGGTTAAATATCTTGACTCCTGGTATGAAGTAGTCGAGAGATTGGACCAGTGGGAGGATGCCGGCGAATGGTGGAATGGGGAGAGCGAAAAGGTTTTTTTCCGGGTCATTCTCATTAATGGCTCGGTTATGGAGATTTATAAGGATTTACCTACTGAAGAATGGTGGTCAAACCGTCTGAGTATGTAGTCTAAAGGGAAGCGCTCCGGATTCAGGGCGTTGGCAGAACGCCAGGGAAAAGGCCTTCACAATATCCCGCAATTAAAACAGGCCCCCTATCGCTTACCAACAACTATTTATTTAAGAACACCCTGGAACTTTATAAAAAGCATTACTCGTGGCGTACGAGCCTAAATCGTTGTGCCTGCTATACAGCAGGCTCTAGCAGCCTGCCGGGCAGGGCGGTCGGACCCGGTCTTATTATACTCACCACTCGCCCTGGATTTCGGCATAACGGTGATCGGCATTAAAGTCCGGTTTATCAAAATACCTTCCATTGGCTCCGAAAGTAGTGTCAAGGTTTATCCAGCGCTGTTCTTCGCTGGAATAAACCTGATTCCAGGCGTGGTCGCCCCATGAAATACCGCTGTAACCCAACCCGGTAATGAGCCGTACCTTTAAGCCAACCGCCCGGCACATGGATATATAGAGGCATGAGTAATCAAAGCAGATTCCTTTACGCTGCCCGAACGCGACCTGGGAGCCTGATTGGATGCCCCGTGCGTCGCGGCTGATTTTCGCTGCCTTGTCGTAATCGTATTCTATATTGGAACTTATCCACTGGTATATAAGGTAGGCTTTCTTTTTGCTGTTGGTTTCATTTCCTACGATGTTTCGGGCAGTCTGGTCTATTGGCGGGCTTGACTTAATCGCCTCGTCCAGGGTCACACCGTTGAAGTATTCAATAACCCTGAAACTGCGCTGGGCGGAAGAAGAGCCGTCCGGTGTTTCGCGCGGTATTACCCGGTCCAGGGCTTGAGTGAAGGAATCGTTGACCAGTACCGGAACCTTTTTGGCCAGATTGGAGTTCAGCGCCGGATACAGGGCCTGCTGATACAGGCCTTGATAGGCTGTTGATTCATTCATCCATTTTGACAGGTTGGGCGAAGGATAATAATAGGCGAAGAAGTTGAGCAGCAGGCCGCCAATAAAAACCATAA
>JBDKUE010000232.1:0-20472 GCA_039679855.1 Syntrophomonas sp.
CTGATGACAATCCGGCTGAATTTCCAGTAGTCAAGTGGAGAGGGCATGCCAATCTGCTGTTTACCAACTGGCTCAACTATCATGTATACCAGGAAACGCCTTTTGATCTGACCAAACTGTGCGATCCGGAAAAACGGTCCTGGCATATTGAATAAGTCTACGCGTACGTAGGGGTGTCAGGGGGACGGTTCTCTTGACAGATCCCCCGAAACCGAAATTGAAGCAACAATAGGAAGGAGAAGTACTCATGGAAGCAGAGACTCTTTATGTTAAACGGGAGATCGTGGCCTACGACCATGGAAGCCAGGGGAACCGGGAAGTAGAAGTTGTCATGGAGAAGCCTTTGACCGTGTTCCTCAATCATAATGAACTGGCCACTATGATATGCTCCCCCAGCGGGCCCAAAGAGCTAACCGCTGGTTTTTTGCTCAGTGAGGGAATTATAAAGCACCGGTCGGATATTGAAGATATACGCCTCCGCGAGGAGGATGGATTCCTGTGGATCGAAACCAGGGAGCCGGTCGTTAAAACCGATAATTTTTTGCGGCGCCATATTGCCAGCTGCTGCGGGAAAGGGAGGGCCGGTTTGTATTTCATCAATGATGCCCGCGATCTGCAGCCGGTTGCATCAGATTGGAAGATTGGGGTTGGAAAGCTGTTGGAGTTCATGGGGCTTCTCGATGAGCGTTCCGATACTTTCCGCCTTACCGGTGGGGTGCACAGCGCCGCCCTGGCTGATGAAACCGGACTCCTGGTGCATTACGAAGACATCGGACGGCATAATGCGGTGGATAAAGTCCTGGGATGGGCCTTGTTGAACGAGATAAGCACCAGCGATAAATGCCTGCTTTTGAGCGGACGTATCGCCTCCAAGATTTTAATAAAAGCGGCGCGCAGCAATGTGCCGCTGCTCCTATCGCGTTCCGCTCCCACCGAACTGACCCTAGAATTGGCTGAAGAGTTGGAAATCTGCGTGGTCGGTTTTGCCCGGGGGGATAAGCTCAATGTATATACTCATCCCGAGAAGCTAGTGTTCTAATTATATAATGCCAGTATTTAAGCATCTTTCAAAAATGGGGTGTCTTTTTATTTTAAATATCTAGTAAAACTATAGGGTTATGTGTTATAGTGTTTTAAGGTTATACTAAGGGTTAATAGAATAGTGAGGATGTGTGATATGAGCAAACAGTTGGACCACATCAGTGAAGCAATTCTCAAGAAAAAAGAAGAGCAATCGCTTTTTATTATTGCGCATTATTATCAGAGAGATGAGATACAAGATATCGCTGATTTTGTGGGTGATTCATATGCTATGGCCCTGGCGGCCCGAAATTCCAGCAGTGATACCATCCTGGTGGCCGGAGTGGATTTTATGGCCGAGACGGCGGCTATCCTCTGTCCGGGCCGGACCGTTCTGTCCCCCGAGCCCACGGCTACCTGCCCCATGGCCAACAGCATTACCGCTGATTACATCGTTGAATTTAAGAAAAAACATCCCAACAGCATTGTAGTGACTTACGTAAACACCCCGGCCGATGTCAAGGCGGTTAGCGACGTATGCTGCACTTCATCCAACGCCGAAAAGATAATACGGAAGCTGCCGGCTGACAAGGAGATTTATTTTATTCCCGATCAGAATTTGGCTTCCAATGTGGCTAAAAAATTGGGGCGCGGCCTGGAATCCTATCCTTCCGCCTGCCCGGTTCATGATAGGCTGGAAGCGGTTGAAATCGCCCGGTTGAAAGAGAAGCATCCCGGTGCTTTGCTGCTGGTTCACCCCGAGTGCAAACCGGAGGTAATAGCGATGGCCGATTATGCGGGCAGCACTGCGGGCATCCTGGATTTTGTAACGAAATCCGAAGCCAAAGACTTCATTATCGGAACGGAATGCGGCATCCTGCACCCGATATTGAAGGCCCGTCCGGGTAAAAACCTGATTATGGCCTCAGACGACCTTATATGCCCCAATATGAAAAGCATTACGCTGGAAAAAATACTGTTTTCAATAGAGAATCGAGAAACCATCATTACAGTTCCGGAAGATATCCGGATAAAAGCAGCCCTGGCCCTGGAGAAGATGATCGAACTGGCATCCTAATCTAGGTAGTACTCAAACACTTTGAAAAAGGGGAGTTGGCGGTGAAGTTATCAACCAAAGGAAGATATGGGTTAAGGGCTATGGTGGATATCGCCCAACAGCAGGATGCCGGGCCAGTGGCTATTCATACTATTGCCCAGCGCCAGAGCTTATCGAGCCGGTATTTGGAACAGCTGCTTATTCCTCTGAAACAAGCCGGCCTGGTAAAAAGTCTGCGCGGAGCCCAGGGGGGATATGTGCTGGGAAGAAGCGCCGTAAAAATAACGGTGGGAGACATTATTAGAGTACTGGAAGGTCCCATCGCTCCGGTTGACTGTGTAAATGAAATTAACCCCGACGAATGTATGCGGGCGGAACACTGCGTAACCAGAAAGGTGTGGACCAGGTTAAGGGACACCATGAATGAGGTTCTCGATTCCTATACCCTGGAAGACCTGGCCCAGGAATCGATGCCCCTTGCTGGCGGCGCCATAATAGATGATGATTTGGACAATAAATGCTAAATATATTGGAAAATACTACGGGAGGTAGATGACATGAGAGATATTTATATGGATCACAGTGCTACAACTCCAGTGGACACGGTGGTTTTTGACGCCATGATACCCTACTATTCCTATGATTATGGTAATCCCTCCAGTGTCCATGCCAAAGGCCGGTCGGCTCGGCACGCGTTGGAAAAAGCCAGGGAACAAGTGGCGGCTTTGATAGGCGCTAATTCCCGGGAAATATTTTTTACCAGCGGGGGGACCGAAGCCGACAACCAGGCTATAGTCTCCTATATTTTGAGTAATCAAAAGCGGGGAAAGCATTTAATTACCTCCGCTATTGAACATCATGCGGTTTTGGACACCTGCTTATACCTGGAAAAGTCCGGCTTCGATATAACGGTTTTACCGGTTAACGAGCTGGGCCGGGTGGAGCCGGAGAGCCTCAAAGCGGCGCTCAGACCTGATACGGCCCTGGTGACAATCATGCACGCCAACAATGAGATCGGCACCATTCAGCCGATAAAGGAGCTGGCTGATATAGCCCATCAGGCGGGAGCCGTCCTTCATACCGACGCCGTACAGACTTTTGGCAAGGTTCCAATAGACGTGAAGAGTATGGGTATTGATATGTTGTCAGCCTCCAGCCATAAGCTCTACGGACCTAAAGGAGTGGGCTGCCTTTACATCAGGAAAGGGATAAAAGCCGGTTCACTATTTCATGGCGGACCTCAGGAGAATAAAATGCGGGCCGGAACTGAAAATATACCCGGAATAGTAGGATTTGGCAAGGCGGCCGAACTGGCCGGGGGGCGCATGGATGAGCTTGCCACACGTTTAACCGGTCTGGGAAAAAAGCTGCGTGAAGGCATATTGCTAAGGATCCCCGACACAATTCCCACCGGGGATCTGGACGATCGGGTTCCGGGCAGTGTAAGCGTATGCTTTCGATTTGTAGAAGGTGAATCAATTCTGCTTATGCTGGACAGCTACGGGATTATGGGCTCCAGTGGTTCCGCCTGCACTTCGGGCGCATTGGACCCTTCGCATGTTTTGCTGGCCATCGGCCTTCCTCATGAAATTGCCCATGGCTCGCTGCGACTTACTTTGGGGAAAGATAATAACGAGGAAGATGTCGATTTCGTTCTGGAAGTTCTGCCCAAGATAATCGGCAACCTTCGCAAGATGTCGCCCTTGTTCAGCAAAGGAGGAAGCAACTGATGTACAGTGTAAAAGTAATGGATCACTTTATGAATCCTAGAAATACGGGATGCCTGGACAACGCCGACGGGGTGGGTGAAGTGGGCAACCCGGTATGCGGGGATATTATGCATATCGAGATTCAGGTTAAAGACAATATCATAGAAGACATCAAGTTTAAAACCTTTGGCTGCGCGGCGGCAATAGCCACCAGCAGCATGGTGACGGAAATGGTCAAGGGCAAAACCCTGGAAGAGGCGGAGCGCATCACCAATAGAACCGTAGCCGAAGCCCTGGATGGTCTTCCTCCGGTAAAGATGCACTGTTCCAACCTGGCGGCCGATGCTCTTCATCAGGCTATTCAGGATTATATGGCGCGGCAGGAATCCTAGTGATTATAATAGATTTAATATAGTTCGATAATGCAGCCTGTAGTTATTAAAGGAGCAGCTTATGCAGAGAATTTATATGGATCACAGTGCAACCACGCCGGTCGCGCCAGAAGTAGCCGAGGCCATGATGGAGGCTCTCACCACCGGCTGGGGAAATCCGTCCAGCCTGCATACCCCGGGTAAAACCGCCCGGGCCATGCTGGAAAAGGCCCGCCGCCAGGTGGCGGCTCTGATCGAAGCCGACCCCCAGGAAATTGTGTTTACCAGCGGCGGAACCGAAGCCGACAACCTTGCTATAATAGGCAAGGCCCTGGCCGAGCAGAAGCGGGGCAGGCATCTCATTACTTCGGTCGTTGAGCACCATGCGGTGCTTCATGCCTTTAAACATCTGGCCCAAGCAGGGTTTGAAGTGACAGTACTTCCGGTGGATTTCTACGGTCGGGTCAATCCTGAACATTTGCTTAAGATGATACGGGAAGACACTATCTTGATCAGCATCATGCATGCCAATAATGAAATAGGAACCGTTCAGCCGCTTGAACAAATTGGACAGATTGTCCGGCAGCATGGAATTACCCTGCACACTGATGCCGTTCAATCGACCGGGCGTATACCGGTGAAAGTCAATGAGCTGGGTGTCGACCTCTTATCCCTTTCCGCCCACAAATTCTACGGCCCTAAAGGAGCAGGGGCTTTATACATTCGTTCAGGAGTAAACCTCATCCCTCTGGCTCATGGCGGCGGACAGGAGAAAAAATGGCGTTCGGGGACCGAAAACATTCCGGGAATAGTAGGTCTTGGTCAGGCGGCTGAAATTGCCGGAGCGCAGCTTGGGCAAAACGTGGAGAGACTAAATAGCCTGGGCCAACTGCTCATCGAACGTATGCAGAAGGAGATCCCCCAGAGCTACCTGACCGGCCATCCCCAGTTCAGGCTTCCCGGGCATGCCAGTTTTGTGTTTCCCGGAGTTGAAGGGGATTCTCTAGTCAACTTCCTGGATGCGGAGGGTATCGCCGCTTCCAGTGCTTCCGCCTGCAGCTCCAATTCTTTTCAAGCCTCTCATGTTCTTACCGCACTGGGACTCAAAAACGAAGTCGCACTGGGATCGCTCCGATTGAGTCTGGGCAGGGAAAACAGCGAAGAAGACATAGAACATTTGATGCAAATCCTCCCCGCCCTGGTAGAACGCTCCCGGCTGATCTGGTCCCTTTCCTAAAACCGTAATAACTTGGGTTTTGACGTTAAAAAAACGCTATTTTTAAACCCTAGCATTTAACTAAGAAATTCTTCTTGCATCTTTGAGAGCAAGGCGGTATTATATTAGTAAACCAATTGGTATTATAAGTAAACAAAAATATTCAGTAATTATAAAGGAGGCGCAACATAGTGAGTGCAAGGCAATTCAGATTTGACACACTACAGGTTCATGCCGGTCAAAAACCGGACCCTGCAACCAATTCAAGAGCGGTGCCCATTTATCAGACGACCTCATATGTATTTAATGATGCGAATCATGCGGCCAGGCTCTTTGCCCTGGAGGAGCCGGGCAATATTTATACCAGAATCATGAACCCCACCACAGACGTTTTTGAACAGAGGATAGCCGCTCTGGAAGGGGGCGTTGCCGCCCTGGCCGTGGCTTCGGGCTCGGCAGCGGTTACTTACTCCATCATGAACATTGCCGGCAGCGGCGATGAAATAGTCTCGGCCAGCACTCTATATGGAGGAACCTATAATCTCTTCCTTTATACCCTGCCCAGATACGGGATAAATACGGTTTTCGTGGATCCCGACGATCCGGAAAACTTCCGCCAAGCGATCAACGAGAAGACCAAAGCTGTCTATATCGAAAGCATAGGAAACCCGGGCATTAACATAATTGATATTGAAGCGGTGGCGGCGATTGCCCACGAAAACGGCCTGCCATTGATTGTCGACAACACTTTTGCCACTCCTTACCTGCTGCGCCCTATAGAATACGGAGCTGATATTGTAGTGCACTCGGCCACCAAATTCATAGGTGGGCATGGCACCTCGATAGGCGGAGTTATTGTGGACAGCGGCAAATTCGATTGGATTGGCAGCGGACGTTTTCCCGGGCTCACCGAGCCGGATCCCAGTTACCACGGGGTGCGCTATGCCATCGATGTGGGGGCTCCGGCCTTTGCCGCCAAAACCAGGGTGCAGCTGCTGCGCGACACCGGCGCCTGCTTGAGCCCATTTAACTCTTTTCTCTTCCTGCAGGGATTGGAAAGTCTCTCTTTAAGGGTACAGAGGCACGTTGAGAATGCCAAAAAGATAGCCGTCTGGCTGAGTGAGCATCCCCTGGTTGCCTGGGTCAACTATCCCAGCCTGCCCAATAATAAATACTATGACCTGGCCAAAAAGTATCTTCCCAAAGGGGCCGGAGCTATTTTCACCTTTGGCCTGAAGGGGGATATTGAAGCGGCCAAGCGTTTTATAAACAACCTGGAGCTTTTCTCCAACCTGGCCAACGTAGCTGATGCCAAATCCCTGGTCATCCATCCCGCTACCACCACCCATTCGCAGTTGAGCGAGGAGGATCAGAGAATAGCCGGTGTGACTCCGGACCAGATTCGTCTTTCCATTGGAGTGGAGGACGTACAGGACTTGATCTTCGATCTGGACAATGCGCTGCGCAAAGCGGTAGGGTGATACTCTGCTTATTGAACTAAAAAACATGACTGCCCCAAGGAACTGTTGTTCAACTGGTGATTGAATAATAGTTCCTTTCGCTATTCAAGGAGCACTTGACTCTTTTCAAAAATTAGTTGTATCATACAACTATACTGTTGAACATATTAGTTAGAAAGAAGGTCTATGCTATTGAATGCGGATCAGGATTTTCTGATGATGCTCTTTTCTATTTCCAAAGCCCTGCGCTTTTGCCAGCAGGATGAAATATGCGGTGAATCGATAACTTTTATCCAGTTCAACATTATGAACCTCATTTCGGATCGCCAGCGCATGAAAATGGCTGAGCTGCACGCGGCTTTATCAGTGGATAAAAGCACGACGACACGGCTGCTCGAGCCCCTGGTCAAACGGAACCTGATAATAAAAGAAAAGTATCCGTTGGATTCAAGGGTGGTTATTCTCAGGCTCAGCAAAGAGGGTCAGGACATGAGAGACCGGGCCTGGCAATGCCTGAAGGGATTCATTAATTCGGTTGAAAACCGGATACCGGCTGAACAGAGAGCCGGGGTTTACCAGGCAGTGCGGCTGTTTACGGACGCCCTGCAGGATTCCTGCTGCTCCTGCAGCTGCCGTCCCAATATTGTGAGGTGTAAAGTATGAACGAGACAGCCAGCCCTGGGTCTGCAACTACTAAACCAATTGTTTTTCAGATTACCGAGGACTTCTCCAATCCTATGGACTCCGTCATACAGACCTCCAGTGATTTAAGCCAGGCCGATTACCTGGGCGCCTGGAAAGCCCGCTGGGGTGTAAAGCGTATGGAATACAAAACCAGCCCCGGTCTGTATCGCTTGGGGGAAGCGGGTCCGGATTCGCCGGTTTTGGTTACCGCTAATTACAAAATGAGTTTTGATTACCTGCGCCGGGAGCTTGCCGGACTGGATGCCTGGATACTGGTATTAGACACAGCTGGGATCAATGTCTGGTGCGCGGCTGGAAAAGGCACCTTTGGCACTACCGAACTGGTGAACCGGATTGCGGTGGTGGGGCTGGCCCAGATTGTGAGCCACCGAACCGTAATAGTGCCGCAGCTGGGGGCCACCGGAGTGGCCGCCCACGAGGTGCGCAAGCGCTCGGGTTTTAAGGTGGTTTACGGTCCGGTTCGGGCTGAAGATATTCCCCGCTTCCTGGAAAATGACCTGAAAGCCAGTCCTAGTATGAGGAAAGTTCGCTTCAACTTCCGGGATCGGCTGGTCTTGACCCCAATGGAGCTGGTCGGCACATTAAAACCAGTCCTCTTTATCAGCGCCCTGCTTTTATTACTGCACCTTACCGGGCTGGTCCGAGTTACCTGGGGAGGGATTTACCCGTACCTGGGCGCCGTCCTGATCGGAGCGGTCATAGCCCCGGTTTTGCTTCCCGTTATCCCCGGCCGGGCTTTTGCCTGGAAGGGCTGGATTCTGGGATTCCTGTGGGCTGCACTGGCGATCTATTTAAAAGGGGGTCCGGGAAGCGGCTGGGGGCTGACAGCCGATCTGGCTGTCATATTACTGGCGCCGGCCATTTCTTCATACCTGGCCATGAATTTTACCGGGGCTTCCACCTACACCTCGCTTTCAGGAGTTAAAAAGGAGATGAAGCTGGCGGTTCCCGTCCAGGCGGCATCAGCCGCAATCGGTTTAATTCTGATTTTTATCAGTTTTATAAAGCAGGGGGTATTGTAGATGAAGCACTGTTATTTAAAAAATGTGGCCACCCTGGCATTCGACGAAGAAAAATGTAACGGATGCGGCATCTGTTTGGACGTATGCCCCCACGCCGTCCTGGCTCAGGCGGGCAAGAAGATAGAAATACGCGATAAAGACGCCTGTATGGAATGCGGCGCCTGCGCCATGAACTGCCCGTTTGGAGCCCTTTCCGTTCAATCTGGAGTAGGCTGCGCCGCGGCCATCATATGGGGGGCATTGACCGGCAAGGAGCCCACCTGCGGCGGCGACGACGGATGTTGTTAGTTAAAATGGAATAGTATTGACGATTGACGTTTGAAGAAGGGGGCAGGATTATGGATTTCTTAAAAGTCAATGATCGGGATATCGTGCTTATTATTTCCTACGAAGATATGATCAAGTATCACGGCCGTTTTAACATCGGCGGAGTAGCTATTGCTTTCAAGGTGTTGGAACTGGCATTTTCTAAACTGTCGCCAGGGGCGGTGCCCACTCGGGAAAAAATAAATTTTGTCTCCGGGATGGGAATGGCCGGCCCGGGTTTGATTGATGGGGTGGAAATGGTGACTCGGGCCTGGACCAGAGGCAGGATGATAGTTGACGACCAGTTGAATACCAGGCTTCCCGCCCTGGATCTGCCCGATGGAGGCAAGTATTATTATGAGATGGAGTATGAGGGGAAGAGAATCGCCATGGCCTTAAAAGACGGTTTGATACCCGAGGAATTTATGGTGTTGACCAGAAAAGTCAAGGCCGCGACCATAAATCCTGAGGAAGCCTGCCGGCTGCAGGTCTTAAAGGAAGATATCGCTGCCGCCCTGATGTCCAGGGAACCGGAAGAGCTTTTCAATTGGGTCATAATCTAGGGCGTTTTGGGATATATGCAAAACAAATATATTAGACAGTTGGCCAAAAAGGGGATTTAACGGCACTGCCGGAAAGAACCCCTTTTGTCATTATATACCTGGGTTACCTTAAATCAAGCTGCGCCAGCTATTTGATAGGGTTTCCTTGGACAGAAGGTTCATCAATTTACAAAACTATTTCGATATATGGTATAGGGACTGCAAGTTTAAGTTGAGAGGGAATATTGTGGGACTACGCCGTAAAACAACAATTGTCATTTGTATCAGTCTGGTTCTGCTAACGCTGTTAATGTATTTAAGCTTGAGGCAGGTCTTGATTAAAAATGTGCTTGTCCAAGAAAACGAAGATGTACGCGAGGATATGGTCCGTGTTGTCAATGCCTTTGAGAATGAGCAGGGTGAGCTTCAGAGTCTGACAAGCGACTATTCCCAATGGGATGACTCTTATAATTTTGTTACTGGCGGTAACAAGGCTTTCGTTGACTTAAATATGATAGATACGACCTTCGCCAATTTAAAGATAAATCTTATCGTCTATATAGATAATGCAGGAAATATCGTTTTTGCCAAAGGCTTCGATTTAACAAGGGCTGCTGCTGTTCCGGTTCCCGATGGTTTGATACAGGAGATTGGCCGCGGGTCTCTGCTATTGCAGAACGCAACATCCCCAGGGCGTGTTTCCGGAATCTTGACCTTGCCGGATAGGGCCATGATGATATGTTCATGTCCCATTATTCACAGTGACGGCAAAGGTCCGGTTGGAGGCACCCTGTTGATGGGGCGCTTCATAGACGCCGATTATATAAAGCAGCTGTCGGAAATAACCCATTTGAATCTGGCTGTTCAAGACCTGAAAAACCTTGACCAATTCCCCGAATACCAATCGGCCTATCTCGCCATGAACCCAACCCAGCCATTTTTTGTCCAAATACCAAGTCGGGATACGGCTGCATGCTACACTGTTTTAAACGATTTATATGGAAAGCCGGCTATTCTTGCCAAAATATTGGTGCCCAGAGATATGTTTAAATGGGGAACGGCCATGGTCTATTACGCCGGGTTATTCGTCATCATTGAAGGCGTGCTTATGGGGCTGCTGATTCTATATTTAATGGAACGACTGGTTTTATCACGCCTCTTCAGGTTGAGCAAGGAGATAAAGACCATTGGCAGGACCGGGCTGGGGGGCGGGGTTGCCCAGGACAGCACCGATGAATTAGGGCAGCTGGCCGGGGCAATTAACAACATGCTGGCCGATCTGCAGGCTACCAATCTGGAAATCGCCAGCATTCTGGAAAACATCTCCGACAGTTTCGTTGCTTATGATGAAAACCTGCGCTACACCTACATAAACAAGGCGGCTGAACAGATGCTGGGCGTTGACCGCAATGCTCTTATCGGACAGAGAATGGAAGACAACCTGCCTCAACTTGCCCCACTGGTTCTGAACAAGTACCGCCAGGTTTTGCGGGAAAGGGAAGCCCAACATTTTGAAGTGTATTTTGGTTTTCTTGACAAGTGGCTGGAGTTGAACATCTATCCCACTCAAAAGGGCATCTCCGTCTATTTCCGCGACGTCTCTGAGCGCAAACTAAAAGAAGACCGGGCTTTGCGGCAGTCGGAAGAGCTTTTCTTCAGGGCTTTTCACCGAAATCCGATCATGATGGCCATACTTTCGACCCAACACGGAACCTTCGTTGACGCCAATGAAGTGCTCTTAAAGACCCTGGGCTACACCCGGGATGAGCTCATCGACCATAATGTTTTCATGATGAACATACTCAAAAACGACGAAGCGACCAGAGAGTGGGGAGCAGTACTATTAGAAACAGGAAAGCTGGAAAATTTTGAAATTGCCTTCTATACAAAGCAGGGAGAGTTACGACGCGGGCTGTTATGGAGCTACCTGTTTTACTCGGATGGCGTGCCCTGCCAACTGGCAGCTATACTCGACATAACCGAACAGAGACGCATGCAGGAAGAGTTTGAAAGACTGGACCGCCTGAACCTGGTGGGAGAGATAGCCGCCAGCATCGCCCATGAAATACGAAATCCGATGACCACGGTAAGAGGGCTCCTGCAAATGTTGAATGAGCAGGAAGAGCATATTAAAAACCATCCCTACTACAGCCTGATGATAGAAGAGTTGGATCGGGCCAATACTATTATTTCCGAATTCTTAAGCATAGCTCAGAACAAAGCGGTCGATTTGAATTTAAAGAGCCTGGACTCAATAGTGAGAGCCCTGTTCCCATTAATCCAGGCTGACGCCAATTATTCCGGAACCGAGGTTAGATTGGAACTCTCCGATCCTGGGCAGCTGCTGCTGGATGAAGGAGAGATCCGCCAGATGATTTTAAACCTGGCCCGCAACGGTCTGGAGGCTATGCCGAACGGCGGCATACTGAAAGTAGGTACATTAATTGATAATAGTGAAGCTGTACTTTACATTACAGACCAGGGGCGGGGTATAGCCCCTGATTTGTTGGACAAAATAGGAACTCCTTTCCTTACCACCAAGGAAAACGGAACCGGGCTGGGCCTGGCCATCTGTTATAGCATAGCCGCCCATCACCATGCCAGGATTACGGTTGCAACCGGAGCCGAAGGGACTACCTTCCAAGTCCACTTCCCGTTATCCAGTTAGGCCTTAACCAACACTGACAAGAAAAGCTGGCAGGCACCGGTGCGGGTGCCAGGCCAGCTCCTTTTTTTATACCACCGTCCCCACTGTCCCCGAATAAGAAATTCTGGAAGCCGAACATTATTATGCTGAAAGGGAGTTGGTATTTATGAGTATAGCTCCCCCAATAATATGTTCAATTACTGGTGGACAGAATAACAAATATTCTTTATAGTATACACAAGAACACTCACGTTATGATGTGTTATGACATGTTATGTTTTTATTCATGCCTATAATGGTGCGCAAATATATACAGATATGTGACGTAGAGTACTGTTAAGGTGAAACGGGGTTAAAAACTTTATTCTTCCGACCATCACTTCTGCGGGATGCCTACCAGTTGATCCCAGCACGGTAGGCATCCCTGGTTGTTTTTTTTCGGTATAATTAATGGTATCAGAAAAATACGAGGTGATTAATTTGGAAATGTTCTTCAATGGAATAGAGCCAGCTTTCAAGGGCGATCATCTTATAATTGCCGGCTCGGGCAATGTTGCGCTAAACATTTGCAGTATTGCCGCTACGGTTGGTTATCAGGTGACGGTAATCGGTCATATTGCCGAAAACCTTACCCGGGAACGCTTCCCTCAAGCCCAACAACTGCTCCTGGGTAATATTGTGGAATTGCTGACTTCGTGTGAGATTACTGAGGAAACCAGCATCGTACTGGTGACCAACCAGCACGAATTTGATGAAGAAGCGCTCTGCGCGATCATCAATTCTCCGGCTCGTTACATCGGGGTGTTGGGAAACAAACGCAAGGTGACTGCCTATTTTAGCAAATTGAGTTCAATAGGTGTTTCCGAGGAAGTTATAAATAGAATCCATATTCCGGTCGGCCTCGACCTGGGCGGAGAGCGGGCGGTGGAAATCGCCCTGGCAGCGGTGGCTGAAATACAGGCCGTCAAGTACGGACGTCCGGGAGGGTTTTTGACCAATAAATATGCAGCCAGAGGGAGGGTAATTCGTGACGAATTATTTTGAACAGGACCTTCAAAGAGCCGGTGATTTTCATGGACATATATGCCAGGGGATTGTGTTCGGGGTGAGGATTGCCCGGGCCGGGCTTAAATACCTGGGTATAGAAGACCCCAATCTGAACCGGGATTTTATAGTGTTTGTGGAAGCTGATCGCTGTATGGCCGATGCGGTCTATTCGGTAACCGGATGCACCCTGGGCAAACGGCGGCTCAAGTGGATGGACTATGGTAAAATGGCGGCCAGCTTTATAGATATAAATACCAGGACCGGGGTGCGCATTGTGGTAAACGCCAGCCAGGAAGTCCCGGAAGGCGCAGATATAGTATCATTCTGGCAGCCCGTGCCGGATGAAGAGCTGTTTAAATTTGAAAAAATAAAGGTTGACCTCAAGGATGAAGACCTTCCCGGCAAGCCGTTAAAAAGAGTGAAGTGCGAAAAGTGCGGTGAAAAGGTTATGGACGGGCGGGAGATCCTCTTTGACGGTAAGGTTTTGTGCAAAGCCTGCGGGAGCGGCGCCTATTATATAAAAGATTAGGAGACGAGACTTTGCAAGCATGGAAAATATACGATGATCTGATTGATAAAATACCCGGGGATTTGCGAGTGACTGATTGCCTGGTGGGCCTCCACTGGACCCTGGTGCGTTCTGAACGGGGAACCGGTGCAGCCATGACCATAAAAGGAGGCCGAGCCGGGGAGAAGCTGGATGGTATTGCGGGAATGCCTGTCAAAAGGCTGGCTGCTTATGTCAAGTCGTGGGACATGGTACAGGCTTCACTGGGCCAGGCGGCCATAAACTCAGTTCTCAATACACCCGGCCATTTCCACCTGCTGAGCGGGAACTCCGTTGAAGAGGTCGATTCGCAAGAGGCCAATGGATTTAAGCAGTTTTTACCCGAGATATCCGGTAAAAAGGTTGCGGTTATCGGGCATTTTCCCGGGATTGAATCCCTGGCTGAAATATGCCAGCTCTCCATAATTGAGAGGATGCCTCAGGAGGGAGACTATCCTGATACAGCCAGTGAATTTCTCCTACCCGGTAAGGACTATGTATTTTTAACTGGCACCGCCTTTATAAATAAGACCATGCCCAGGCTAATTGAGCTGTCCCGGAATGCCAAAATTATACTGGTAGGCCCCAGCGTTCCGATATCGCCTATTTTGTTTGACTTTGGGGTGGAGGCTATAGCCAGCATGGTTGTCGTGGATGAGACATTATGCTGGAGAGTGATCAAGGAAGGCGGAAAAATGAAGGCTTTTAAACAGAGCGGCAAAATGGTCTGCCTACGACGCCAGTGAGTAATTCGATAGGAAGTTGAATTATCGGCTGGTCATTAAAAGGTTGCGTTTTTGTTCAATAGCAAAAGAGCGGACCTTTTTTTAATTTCCTTAACTTGACACCATAACGTAACGATAGTAATATAGAGCTACCAATGAGCCAAAGGAGTATGCATATGACCCGGGAATATAGAATCGGTGAACTGGCCAGGGAAGCCGATGTCACCAAAAGAACCATCCACTACTATATCGGCCGCGGACTGCTTCCTCCTCCCGAGGGAGCCGGAGTGGGCAGCAGCTACAACGAGGAACACCTGGTGAAACTGCGCCTTATAAAAAAACTCCAGGGGCAGTACCTTCCCCTGGGAAGAATCAGAGATATTGTTGCGGCCCTGAACCGGGATGAGGCCAAGCAGTTCCTGGCCCAACCCGGGTCTTGGAGCGGGTTTGCTTTTAAGGGGTCTGACACCGAAGAACCCCCGGAAGAGGGAAAACCCGAAAATCGGGGGAGAAAGTTAAACAGCATGGGCAATCGTCCGGTCGGGAATGAAGGTGGGGCCGAAAGCTATACCCGCTTGGAGCTGGGATTGGGGATGGAGCTTCATTTTCCTTCGGAACTGCTTCGTAAAAACCCTGTCCTCATAAGCAGTATTGAAAAGTATGCACGCCGGCTTATTGATGAAAAATAGGAGGTAATTGATGATGGAATATGGATTGGTAAGCAAGCAGGGCCCAGAGAAAGCCGCTTTGAAGTGGATTGAAATCAAGGCCAGGCTGGTAGGGGAAGCCCTTTTGATCAACAGCCGCCAAAAATACATCAATGATGCGGCCCCCAATGCTGAGTTCATATATACTTTCCCCCTGCCCGCTCAAGCGGCGGTCTCTGATCTCACTTTGAAGATTAACGATGCCGTAATAAAAGGAGAAATCCGGGAGAAAGATGCTGCTTTTAAGCTCTATGACGAAGCGTTGGGTCAGGGTGATAGTGCCTTTCTGTTGGAGCAGGTCAGGGAAAATGCGTTTCAGATCTCCCTGGGGCAGATTGCCCGGGGGGAGGAAGTTGAAGTAGATATAAGCTATTTTCAGGAAATAGAAACAGTGGACGAAGAAATGAGAATCTGTATACCCACTTTATTCGCTCCCCGCTACATACCTGGGAAGGCGTCCGGCGATAAGATGGGGCCGGGCAGAATGGGGCCGACTGATCAGGTGCCTGACGCCGACTTTATTACCCCTCCGGTGGCTGATGTGGATTATAAAGCCTCCATTGAGATTGAGCTCGATACCCTGGTGCCGGTAAAGACCATAGAATCGCCGTCGCATCAGATAAAAGTTGAGAACCTGGACGACACCCGGGCCCGGGTGGTTCTGGCTGAAGGAAACAGCCCCATGGACCGCGATTTTATACTGAAGGCCCGGCTGTCCGGGGAGGCGCCCAACCGCCTGCTTTGGGGCAAAAACGAGCAGGGTGAATATTTTGCCGGTTTGAGCTTCAGTGCCGAACTGCCCCCTACCTCTTTCCGAAACGCCTGTGAATACATATTCCTGCTGGATATTTCGGGGTCCATGGCCGGGGAGAAGTCGATTCAAGCGGCTCAGGCTATTCAAATATGTTTGAGAAATCTGGGTCCCGAAGATGTGTTCAATCTGGCCGCATTCGAAAGTGAAACCAGCCTGTTCTCTCCTCAAAGCCTGCCTTACAATCAACAGAATCTGGAGAGAGCCAGCGCCTGGGTCGAAAGCCTGCCGGTCATGGGAGGCACCGAAATACTGCCGGCGGTGCAGTTTGCCATGGGTAAAGGCAGCGGCCGGGAGAAGATCGTGCTCCTCTTTACAGATGGTCAGGTGGGAAACGAAAAGGAGATTATCGACCTGGTTAATAAAAACCGGGATGGGCTGCGCCTGTACAGCATCGGTATTGATACAGCGGTTAACTCCAATTTCATCAACGCAATAGCCGCGGTCGGAAACGGCTATGCGGAATTTGTTTATCCCGGTGAAGACCTGGAGGAAAAGATACTGCGTCATTTCTCTCGTATTCATGCCAGCTTCATAGAGGAGATAAAATTTGAATTCAGTGATAATAATCCCTTTGAACCTGCGGGACGATTTCCGGACAGGATATACGACATGGAGCCCTGCCTACTTTGGTTTAAACTGTCCGCTCCCCCGCAGGGAAGGGTGGGCGTTAGCGGCAATCACGGCGGCCGCAAGATGTCATTTGCCATAGAAGAGATTCAAGAGTTGGGCGATACCGGGGTCCTGGAGAAACTGTGGGCCAAGCAGAAAATTGCCGGGTTAAACGCCTACCTGTCGTGGGGAAACCCCCGACGGAGCAGCGGCATCAAGGCAGATATTATAAAACTGTCCGAAAGATACCGGGTAATATGCGATTTGACTTCGTTTGTCGCCACCTACCAGAGGATAAACAAGATGACTGGTCTGCCGGAAACCGTAGTAATACCGGTCAACGCTCCCCATGGCTGGGCCATGTTTGCCAGGGAGGCAGAAGCCGTTTCCGTGTCGTATATACCAATTGATGCCGGAGCAGCTACTACCGGGGCGATTTCACCGGCGTTTTTACGCCAGGCCAGTATGCCCTTTCCGGCGAACCCCGGACTGTTAAATAGTTATGCTGATAGCTCATTTGATGATTTTTCGATTTCCGGGATGCTTTTGCCCGACCGCCTCAATAGGATTGCGGCCCGGCAGAACTCGGATGGCTCCTTCGGCAATATCGAAGGCGATGCATCTGCTAGAATAAAAGAAACCGCCCAGGCTATTGTTCGATTCGCGGGCAGCCGAAAAATAAGTCTCTATCGGACCCAGCTACAAAAGGCGATTGATTATCTTGTTGCGGTGGAAGCGCTGATATTGGCCGACCATGCTTTGACCGAACTTGTATATGAGGCCCTGGAACTGGCCCGGGAGAGAAAGATAATTCGCTTGAGCGGCCACGACTGGCTCAATTTCCTTTCCCGCTTAAAACAACGGATGGAAAATCTGGACTAGAAAAAGCGTTTGGAGGGTGTGCAAATGGAGAATATTTATAACTACTCGACTGATATCGGGGAGATTGCCATTGCTGCCAATGAAAAGGCTATAACCCATGTCTATTTGAAACGGCCGGAGAACATTGCCGATGCAGTAGTGCGGGAAACCGAACTAATTGCAGAGGCAGCCCGGCAATTGCAGAGTTACTTTAAGGGTGCTTTGAAGTATTTTGATCTGCCCCTGGCCCCAACTGGCAGTGATTTTATGCAGCTGGTCTGGGCGAGCCTGCGGACCATTCCCTATGGGGAAATCTGGAGCTATAAAAAACTCGCTGAAAGCATAGGAAATCCCCGAGCGGCGAGAGCGGTGGGACAAGCCAACCACCGCAATCCCCTTCCCATTTTTATTCCCTGCCACCGGGTTATCGGAGCCGACGGGCAGCTTACCGGTTACGGGAGCGGCCTACCAATCAAGGCCTATCTCCTGGAGTTGGAAAAACAAAACCTGATATGATGATGGATAATCCTCCCTGGCTGCCTTGATAACAAAATGCCGCCTTTTTTCATATAGTGAAATGTGAGAGAAGGATAGTTCGGGACTAAGATATTTAATGGAGGAAGCCTCCTTTTTGAAGTAAAAATGGTCCCCAATAATGTCAGGAGGATGGCCTTGTCTGAATACTATGAAATAAAGAAACCGGTGAAGCATTCCAAGAGAGGAAAAGGTGTAGACTGTTTTAGGGGCAAGTCGTTAAAAATAGAGATTGTAAACAATATACCACAGCCATTCCCAACGCCGTTTTTACAACAAAATCCGACTCAACCAATTAACCTGGAAATCCAGCAGGCATCCAATCAAGATGTACAGGATATTCAATCAACGGTTTCCGTTTTAACATCGGTTATGACGGAAATAAAAACTGATGTCAACGTAATAACATCAGTTATGACTGATATTCAATCCGATGTTAATGTCATGACTTCAGTTATGTCCGATACAAAAACTGAGGTTGATGTTATAACTTCAGTGGTGACGGATCTGGTATCCGATGTGAATGTTTTAACTTCTGTTGTTACAAGTCCGACTGCAGGTTTGGAAGAAATACAACGAGAAGTCAACCATGTTGAAGGTGCGGTTCTTTCTCCCAATTTTGGCCTGGAAGCGCTCGCAGCGGATATTATTAATACCAATGCCAACCTGTACAATGTCAGGAACGAAATTATAAGCAGGGTAAATGAGGTCGGGCCGGGTAGAGCAAAACTTACTTCAGGACCCTGGATTGCCAGCAGCCAATACCTTGAGATCAGGGTCCTGAATACAAGTGATTCCAGGGTTGGGCCTATATCGGTGACTGCTTATGATTTGGACCAAAACCCGAGGGCTGTGCTGCTTAGAAACCCTATTCCCACACCGATCACTGCAACCTTTTACATCCCTCCCAACTCCAGCAAGACCATATCTTTCATGTATGATATGAATGGTGAATTCCTGGAATCTCTGGTGGGCAAAGTATTGGAATTAGAGTTCAACGGGTTGAGTGAAGGGGTATACGTATATTCCCGTACCACCGATGCGACCAGAGCAAGCAGCAGCGACGTTTTGAACAGCTACTGCTTTATATAGGAATATGAGGACGGTTCCTTCACCCGGAACCGTCCTAGATGCTTTATGGCAGATTGCTAATTTCGAATTAGAGAGAGCACTACTGATCAGTCCAGTCCTCCAAACGCTGGGTAAGCGAGCCGCCAGGCATGCTCTGTTCTTTGACCAGACCCAAACCGGGGGCATACCAGCGCTTATACTTCAAGCCTACAGCCTGATTGTCAACTTCAACCGCCAGGCAATTCGCAAAGGTTTTCCCGCTTACATTTACGGTTTGCTCAAGGGCCGCTACTTTCCAATAGATATTTCCGGAATCGCCTTGATAACTCCAGGTTTGCCCGGCGTAAAGGCCGTCTTTCAACCAGGGGGTCATTATATCTTCCAGCATACTGGTTTCGTACAGCTCATATATTCCGTCCTGGACCGCCACGTAATGGTGTTTATAGTCCGGGTCTCCGCCGTATATATCAGGTACTGTCGCAGTATCGAGCATATACATACTTTCGGGCGCAGGTTTACGGGTGTAAAGGGTTTCATAACCTTCCTCCCCGTCGGGATAGACAACATAATAATGTAAAACGTAGCCAGCGGTCGGCAAATAGGACATGGGATTGGTCAGGTCGATTTCCTGCGGGTCTGATTGACCTCCGCTGGTGATGGTGGCGGTCTGGCTGGCCGGGTTCCAGTCTACTTCAGCCCCGAAGCCCCTGGCTATGAAGCTCAAAGGTACGCACATGCGGTTGTTGACAATTTCAGAAGCTACATCCATGTGAACCGCAGTATCATTACCGAATTCATTGACAAAATGGGCTCCCTGATCGCCTACGGTAAGGAACAGTTGAACATTCTGGTACTCTATACGGGCCTGGAGCCCGCTTTCCGTACCATAGGCGCTGACATTGGCTCCAAAGGCTAGGGCAATGGCGCTCAAGGGCACCATGGTCCGACCGTCCTTAATATAAGGAGCCGCATCCAGTCGTTGACTGCTGCCATCAACCAGCATGGTCTGGCTGCCGATCTGCATTTTGATGGTGGCTGCTTGAACGGTTAGCGCAAATAGCAAGGTAAATAAAATTGCCAGCAGGCTTATTGGAAGGAGCCTGCTTCCCACCCGGCTGTTGGATATAATTCCCATTAAATCACCCTCCTCATATTTTTCCTCCGGTTTCTTTAGTGTCCAATATTTTCTACCTCAAGTCCAGCATTTATTAAACCCAACCGGGCCTTGCTTATTCCAGGGCGAGGAGCATCTGTGCAGCCATTGGCTCACAGGTGGTGAAATGTATTTTAAAAGTGGTTCCGGAAGGGGTACTGACAGGTTCAATGGAAGCATTATGGCGGGCCGCAATGCTGTAGCATATGGCCAGCCCCAGTCCGGTCCCGGATTCCTTGGTGGTAAAAAAGGGGGTGCCCAATTTCTTAAGATATTCATGGGCTATGCCGCAGCCTTCATCCCTGACCGCCAAAACGACCGAATCTGGTTCTGAATAGGTCTGAATATA
>JBDKUE010000229.1:0-25047 GCA_039679855.1 Syntrophomonas sp.
CTGCGCCGCGACCTGGCAGTGGTCTTCAACCGCAGAGAATGGGTTTCGACCGGCTTTACCCTGCAACAGAAACTGGAGCTGGAAGAGGATGAACAATATTATCAAAGGCTTTGGAAGCAGTATTACGAAAGTATAGCCATAATAAGCCGCAAAAACCCCAGGCTGCAAAAGCAATTCATGCCCGAGCGCTATTGGAAGCACCTGGTGGAAAAGAACAGTGTTAAATAATTTGATTAGAAGGACCTAAACTTGGTTTCAGTCGTTTAGTAATAGGGAGAGTCCAACAATTAAAACATACTAAAATAATGAAGATTTACTTGCGTAGATACATTGTATATACTTAAATCGGAGGTGGAATATATGTATGCAACCATTCAAAAGTGGGGGAACAGCCATGCTATCCGCATTCCAAAAGGCATATTGGAGGAAGCGGCCTTTTCTGAAAACGACCAGGTTGAGATTAAGGCAGAAAAGGGTTGTATAATCATTAGGCGCCTAAATAAGAGACACAGAACTCTGAAAGAACGCCTGGACGGATATGAAGGCACTTATAAATGCACGGAATGGGATACTGGCAAACCCAGGGGCGAAGAAATATGGTGAGCAATTACACTCCTGAACAGGGGGATATCATAATTTTAGAATTTGATCCTCAGACAGGACATGAGCAAAAAGGTAAACGTCCCGCGCTTGTAATCAGCACTTATACATTCAACGATTTTACCGGGATTGCCATGGTGTGTCCTATTACCAGAACGAACCGAAATTTCCCATTGCATGTATCCTTAGACGACAGAACTGCAACAACAGGCGTTATTATGTGTGAACAAGCCAAATCGTTGGATATTAAGGTGCGAAATGCGGTTTACAAAGAAAAAGCTCCGGTAGACATTCTCGAAGAAGTACTTGATATAATGCTCGGCTTTTTTGAATAAACTGAAGTTGGTTTGCTGCACTCTATCACTTTAATGATTTTCCTGATTAGTCTGCTCAATTTTCGTGCATAACTCCAGTCTCCATTTTTACCCCGATTAAATTATGTCATGCGCCATCTGAAGCAATAATCAGCAAAACGGGTCAAGAAGGATTGGTTATGAATCGGTTATCCTTCGTTTAGGAGGTGGCGATTTGGAAAACTGGGAGAACATTGAAGCGGTACAGAGGGTTCAGGATTATATTACAGGGCATATTAATGAGTCCATAACCCTGTATATGCTGGCCCGGGCAGCCGGGTATTCACCCTGGCATACATCGCGGATATTCAAGGAATATACCGGAAAGACACCCCTGGAGTATATCCGCCTGTTACGGCTATCCCGGGCCGCGGTGGAGCTCTGGGATGATAAGAAACGCGTGATTGACGTGGCCCTGGACTTTGCCTTCAACTCCCACGAGGGGTTTACACGGGCCTTTTCGGATCAGTTCGGAGTAACGCCGCAGTACTATCGCAGGAATACGCCCATGATACCGCTGTTTATGCCCAATGGTGTCCGAACCCGTCACCTCTATATGATGAAAGGGGCGATTAAAATGAAGGAGAAAGCTAATACCAATACCGTTTTCGTCCAGGTTGTGGACCGGCCGGCCAGGAAGCTGATTTTGAAAAGGGGAGTCAAAGCGGATAATTATTTCGACTATTGCGGCGAAGTTGGCTGCGATATATGGGGAGAATTGTGCAGTATTAAACAGGCTCTCTATGAACCGATCGGAATGTGGCTGCCCCAAAACCTGCGCAAAACGGGAACATCGGAGTATGCTCAGGGGGTGGAAGTACCTCTCGATTATGCCGGTGAAATGCCGGAAGGTTATGAGATGATCGAGCTTCCCCCCTGCATGGTTATGGTTTTCCAGGGACCGCCGTTCAAAGATGAGGAATTTGAAGAGGCTATCATAGATTTGTGGCAGCTCATGAAGACTTACAATCCCGAACTATACGGGTTCCAGTGGGCTGACCCGGACGGACCCCGTTTCCAACTGGCCCCGGTGGGGGAGCGGGGGTATATTGAAGCGAGGCCGGTGAGAAGAGTAGGTTAATGCAGCGAAAGCTAAGAGAAAATTGGGATATTTTTAGCTGTATTAGGTGGAAATAAATGGATATAATATAAGGGCGGATGATGCAGTAGACGCCCTAAAAACGGCTGTTGTGCTCCATAGTATACTAATTATCCGCAATAAAATAGTAAAGCGGGGGATTAACTTGTTTGGTGGAGCGTTTGGCGAGAGCAGCGTTGTGTTTCAAACTGAATTGGGAAACAAAACCCAGTCGGGCAGCCTGGCTTTGGAAGCGGCCGCCCAGGAATGGTACCAGTCTTTGGAGGAATTCCAGGCCACGGCCCGGGAAAAGATCAAACATCTCCAGGAACTGGGTCTGCAATTGGAATACCTGGATCATCAAATCAATGTCACCAGGCAGAAAACCAACTTTATTCTTCAGAATCTGTTCAGACCAATAGAAACGACCGCGTCCCAGGATCCAGAAACGGTTAGTGAGACGGTTGGACATATAGATGATCAGGAACTTATCTCGAAACTGCAGATTGATAGACAATTCGCCGCCCTGGAGCCCTATCTGAAAGGGGATGAAACGGGAGATGAGGAACGCGCCGAGAGGTTCCTGGAAAGGCTGCGTTCAGCCTGGTTAAGTGACTACTTTGTACAGGATGCTCAGTTAGCGGATGAACGGGTTGGCAAATTCCTGGAAGGGCTGCGGGAAAACTGGCGCAGATTGTGCCGGGAAGCAGACCACCATACTAATGAATTCGACCAGGCCGTTTGGGCCGAGATGTTTTTAGAATCTATGCAAATGGCCTGGAGTGCTTGAGCACCGGTTTTATAAACAAAATATTTGATTGGAAACCTGGAGGGACGGTGTTATCTCCAGGTTTTTTAATTCCAGCTTCATGATCCTCCTTTATCACAACTTTGCCAGCCTGTTTAAGACCTTTTAATTTGCCTTAAAAAACAAAACATGACAAAACAAAGTGAAAAAGTGCACTAACCATACAAAACTATACATAAACACACAAAACCCAACAAAGTTATTGTATAATTAGTTCTAACAAAATGACGCCAGCAAGAGCCGGCGAGCAATTCTAGCAGCTATGGGAGGAATCGAGATGTTAAAAGGCCGTTCCAGGACGACAATCGTAAAAGGGGTATCAATCTTGCTGTGCCTTTGGCTGGCAGTAGCGATGTTGGGAGGCTGCTCCAGTAAAACGACTGGCACCTCCGCTCCGGCGGACCCTAATACCCGGGTAATAACGGATATGGCGGGAAGGCAGGTTGCTATTCCTGTGAAAGTCAATACCGTATACTGCGCTGTACCTACCGCCGAAGCCATGGTTTATTCCCTGGCTCCTGAGAAGATGGCGGCCTGGGTAAATGCTCCTTCAGATGATGCCAAGAAGTATTTAGGTGAAAAGGCAAAAGCGTTGCCGGTTATGGGCGGTTGGATGGGGGAAAAATGCACCGCCAATCTGGAGGAAATCGCCAAGCTGGCCCCCGATCTGATTGTATTTATGTCCCCCGTTGATGATTCTGCCAAACAGACTGCCGATAGCATTACGGCTCAAACCAAACGACCGGTGGTGGTTATGGATTCCACACTCCCGCAAACGGCTAAAATGTACCGCTTGATGGGGGATCTTCTAGGCGTGCAGGAACGGGCTGAAAAATTGGCCGGTTATTATGAAAAGAAAATCGGTGCAGTCAACGAGATGGTTGCCAGAATCCCGGAAGATAAACGAGTGCGTGTATATTATGCGGAGGGTACCGGTGGTTTAGCGACCGATCCGGCCGGTTCTACCCATACGGAGCTTTTAGATTTAGTTAGGGGTATAAACGTCGCCAATGTCCAGGCCAAAAGCGGGCAGGGTATGTCTTCCGTTTCAATGGAGCAGGTGCTCTCCTGGAATCCGGATGTTATACTGGTCAGCTCTTCAACTGGAGGGGAAAAGAACTATCAAACGATTTTAACCGATCCTTCCTGGAGTCAGGTCAATGCGATTAAGAACGGCAAGGTCTATATGACCCCATTGAATCCCTTTGGCTGGTTTGACCGCCCCCCCAACATCATGAGAATTATCGGGATGCAGTGGATTGGAAATGTATTGTACCCGGAATATGTGAAGATTGATTTGAACCAGGAAGTCAAGGAGTTCTTTGCTCTCTATTACAATCAGAACCTGACTGACGAGCAGGTTAGGGAATTGCTCAAAAACGCGGTACCTAAATAGATTACTGAAATGAGGTAGGGGACGGTTCTTCAACTCATTTTCACCCGGTTCGGTGATTATTTTACCCTTTCAAAGTGAGTTGAAGAACCGTCCCTTAACCTCGTCTGGAGTTTTATTGATGCGGCATCTTAATATGGCAAATGATGATAATGTTCATGGACAGGCAACAGCGGGTCATCCAAAGCTCAAACCAGCGAAGCGCCAACTAGTGCTGGTAGTTTTATTCATAGTACTGGTCGCGGTGTTCCTATGGTCGTTTACGGTTGGCCGCTACGCGGTCCCGTTGCCAGACCTGCTCACGGTGTTTTTTCGGAAGATGTTCGGGCTTTCGGCCACCTGGTCGGCCACCCTGGAAACGGTGCTGTTCAATATCAGAATACCGCGGATAATAGTAGCTTTAATTATAGGCGCCGCGTTGTCCGCTTCGGGTGCGGCCTATCAAGGTTTGTTCCGTAATCCCATGGTGTCACCGGATATCCTGGGGGCGGCGGCAGGAGCAGGTTTCGGCGCGGCCATGGCCATTCTGTATTCCGCTGGGAGTATTACTATTCAACTGGTGGCATTTATATGTGGAATTCTGGCGGTTACAACCACCTATTTCGTCAGCCGGCTTATTTCCAAGGGCCATAATTCCGTCCTGGTATTGGTCTTGACCGGTATGGTGGTTACCAGCCTGTTCAGCGCCTTTATTTCCCTGGCCAAATATACGGCCGATCCCAACAACAAGCTGCCGGAAATAACCTTCTGGCTATTGGGGGGACTGGCTTCGATAACGGCCAAAAACATCAAGTTGATTCTTATTCCCTTTATAATCGGGATAATTCCCATGTTTCTGTTTCGCTACAAGCTCAACGCCCTTTCTTTCGGGGACGAAGAAGCCCAGGCTCTGGGCGTGGACACCAAAAAGATGCGCTTTATATATATCTTTTCGGCCACCCTGCTTACCGCCTCGTCCGTAGCCACCGGTGGCATGATCGGGTGGGTGGGGCTGGTTATTCCCCACCTGGCCAGGATGCTGGTGGGTCCCAACTACAAGTATATGCTGCCCGCTTCGGTAATGCTGGGAGGGGCCTATTTATTATTGATCGACGATCTTTCGCGCACCCTTTTTATGGTTGAAATACCGCTGTCAATATTGACGGCGATCATCGGTGCGCCGTTCTTTATATACCTGTTATTTAAAGGGAGGGATACGTGGGTATGATGCTGGAGATTAAGGAGGCATCTATTGGCTATCGCCAGAGGACCATCCTCAACAACATTTCTTTTACCGTGGATGATGGGGATATGCTGTGCCTGCTCGGACCCAACGGGGTTGGAAAAACGACTCTATTCAAATCCATACTGGGCTTTATCAGCCTGAAAAGCGGGGAAATAAGCCTGGATGGAAAGAACATCAAAAAGTGGTCCAAGCCCTGCATGGCCAAAGTGATCGGATATGTACCCCAGGCCCATACACCGCCCTTTCCCTATACCGTGATGGACGTGGTCTTGATGGGCCGGATTGCCCATCTGGGAAACTTTTCATCACCCTCTCGAAATGATGTCAGGATTGCCGAAGAATCGCTGGAAAGGCTCGGCGTCTCCTTTTTGAAGGACCGGACCTATTCAGAGATAAGCGGGGGGGAACGGCAGATGGTGCTTATTGCACGCGCCCTGACCCAACAGCCGCAGCTGCTTATCCTCGATGAGCCCACCTCCAACCTGGATTACGGCAACCAGGTCAGGGTGCTCTTGCAGATCAAAAGGCTGTCCGAAGAGGATGGCATCGGGGTGGTAATGACCTCTCATTTCCCCGATCACGCCTTCCTCTGCTCCTCTCAAGTGGCTTTGCTGAACCAGCACGGTTTTGAGCTCGGCAGTGCCGACGACATCATTACAGAAGACAATATGCGAGAGACATATGGGATCAACGTACGTATAACTAGTCTGGCCGACAATAAGGGAATGGATGTGAAAAGCTGCGTACCCCTGGCCAACTGATTTTAGGACGGAGTGAATCTTTTGAACAAAAAAGAGCAATTTGACAAGATCGCCCGGGAAATATTTTTCCCGATCTACGAAGTAATAGCTAAAGATGCCTTGAAAATGGCGGGAAAGACCAGCGGCGCCTGCCTGGATGTCGGCAGCGGGGGCGGGCACCTGGGCTTGAACGTGGCCCTGGCTAGTCAAATGCATGTTATGCTGCTCGATCTGGAGGAGGATGCCCTGAAAATAGCCAGCCAGCGAATCAAGGACTGGGGCTTGGAAGATAGAGCCTCATTGATGGTTGGAGACGTCCGCCATATAAACTGGCCGGATGATCGTTTTGACTTGATCGTGAGCCGGGGCTCGATAGGATTTTGGGGGGAGCGGCAGGAGATGAAGCGGGCTTTCTCAGAAATATACCGGGTGCTGGCACCGGGCGGCAGTACCTATATCGGCAAAGGCTTTGGCAATGCCGAACTGGCTAAAGAGATTGTAGCTAAAATGAAGGTCCTGCATCCCGAGTGGCCCCAAAACGTAAAAGATGCCACCAACCAGTTTAAAGCTCCGGATTATGCTGAATTTCTGGACGAATTGGGGATTGAGGCAGAGATTATAGATGACGAACGGGGTGTCTGGGTCATGATGAAAAAACCACCCGGGTCTTCCCTGGTTTGAGGAGAAAGCATGGATAAGGACATTACCAGACGCAGGCAGGTTGCCATATACGGCAAGGGCGGCATCGGCAAATCCACTATCACCCAGAACCTGGCGGCGGCCCTGGCCAATATGAATAAAGTGATAATGCAGATAGGTTGTGATCCCAAGGCTGATTCCACCCGTATGCTGATTGGCGGAAAAAGGCAGCGAAGCGTTTTGGACGCCTTGCGCGAATCCGGCGAAGTCAAGCTGACCGAGGTGGTCAAAACCGGTTTTGGTGGCGTTCGCTGTGTCGAGTCGGGAGGACCCGAGCCCGGGGTGGGCTGTGCCGGCCGGGGTATCATCACTTCCATAGATCTGCTGGAAAGCCTGGGAGCCTATACAGATGATCTCGACTATATATTTTACGATGTTTTAGGAGATGTGGTATGCGGCGGGTTTGCCATGCCCATAAGGGAAGGGAAGGCCCGGGAAATCTACATTGTCACTTCAGGTGAGATGATGTCCATGTACGCCGCCAACAACATCTGCAAGGGAATAAAGAAGTTTGCCGTAAGCGGCGGCGCCCGCCTGGGCGGCATCATCGGCAATGCCCGGCGGGTCGATAATGAAGAGGATGTGATCAGGGCTTTTGCTGAACGGCTGGGCAGCCGGATGATTAAGTTCATTCCCTGGGACGGTATAGTCCACCATGCAGAAAGAAACAGACAGACCGTAGTCCAATATGCACCCGATTCAATTCAGGCTCGGATTTATCATGATTTGGCCTACAGCATAGACACCAACCAGGAATTTGTGGTACCCCGGCCTATAGAGATGGAGGAGCTGGAAGACCTGGCTGGTCGGTGGGGGGATATAAACTGATGTCATCCGGAAAGACAGATGAATTTGGCGCACGACGGGTCGTGACCGGGGAGAGGACCGTGGGCAGCCTGATAATGGATGTACCCGGGATCTTGTGTAAACATGGCTGCTCCTATATGGCCTGCCGGGGATTGGTATTGACCCCTATAAGGGGCATTTTGATTATAACCCATGGCCCGGTGGGGTGTTCATACTATTCCTGGGGAGGCAACCGCCTGCGCTGCCAGCCGGAAAACGATCAGCCCGACTATTACAGCTACAGCGTTTCTACCGGCATGGATGAAAGCGATGTAATTTTCGGTGGCGAAGCCCGTCTTAAACAGGCCATCAAAGAAGCGGTTGAGATATTTAATCCCCCGGTAATAGCCATCTGCTCCACCTGTCCGATCGGACTCATAGGAGATGATGTGGAAAGCATTGCCCGGGAAGCCGAAGACGAATATGGGATTCAAGTTCTGCCTTTTGCCTGTGAAGGGTTCAGGAGCGTGCCCGGCTACCGGCTGGCCACCCGTGGCATCATGGAGCGGGTCATGGGCAGCGGGCAACAATCCGTAGGCCAATACCCGGTCAATATTATCGGGGAATTATACAACGGTCCCCGGGCCAGAGAAATTGCCCGGATATTTGAGCAGATAGGATACGACATCGTAGCTGTCTTGATGGGTGACGGAAATATCGATGATCTGAGGAATGCCCATAAGGCGCGTTTAAACCTGTTTACCAGCGACAAGGCGGTGGCTGATCTGATCGAAGTCATGCAGGAGCGTTTCGGCATGGCCTGGATGGGGTTTAACTTTATCGGCATGGACAATATTGGGAACTCACTGAGAAACATGGCAGAATTCTTTGATTCTCCTGAACTCCGGGCAAGGACCGAAGCTTTAATCGCTGGAGAAACAGGCAAGATTAAAGAACGCCTTGATGACTGTAAAAAGAGGTTGAGAAAGAAAGTGGCGGTTCTATTTGAGGACGAATTCGTGTCCCGCCACTATCAGGCTTTGCTCTACGACCTGGAGGTAAATCCGGTGGTCATAGGGCATGACCTCCTGCGCCGGTCAGGGCAGAACGAAATGAGCTTTCTCTCGACCATGGAAAGCAGTGGCACTGCCAATCAGGAGAATACTACAGTGCACTATGGAACGGATTTTGAGCACTACCACATAAGCCTGACGGTAAGCCTGTACGAGAGGATAAAAGATCATTCAGAAGTATCTATTAAAGAACACGGTCCTTCCAAGGCAGTCTACGAAAGCCTGCTTATTTCCCATCTCAGCCGGGGGGAAGTAGAGCATCTGCTTGATATAATTCAAGCAGATATCTACTTCCCGGGAATTAAAGAAAACTTTTCTGGAGTAGATGACGATGCCTGCTTCTTTAAAGCTGACGATTATCGCTTTGATTATGGAGGGTTTGACGGTGCCGTCCGTTTTGCCCATGACCTGTTAATGACCATGGACATGACAGGCTGGCGCAACAACACGGCACCCTGGAAGCTTATCGGGGAGGAGACCAATGCTTGATTTGACACCGAAAGACCCTGTAACAAGACAGGTTTTACGCATAAATCCGCTGGCCGGGTGCCAGCCCCTGGGTGCTATCTACGCTGCCATGGGGATGCATGCCTGCATGCCGCACAGCCATGGATCATCGGGGTGCAGCCGCTACCAGAGAACCATGCTTAAAAGGCATTTCCGCCAGTCTTTAAAGGTGACCAGCAGTGTTTTAAAGGAATCGGCAGCCATATTCGGGGGCGAAGGGAGCCTGCAAACCGCCCTCAAAAATATTTTTAAGCTTTATGATCCGGAAATAATAGCGGTGCATACCACCTGCCTCAGTGAAACCATCGGGGATGATATAAAAGCCTGCCTCAATGATTTTCCATTAGCGCCCGGCAAGTATTTGATCCACGCCAATACTCCCAGCTATACGGGTTCCCATATTACCGGCTTTTCCAACATGACCAGTTCGGCAATAGAATGTCTGGCATTAAAAAGCACCCCTAACTATAAAACCGCCATCCTGCCCGGTTTTATCAATCCGGGCGACATGCAGGAAATCAAAAGGATAAGCTGCCTAATGGGAGTCGGTTACATAATGTTTCCCGACACCTGTGGGGTGTTCGGCCAGCGGGGAGTAGAGAAAATCAACCACTACCCGGCTGGCGGCACCCGGGCAGCCGATATAATCGATATGGGCAACTGCCAAAAGGCCCTGGCTTTTGGAAAATATGCTTCGGAGGCGGCCGCGTGGAAGCTTTACCATAAATGCGGAGTGCCTTTCGAGTTGATGGATTTGCCGATAGGTATTGATGCCGTTGATCGCTTTATTATGCAGCTCAAAGGCATGAGCGGCCAGGATGTGCCTGCTGATTTGGAATATGAGCGAGAACAGGTTATCGATGTGATACTGGATGCCTACCCCTATTTATACAATAAGACAGCAGCCCTGTTCGGCGACCCCGATGTGATCATAGCCCTGGCCGAGTTCCTGGCCGGGATCGGAATAATTCCCCGCTATGTGGTCAGCGGCACCCCGGGAGCCTACTTTGAAGAGCGGATGGGGCGGATTTATGCAAAATACCAGATGGAAGGAGTGGCCAAAGCCCCGGCGGATCTCTTTGACCTGCAGCAATGGCTGAAAGAGGAACCGGTTGATCTGCTTATAGGAAACACCCATGGCAAACTTCTAGCCCGTGCTGAAGACATACCCCTCGTCAGAATTGGGTTTCCCATTATGGATCGGCATGTACATTCCCTTTTGCCGGTTGTCGGTTACCGGGGAGCCCTGCGGATACTGGAAATGATCCTGAACGCCTTGATGGACGGGGCGGATCGCGACCACCCGGAAAACGACCTGGTGTTTATCTAATGACCTGGTTATCTTAATTCACCAGGTTGAGATCTCCTGATGTCCTCAAAATTTTATGAATCACTATTTCTGGGCGACAATTACCAGCTTGGGAGTATCGAAGGTGATTTTTTCCTTATTGAACCCTCCGAAAATGTTGTCAACCTTAAACCCCGCTGCCTCAAACAGCCCTTTTAAATCCGAAGGTGTGTATAAGCGCTGGTAAAATTCTTTTCTATCCCTTACGTTGCCCCAATCATCGATGATCTCGAAAAAGGAATGCATAGTGTTGGTAATAAAATCAAAACTGTTGGTTTGTCGGGAAATGCAGCCATCCGGTCTTTTGGCCTCAAAGGGACGTTTGATATAAGGGGCCAGGAAGAGCAGGTTCATCACATCCATGACCACTTTGGCTCCCGGTTTCAAGGCCTGGTTGAGGCTGACCAGGGCTTTAATCTGCTCCTCATCATTCATAAACCCCAGCGAGTTAAAGAGGCAGACGGCGTAGTCGGCTTGAATGTTGGAGGGTGTTTCCCGGCAGTCAGCGAAAATCGTATCAATCGACAGACCGTTTTGCTTAAAATTTTCCCTGGCCCGGTGTAAATATTCGGGATTAAAGTCCAGAATGCTTACTTTGAATCCCTGGTTGGCAAAATGAATGGATATTCGCCCCCAACCACCGCACCAGTCCAATATATGTCCGGATTCGGCGTCAAGGAGCTTTAAAACACTTTCAGCAATCTGAACGGGATTTTCCTTATCAAGCTCCCAGCCAAAGTATTTTTCGTAAAAACCACTGGTAAAAAAATTTTTCAACCATGAATCATTATTCATTACAGCAACTCCTCCTAAATCTCTATCGTTCCTATTTTAGAACAAGTACTATCATTATTCAATTAAGGTAATGAAAGGAACAATCAAGGAATCATCATGCCTTCGCTCCATCCTGCCAGACGGCTGCACTTGATATTCACGATCTTGTCTTCGTGTAAACAATGTGAGAAGGGGCTCCGCTTTTGTATGTTGTAGACCCGGCCCTTTAGGTGCCCGTTGCCATAGACCTCAATCTACAAAACGTTACCATCATGGTTTATATCCGCGGCTCTTATTGGGGAGCACCACTTGCCTGTCGCCTTTTAACCTGTCTTGTAATTGACGATTATCAGTAAATTGAAGGTTTTAAGATTATTTTGGGCCCCCCAACGACATGTTAAACAAGATGTAACCTTAAGGGCCGCAAATTGATAACCCAAAACGCTTACCGGGTTAAGACAAGCCAGGGATAAATCTACTAATTCTGAAATAAGGAACCTGCATAACCAGGGATTTGACGGGAATGTTAACCCCTTATCCCCCTGATTAGCGGTCATCATTGCAGACAGTCCAAATTTTGGCACAATTTTTGCAATTAGTAAAGTTGAGAGTAGAGGGTCGGGAATAAGACAGCGGAGGTGATACGCGCTAAGACAAGATTCATTTTATTTAATTCACTAAACCCGGTCAATTAAATCCCATATTTAGCATAGTCCAAGGCTCTGAGGAAGATTGAATTGTTAAAGATTCATGGAACGGTTTAAGTCCAGGTTCACAAAAACATTTCAAGGTTGATGTATTACAATCTGTTACCACCAGTCAAATGTGAACTGGAACCGGAGCGGGACTAAGTCATCAGGTGGTAAAACCGCCTGAATTAGAACGTTTCAACCGGCTCGAAGTATAGGGGGGTTAGTGAAAAAATGCACAAGGGTTATTATAAAGAGAACCACGAAAAAAGGCAGTAAAGCATGAATTACTGATATTAATCGGAGGGATGAGAATGAATTGGTTAGCTTCGGTAGGAATTCTACTAGGTATTGCCTTACTAATCTTCCTGGCTTACAGGGGCGTTAGCATATTGATAATCGGGCCGGTAACTGCCCTTTTAATCATAGTGACCAACCGCATGGCCCTGATGCCGTCACTCTTCACCGGACCCAAATCGTATATGGCCGGCGTGGGCAACTTTGTTACGAGCTATTTTGTAATCTTTATTCTAGGAGCGATACTGGGTAAATATCTGGAGGACAGCAAGGCGACAGTCGCTATTGCCAACAGCGTTCTTAAATTGACCGGACGCTCCAACCCCTTTGCGGTGATGGTGGCCGTAGTCATTATTGGCGCTCTGCTGACCTTTGGCGGCGTAAATATATTTATAGTTATATTTACTATCGTAGCCCTTTCCCGCCCCTTGTTCCGGGAAATGAACATTCCCTGGCACCTTTTGCTAGCACCACTGGTATTGGGCTGCGCGACCTTTACCATGACCATGTTCCCCGGGTCCCCTTCCATTCAGAATGTTATTCCGACCGCGCTGGGCACAACCCTGACAGCAGCTCCTCTAATGGGGATAGTGACCTCAATTGCAGTTTTGGCCTTTGGCCTGATGTATATCAAGTGGCAGCTCAAGGTTGCGCTGGATAAAGGAGAACAATACGAGATCACTGCAGCAGACGGCGTTGCCGGTGGCAGTGATGAAAATATTCCTTCTCTGATCGCTTCAGTGACTCCCATGGTAGTCCTTATCGCTATCATCCTGGTGGGCAGCGCCATGAAGATCTCCAACATAATTACTCCGGCCCTTCTGGCTTCTGTTATCGTAGCTGCTGTTGTTTTGCACAAACACCTTCCCAACCAGCTGGGTACTCTTAACGCCGGTGCTTTAAACGCCATGGGGCCTACCGTATTTACTGCGGCGGCTGTAGGAGTCGGAATTGTGGCTGCAGCTGCTCCTGGATTTCAGACTATTCTCGACGTATTCGCCAAGCTGCCCGGAGGCGCCTTGGTGCAGATGTCAGTAATAACCGGATTCCTGGCTGCGGTAACCGGTTCTTCAACTGGAGCCCTGGGGATAGTTGTCCCGCTTTTCGGAAAGGCCTGGTTGGCCACCGGTGTTAATCCTGCCGTAATTCATAGAATTGTTGCCATAGCAGCGGGCGGCCTTTCCTGCATGCCACACTGCGGTGTCGTTTTTGCCCTCATGACCATAACCGGCTTAAACCACAAGCAGTGCTATAAGCACATATTCTGGATAGGTATGGTTGGCGGCGTGGTCGCTTTAGTAGTTGGCCTGGTCATGGCGGTACTTTTCTACTAAAAATTGAGCAGGGAGGTGTGCTACACACCTCCCGTTAGTATTATGCATGTTTCATGGATGATTTTATTGAAGGGAGAAGAAACGTTGGTCAAACTGACTGCCGATTTTATAAAGACCCTGGGCGTTTTGGCACCGGTTCTGATGCCGACCTACGAACAGGGGGCTATTTTTTTGGTCACCGATTTGGAGAGAATTACCTACAAATATACTTCTGACAAGTTTGACATTGCTGTATGGAAAGTGGGCAGTACCATTGAGAAAAACGGGATGGCTGACACCTGCATTCAGAAAAGTGCTCCTGTATCTATAGAATATGTCCGTTCCAAGTATGGCATCCGGCTGCAGGCCCAGGTTCACCCGCTGTATGATTCAATCAGCAGCGAATTGATCGTTGGAACCTTTAGCATTGTATACCCGTCGGAACCTGTAGTCGCCCGGGCTTTTCCAGAACTGGCCCCGATGCTGGCGGAGATGTTCCCTGAAGGAGCCTTCATCTATATGACCGGCCGTCATAGGGTAAGCCACCGACAGGCTTCCAACAAGTTTGATATGCCCGATGTGCAAGTGGAAGTTCCGATTCAAGAAGGTACTGTATCAGCAGAAGTTCTAAAGTATCGGAAACCTATTTCACGGGAGTTAAACGATTCACATTACGGGGTTCCCGCCCTGGTAATGGCCTATCCATTAACTGAGCCGGATAATGATGGTTTACCGCAAATCACCGGCACCTTTGGGCTGGCCCTGCCTAAAACCAACGCCGCCACGCTGCGCAAAATAGCAGATACCCTGAAAAGAGCACTGGAGGAGATCGCCAAAGTGGTGCAGGATATAGCCATCGCGGCCGGGAACGTGGCGGCCAATTACCAGCAGGTTGACGCCAATGTCGCAGCAGTTTTCGACTTGTCGGAAAACATAAATGAGGTTATTGGATTTATCAAACAGATTGCCGATGAAACCAAAATGCTGGGTCTGAATGCGGCTATTGAAGCGGCCCGTGCCGGGGAAAGCGGCCGCGGATTCGGAGTCGTAGCCGAGGAAATTAGAAAACTGTCTGATGAATCCCGGCAGACCGTAGGCAAAATCCGGGAATTAACTAATTCGATCGGCGAAAAGCTTACCGAAACATCAACCCTGTCTGCCGCCTCCATGAGCTCGGGAGAGGAGCAGGCCGCCGCCACCGAACAACTGACCGCCAGTGTTCAGGAAATACTGGCTTTAGCGCAGCAACTGGACGCGATATCCAAGCTGGTTTAATGGATTAAGGAGCGCGGCTATTACGTTACACGTTACCCGGGGACTGTTACACGGGTGTAACAGTCCCCGGGTAATATGAGAGTTGCATACCCCTGATCTATTCAGGGATTTACTTTTGGGGGCTTTTCCACATAACCATATAGGGCACTCCTATCCAGCATATGGAATAAAATATTCCATATTATAGAGAAGGTGTTGAGTGCAATGTCAAATGGAACTTGTCAGGCCCCTGCTTGTAATACCAATGCGACCGGTACCTGCGCCTGCGCTGCGGGCCAGAATACGCTGGCCAGCGGGCAGGCTTCTTTTGCCGAGGGTTTTAATTCTATGGCCTCTCAGTTTGCCTCTCATGCTGAGGGCTCTGATACAATCGCCAGTGGCGGTTCCTCCCATGCCGAGGGTTATATAACCCATTCTGCCGGTGATGCTTCGCATGCTGAAGGATACCAGACCCTTAGCTCCAACTGGGCGGCCCACTCGGAAGGTTCAGGCTCTACCGCCAGCGGGGGGTCCTCTCATGCCGAAGGCTCTGGGAACCAGTCAGTGGGTGACTCCTCTCATGCTGAAGGTTATGTAACAACAGCTTCAGGAACTGCTGCCCATTCGGAAGGTTACAACAGCCTTGCTTCCAACTGGGCTGCACATGCTGAAGGTTCAGGTTCTATTGCCACCGGGGGATCTTCCCACGCTGAAGGCTCCAACTCGACCGCTGCCCGCGGGTCTGCACATGCTGAAGGGATATCAACAATAGCAGACGGGGATGGAGCCCATTCTGAAGGAGTATTAACTCAAGCCAATGCTGATAATGCTCATGCCGAAGGTGTTTCGACGATAGCAGCCGGTGTCAGTTCTCACGCCGAGGGAAATACAACCCTGGCTGCCGGTGACAATTCCCACGCAGAAGGGCATTCAACTACTGCCGGTGAAGACAATACTCATGCTGAGGGCAGCGGAACTACTGCCGGGGGCTTAAGCTCTCACGCCGAAGGCAATAATACGGTTTCCTTCGGTGTATATTCTCATGCGGAAGGAAACAATACTACGGCGCATGGAGACAACTCCCACTCGGAAGGTGATTCCACCCTGGCTAAAACCGATTATGCCCATGTTGAAGGCCAGTATTCCCTGGCTATGCAGGGTACCTTATACACTATTACAGGTTTTGACGATGCAGCCAAGACTTTAACCTTGAATACTACAACAGGATTAACGGTGGGTGACTTTATCACCGTAAGAATCATCTTTGCTTCACCCCTTGATGATATTCAAATCATGGCTATTAACGGAAATACCATAACTATAAATACAACTGCCACTATCGGATCTACCTGGGCATTTGTGATTTTAGAAGACGGTGGGCTACAATATCCTATTCATGCCGAGGGGAGCAATACTCTGGCTGCAGCAGCCTATTCCCATGTCGAAGGCTATTTGAGCACAGCTTCTGGCATTGCCACTCATGCCGAAGGCGATGACACCAGCTCAATAGGTCGGGGCTCGCATTCTGAAGGCGGGGAGGCCCAGGCAATTGGCGACTATTCCCATGCCGAAGGTCAAAATACCTCGACCGGTGATAGAAGTACTCCTAATCCCTCTGCCTCGGCTCATGCCCATGCCGAAGGGTTTGGCACCACGGCCAGCGGGAATGCATCGCATGCCGAAGGATTCCAGACCCTGGCTCAGGGAGGCAATTCTCATGCCGAAGGCTCACAAAGCACTGCCATTGGCAATGCTTCACATGCTGAAGGTGTAACTACTTACTCCGGCGCTTTTGCTTCCCATTCCGAAGGCTACAATACGGCTGCTGTTGGTGATATTTCGCATGCGGAAGGCTACTCTACGCTGGCCAAAACTAATTTTGTCCACTCTGAAGGTCAGTATTCCCTGGCTATGCAGGGTACCCTGTACACTATTGTCGGGTTTAATAATGTAAACAAAACCCTGGTCTTAAATAGTACAGCTGGGTTGTCGGCCGGGTCTTTAATAACTGTAAAAATCAACTCCGCTGCAGCTCTTCAAGATATTGCAATTACTGCCGTCGCCGGTACTACCATCACCATTAATACAACTGCTACTATCGACGCTACCTGGATATACGTTATTAAAGAAGATGGCGGCACCCAATACCCAAATCATGCTGAGGGTGGCAACACCATGTCCACAGCCGGGTATTCCCATGTTGAAGGCAACTTGAGTATTGCTTCGGGCACTGCCTCCCATGCCGAAGGCGGCAATACCACAGCCATTGGGGCTAATTCTCATGCCGAAGGTAATTTTACCACTGCCAATGCAGCCAGTTCTCATGTTGAAGGAGATGGCAGTATTGCCGATGGACGTGGCGCACATGCCGAAGGTGGTGGTACGCGGGCGGTAGGCCATTACTCCCATACCGAAGGCAACGATACCTGGACCGGGGATCGGACGTCACCTGATCCCATTGCATCGGTATACGCCCATGCTGAAGGCGATGCCACTACCGCATCCGGGCTTAGCTCCCATGCGGAAGGTTATGCTACAGTGGCTTCGGGCAGGTACAGTCATGCGGAAGGATTTGAAACCCGGGCTTCCGGATATGCTGCCCACAGCGAAGGAGATTCCAGCAACGCCAGCGGGGGACGTTCCCATGCCGAAGGCGCCGGGACAACGGCCAGTAATTATTATTCACATGCGGAAGGGACTTCAACCATTGCCAGCGGGCTGGGGGCACACGCCGAAGGTGCGGCTACTACTGCTTCGGGGCAGAACTCGCATGCCCAAGGGCAAAATACCATAGCCAGCGGCGATGTCTCCCACTCGGAAGGCGCTGATAGCAGTGCGGCCGGTTTCTCTTCCCATGCGGAAGGCCAGATGAACCTGGCCAGATCGAATATCTCCCACGCGGAAGGCTGTTCAACCCTGGCTATGACAGGAACTCTTTATACCATAGTAGCACGTGATGATACAGCCAAGACCCTGACTCTGAATACCGTGGTAGGTCTTGCGGTTGGCGACCTCGTAACCGCCAAGGTGAATGGATTTTCTGCCGTTGACGATATACCTATAACCAATATCAGTGGTAATACTATTACTCTTAATACCACCCAGTATATTAGCGAGTACTGGGTTTATGTAATCAAGTTGGATCCAGCTCCGCTGCAACCCGTCCATGCAGAAGGATACAACACTATTGCTTCAGGTGCATATGCCCATGCCGAGGGCCTGGGCACAATTGCCAGCTACCCGGGTTCCCACGTCATGGGGAGATTCGGGACTGCCGAGGAAGCCTACTCCTGGTTTATCGGCAACGGATTGTACGCCTCAGCCCCCGCTCTGGGCGCCAAGTGGCTGAATTCCAATGGAAATATGTATGTCGATGGCTCCTTTATCCCGGGCGGAGCCGACTATGCCGAGATGTTTGAAACCTTGGAGGGCATCACCATAGAACCGGGGTATTTTGTGACATTGAGTGGCAAGAAGGTCCGAAAAGCCAACTCACCTGATAGTTTTATTCTGGGCATCACTAGTTCTAATCCCTCATTAGTCGGCAATAGCGGAGAACTGCGCTGGAAAGGCAAATTCTTGACTGATGAATGGGGAAGGATCCAAAAACACGAAGTTACCATTCCTGCGGTAAGCGATGAGGAGGGAAAAATTATCATCCCTGAACACACCGAGGTGCAGCCGATCTTAAATCCGGAATACGACCCGAACCGAGAATACGTACCCCGGCGCTTGCGCCCAGAATGGGTGGCGGTGGGCCTGGCCGGGCAGATCTTGGTAAGAGACGATGGGAGCTGTGAAGTTGACGGGTATTGCCTGCCCAATAAAAATGGCATAGCCACTCGGGCCGGTCATGGTTATCGGGTTTTGGAGCGGACCGGAGTCAATCAAGTACTGGTATTATTCAGGTAAAGCCTTTAGAATAAGGGGAAAAATCGAGGGAAGGTTGCAACCTTCCCTTTTTTACTGCTTGTTGAGCGGTATTAAAGCTTGAACCGGGCTATCAAATCGCTGTACGGTGCATGGCCACAGAAGCCCCAAATTTAGCAGCTTAAGAAAGTTGTAAGGAATCGGAATGACGGATAGTAACAATTGCTAGCTATCATAACCTTAAATGTAATAATGAAGGGTGTGATATAATTTGAACGATTCCATTTATGGGAGTGATTGTTTGTGAATATCCTGGTCTGTGACGACGACAAAGAGATAGCCGAAGCTATAAAAATTTACCTGGAAAACGAAGGATACCGGGTGGTAAAAGCTTTTAATGGCCTGGAGGCTTTGCAGCTTCTTGAGGACCAGGAAATACACCTGGTGATTATGGATATTATGATGCCACAGATGGATGGAATTCGGGCCACACTCAAGATCCGGGAGGACAAAAACATACCGGTTATAATACTTTCAGCTAAATCCGAGGACACCGACAAAATAATCGGCCTGAATATGGGCGCAGACGACTATATGACCAAGCCCTTCAACCCGTTGGAGTTGATTGCCCGGGTAAAATCTCAGCTCAGGCGGTACACGACCCTGGGCAGCCTGGATGTAAAAAGCGGGATCTACCGGTCAGGCGGACTGGTTGTTGACGATGAAACCAAACAGGTAAGCGTTGATGGGGAAGAAGTGAAGCTCACTCCGGTGCAATACAAGATATTAAAACTGCTCATTGCCAATGCCGGCCGGGTGTATTCGATAGACCAGATCTATGAAAACGTATGGAACGAGGCGGCCTTCAACTCGGAAAACACGGTGGCCGTCCACATAAGGAGAATTAGGGAAAAGATCGAACTGAATCCCAAAGAGCCTAAATACCTGAAGGTGGTGTGGGGAATTGGATATAAAGTTGAAAAAATATAGCCAGTCACGGGCGGTGAAGTTTGCCGCTTTTGCCGTGGCAGTGCTTTGTTTTTCAGGCATTATCAGCATTTTTTACAATCTCGGGGTAATACGGGAGCTTACTTTTAGTAGTGCCTTTGAAGACAGCTATTATCAAAGTCAGGATTGCCAGCAGGATTACGCCAATATAGTTTCCAACCTATTTTATATAACCCAACAATATAAAAGCGAGCAGTATATTCAGAGCGGCGCCACCATTGATAAACAAGAACTGGCTTTCGAAGAAGACCAGTTGTTTAATGATTTTATGATGAACTCTAGAAGCTATAATCCCAATTTAACCAATCAAGAAAACTACCAAATTTTTAAGGAAGTCTATGCTGCCGACATTGCCAACCTGAAACCCAATATGATCAAAAAAGAATTGATGAATTACCGCGCGATATTACGCAATCTCGATAAAAATAAAGGAGTTTTCTATTTAGCCCAAACCGAATACGGCCAGGTTACCAACAGTGATATAAAATTCAAGGAATTCTTCAAGTCCTTTCCCAGTTATATCGTTTTAGACGGCACTGAACAGAGCGTTTTTACACCAGATAGCATGGATTCAAACCGTATAAATAGGATTACATCTCAGACCTACAAGTTGGGCCCTGACGACGCCATTTACGTTGCCTTTACCGGCGACTACCTGAACTCCCGCCTTGCGCAGTGGTCACAAGGCAAGGCGATTGTGACCAACGGGCTCTACAAGGTGGCTGGTTTATCGCTGATGTTCGCCCTGGCTTTTATGTTTCTGATGCTGACAGCTGGAAGAAAGCCGGAGGACCAGGGAGTTTTTGAACCGTGTTTCGTCGACCGGATTTATAATGATATAAAAATAATACTTGGTATAGTACTGATTTGCATGTGGTTTGCACTTATGAACGAACGAAGCCTGTACCCAAGTTTTTGGATGGTGTTTTTGCTTACTTTCATATTGTTTACTTTAGGCCTAACCCTGTTTTTATCCATGGTCAGGCATGTCAGAAACAAGACGTTTCTGAAGCACACCGCAATTTATACGGTTTTTTATAAGGTTTTCACTTTTGCCAGGGATACGTACAACAACGGCAGCCTGGCCGTAAAAATCATTTTAATAGTCATAGGCTACCCGATACTGGCAGCCTTGACCTTCTTCATGTTTCCCATTACGCTGGGTTTGGCGGCCTGGATTGCCTTAAAGCGAGTAAAAGAATTTAACGCCATCAAGGAGGGCGTAAAAAAGGTTAAAGAGGGGGATACCGGGCACATTATAGAAATTGTGGGAGATGGGGAGTTTGCCCGGTTGGGTTCCGATATCAACAGCATAACTGACGGGCTGGGCAAGGCAGTTGAAAACGGAATAAAAAGTGAACGCTTGAAAAGCGAACTGATAAGCAATGTATCGCACGATATACGAACCCCGCTTACCTCGATCATAACCTATGTTGATCTGTTGAAAAACGAAAAGGATCCTGCCAGGGTTGGAGAATACATTGAGGTAATCAACCAGAAGGCGCAGCGCTTGAAACTGCTGACCGACGACCTGTTTGAAGCGGCCAAGGCCACCAGCGGCAGCATCCCGGTATGCTTTGAGAATATTGAAATTGTGTCCCTATTAAAGCAAGGTCTGGGTGAAATGGATGATAAGATAAAGGAGCGCAGGCTGGAATTCAAGCTCAACTACGGCCAGGATAAACTGAACGTTAAAGCAGACGGTAAACTATTGTGGCGGGCGATCGAGAACCTGTTTTCTAACATATTGAAATACGCCCTGGAGGGTTCACGGGTATATATCGATGTCATTGATTTGGGGAATTCGGCGCAGGTGGTTATCAAGAACATTTCGGCCTATGAACTCAATATATCAGCCGAGGAGCTGATGGAGCGATTTGCCAGAGGAGATGAATCACGCAGCAGCCAGGGAAGCGGTCTGGGACTGTCCATTGCCCGAAGCCTGCTCGAAATCCAGCAAGGCAGCCTCAACATCGAGGTTGACGGAGATCTTTTTAAAGCTATCATTCAAATAGGCAAAGCATAATAGGCAAAAACATTGCTATTGACTTTTACACGAAGACAATAAAACATACGTAAAAAAGCAAATCCCCCGCCATTCTTTCAAGGATTGGCGGGGGCGTTTTATCTAAGTTACATTTCCGCCAAACTCTATTATCTTTGTAGGATGGCTTGGCCGCAATTTTTCTATCAGCCTTTCGGGATTGGGGATGGTGCCTAACTGGCGGTTCTGCCCGTCCTTGACGATTGTGATGGTGTCGCCGGTGGCGATAGTTTCAGCTAAAAACTGCTCCGGGGTGATATCGGGCTTTACCTGGCAGCACAGGGCGTACAAACCGGACAGGTAAGGTACTGTCCAGCTCAGGCCGCCGCTTCTGTAAAAGGCGTAGTCCTCATTTCCGGTAGGAGCGGCTGTGCACCTGCTGCCCATTGGCGCCCAGATGGTCTTTTGGGGGTTGAAATCATCAGGCTGGCTGTAATACCAATCCTGTAGAAACAAACCCGGCCCATAGCTGTTCAAGTCGTCAGCATCCTTGAAAGGGTTCCTTTCCAGGCCCAGGAGGTTTATGCCATAATATTGTTCGGTTACTGTGGAAAGAACCAGGATTCCTCCGTCTTTGGCCCGCTTTACAGCCTCATCGATCTCCTTGTAGCCTTTTTGCTGGGGCATCCAGCCCACGGACATGGATATAACCCGGATTTTTTGATCTACTGGCAGGGTTTTATTCAGTTCCACAATCCGGTTTACCGACTCGGCTAAATACCTGAAATCAAAGGCCCACTTATTTGCCGTAAGCATGCCGAAAAAAGTGAAGTTCCCGTTGGCTTCGGCGATATAATATAGATTGGCTTCCGGGGCAACTCCCACACTCTTGCCCAGTGCGATGGAACTAACAGCTGAACCGTGCATAGAAGCAGACCCTTCGTCAGCCGCGTGAATCTCTTCATAGAACTTCAAGTTATCTTTATATTCTTTATGGTCTGTAAGAAGCATCTGGTCCAGGATGGCTATGCTGACTCCTTTTCCGGTAACTCCATCTTGATGAAGTTTTCTAATATTCAGGCCCGGGTTCTTACCCAGATCCATTACCAGGCGGGGGTTGAACTCCACCGGCAGGGAAGCCGGCCAGACTGTCTTGCTGTCATAATTGGCATAGGAAAGATCCTTTAGCCTGCTAGATAAATCCAAACCGGAGAGATCGGTGCTTCTTAAATCAACCTGGAAGCTGTTCCGTTTGTTGTTTTCGTCATAACCGGGCAGATGCTCCAACTTTCCCCGGTTGTAATTGGCAGGAGGATGGGTTGCAGCAATACCGGCATTCCCGTTGACTCTTACAGTTCTGAATCGCACCAGTGGAAAGAACAGAACCACAATTATAATCCCCACCAGGACCACACCGATAATGGCATACATTTTTCGCCGGTTCTTTTTTTCGGCCAAACTTATCACTCCTCTAAATATAGCCGGGTTGAGAAAAAACCCACCGGGGGCCAATTACCGACCCTGGCAGGTTTTAAAAAATCCTTTTCAGCCTAATACCCTTCAAGTATACGCCAAGCATACTTAAGAATTCTGTCTAAAACAAGGTGAATATTGTACATTTGGGCCGCCGTTGGTTTTATTAATCGGCTTTACCCTGCAGCAGGGCAATCAGCCTCTCGGGATTTGGCACGGTGCCTAACTGATAGCTTTGCCCGTCTTTGGCAAACTGGATAATATCTCCCGTTGCGATAGCCTCGGCTAAAAACTGCTCCGGGGTGATGTCGGGCTTTACCTGACAGCACAGCGCATAGAGACCGGCCAGGTAAGGAGCCGTCCAGCTTAAGCCCCCACTTCTAAAGAATACATAGTCGTCGGGTCCGGTGCGACTGGCGGTGCTTCTACTGTCCATTGGGACCCAGAGGGTTTTTTGGATGTCGAATTTATCTAAATTTTTATAGTAAAAAGGCTGTAGAAATAGGCCTAACTGGTAGCTGTCAAGCTTATCGGGGTCTTTCTGGGGAGCCCTTTCCAGACCTGCCAAATCAACTCCGAAGTAGTTGCTCATCACCGTCGAGACAACCAGTATTCCTTCACTCTTCGCCCTGTTTACAGCGGCATCAATTTCCTTGTAGCCCCTGAAGTCAGGCTTCCATCCTATGGACATGGACATCACCCTGATTTTCTGATCCTGAGGAAGGGTTTTATTTATATCAACAATCCGGTCCACCGCTTCCGCCAAATAGGTTAAATCGAGGTAACTTTGGGTAAGTGCCCGAAAAACGGTGGGACTCTCGTTGGATACAGCAATATAGTATAGATTGGCATCAGGAGCGACCCCCACGCTCTTGCCGACCGCTATGGAACTGACCGCTGAGCCGTGATTTGATACCCCGCCTCCGCGGGTGGTGTGGATCTCTTCATAGAACTTCAGGTTGTCTTTATACTCTTTATGGTCGGTCAAGAGCAGTTCGTCGAAGATAGCGATGCCCACTCCCTTACCGGTGATGCCATTTTGATGGAGTTTCCTGATATTAAGTCCTGGATTCTTACCTGTTTCCATAATCAGGGCGGGATTGAACTCGGCGGGTAAGGAAGCAGGCCATATGGTTTTGCTGTCAAAACTGGCATAGGAAAGGTCCCTTAGCCGGCCCGTCAGATCCAAACCAGAGGCGTCAGCGCCGATTAGTTCCACCTGGAAGCTGTTTTGCGGGGTTTTTTCATCATATACGGGCAGCATGTCCAGTTTGCGGATTTCATTTGCCGGCGGGCGGGCTATGGCTATACCGGCATTACCATTAACTCGTATAGTTTGGTAGGAGCTAAGCGGGTAGAAAAAAACCCCCGCTAAAATGATCCCGATGACTATGAGGCTGACAACTTGTGCTTTTTTGGGCCGTCTTTTGATGTTGTCCGACATTTTAACCCTCCCCAAAATTGCGTCAGTTTTTCCTCTTTTATTCCGGAGAAAAAGGCGTTCCCTGATGAAACAATATCTGCCACTGACTGCCCTGCGCTCTCCAGATGGAACTGCGCAAAGAGATTATTTCGATATCACTACCTAATTCGGCTTTTTTGAACCAAACGGTAGGTTGCCAGGGCTATAATCGGGGTTAACAATCTGAGTTCAAAATCGCTTATACGGCTTTCCACCAGGGATGAAGTCATCAAGGCCGCGATAGTCTCTTGCTTGTCATAGGTACGACCTGAACTGCCGATCTCTATAAAGTCATGAGCTAGAAGCTCACTCA
>JBDKUE010000067.1:0-14805 GCA_039679855.1 Syntrophomonas sp.
TGCTGGTGGTCCCCCTGACGATTGAGTCGTCCACCATGACCACCCTCTGACCGGCCACCACTTCCCTGATGGGATTCAATTTTATACGAACCCCCAGTTCCCTGATTTTCTGATTGGGCTGAATAAAGGTGCGCCCCACATAACGATTCTTCATCAAGCCTTCGGCAAAAGGAATGCCTGAGGCCTGTGAATAGCCGATGGCGGACGGGGTGCCCGAATCGGGTACGGCAATGACCAGATCAGCTTCAATGCCCGACTCCTGGGCCAGGCGGCGGCCCAGCTCCAGGCGGGCCTGGTATACGTTGATCCCGTCTATGGTGCTGTCCGAACGGGCAAAATAAATATATTCGAATATACAGTTGGCGCTCCGGGGCGAATTAAAAACCTGCAGGGAGCGCAGCCCGTCTTTATCAATAACCACTATTTCCCCGGGGTTGACATCGCGTATAAACCTGGCTCCGATAGTGTCGATGGCGGCTGATTCAGAAGCCAGTACGTAATTGCCCCCCAGTTCACCCAGGCACAAGGGGCGGATTCCCATAGGATCGCGCACCCCCACCAAGCGGTCTTCGCTCATGATGACCAGGGCGTAAGCCCCTTTCATATCGATCATCGATTTAGCCAGGGCGTCCTCCAACAGGTCCTGTGAATAGCGGGCCAGCAAATTGGCCACCACCTCGGTATCGGTCGTGGTCTGAAAGACCGAACCATAAGTTGCCAGGCGCCGCCTCAGCTCCACCGTGTTGACCAGGTTGCCGTTGTGGGCCACTCCCATCATGCCGTTAAGGTAGTGAAATACCAGAGGCTGAGCGTTGACCAGCAGACTGGCCCCAGTCGTAGAGTAGCGCACATGTCCTATGGCAATATTGCCTTTTAACTTATTGATGTGCTCGGTGGAAATGACTTCCGCCACCAGGCCCATGCCTTTGTGCAGGCTGATCTGTTTGCCGTCCGACACTGCAATCCCTGCGCTTTCCTGCCCGCGGTGCTGCAGTGCGTAAAGGCCGTAAAAAGTTGTGCGGGCGGCATCCGTATCATTCTCCGGGTTGTTGAGATATATGCCAAAAACGCCGCATTCATGGGTCATTTTGTCTTCTATTTCATTGAACATCTTATTGCATCCCCCCAGGTGCTTACCGCCTGGTCCAAAGCAACTCCTATCAGTTCTTGCCCATTACCCTGATATATCAATTTACTGCCTTCCACCCGGCCCAGCGTGAGACAGGGTACGCCCTGTTCCTTAGCCTTTGCTATGAGTTCATCCAGTTTGGAAGGCTTGACGCTGACCACGGCCCTCCCCGGAGCTTCTGAGAATAACAGACCGTCCCAGCGGCTCAGCGGTTGCTCCAGGTTGACCTTAAAGCCGGTTTTACCCTTTATGGCCGATTCCGCCAGGGCAACTGCCAGTCCGCCCTCGGAAATATCGTGGCAGGATGCAAGAGTCTCTTTTTCAGCCAGATCGAGCAGGAGTTCGATAAGGGATTTCTCCTTGGCCAGATCAACCGGCGGCACCGCGCCTTTTTCCAAGCCGTAGGCCAGGTAGAGGTGCTCAGAGCCGCCCAGTTCCTGACTCAGCTCGCCCAGCAATACGATCAGATCGCCTTCGTCTTTGAAGGCCATCCCCCGCCGCCTGGCGATGTCAGGCATCAAGCCTACCATGCCCACCACCGGAGTGGGGAATATGGCGCGATCAGCGCTTTCATTGTAAAGGCTGACATTGCCGCTTACCACCGGAGTGTTTAAGGCCCGGGCGGCTTCGGCCATTCCTTTAATGGCATTTTGCATCTGCCAATAGACGTTGGGTTTTTCAGGGTTGCCAAAATTAAGGCAATTGGTCAAAGCCAGAGGCCGTGCTCCTACACAGGCCAGGTTGCGGGCTGCCTCGCAGACCGCCTGCATGCCTCCCTGGTAAGGGTCCAGGTAAACCAGGCGTCCATTACAGTCAGTTGTAAAGGCGGCCCCCTTTGACCTGCCTTTGATCCGGAGCACCGCCGCGTCGCCATCCCCGGGCAGGACCGAGCTGTTGGTCATAACCTGGTGATCGTACTGGCGGTACACCCACTCTTTGCTGGCAATATTAGGTGATTGCAGCAGGTTTATCAGGGCCGGCGCGAGATCCGCCGGTTCCAAATCAAACGGGTTGAAAGAGCGGCATTCCTGGTAATAAGCCGGCTCCTCCCCCTCGCGGTAATATACGGGGCAGGACTCTGTCAATGCCGCCACCGGCACTACTCCGACCTGCTCGTTTCCTTCCATGAGCCGGAACATTCCGTCTTCGGTCACGTATCCGATGACCGTGGCATCCAGGCCCCACTTGGTGAATATTTCTTCAATCCGGGCCTCTTTACCCGCGCGTGGTACTATCAACATTCGTTCCTGCGATTCGGACAGCATTACTTCATAGGGAGTCATACCGGTTTCCCGGCGCGGAACTTTCGAAACATCAACCATAACCCCGCGGCCCTTTTTGCTGGCCGACTCGGCGATGGAACTGGTCAAACCAGCCGCGCCCAGATCCTGCATTCCGGCCACCAGATCCTCTTTAATAAGCTCCAGGCAGGCCTCGATGAGCAGTTTTTCCATAAAGGGATCGCCCACCTGCACCGCCGGGCGCTTGGCAGCCGAGGCTTCGCTCAATTCTTCGGAGGCGAAGGTGGCGCCATGAATACCGTCGCGCCCGGTTTTAGCCCCTACAATCATTATGGGGCTTCCAATATCACTGGCCACCGCCAGGGCGATCTGATCAATATCCACCAGTCCCACGCACATGGCGTTGACCAGGGGATTGCCCTGATAGCTGGGATTGAAGTAGACTTCCCCGCCTACCGTGGGTATGCCCAGGCAGTTGCCGTAGCCGGCTATGCCTGCCACTACTCCGGAAAACAGCTGCCGCACCCGGGCGTCTTCCAGAGGGCCGAAGCGCAGTGAATTCAAACTGGCTATAGGCCGGGCTCCCATCGTGAATATATCCCTCACTATGCCTCCCACTCCGGTGGCTGCTCCCTGATAGGGTTCAATGGCCGAGGGGTGGTTGTGGCTTTCAATCTTAAACACCAGGGCCTGGTTGTCTCCGATATCGACAACTCCGGCGTTTTCCCCGGGGCCCTGGACGACCTGAGGCCCTTCAGTTGGAAAAGTCCTGAGCAGGGGCCGGGAATTCTTGTAGCCGCAGTGCTCTGACCACATTACCGAAAACATGCCCAGCTCCAAATAATTGGGTTCACGTCCCATTATGGTTTTGATATTTTCGAATTCTTGATCGTTTAAGCCCATTTCGCGGTAAGTCAATTCCTTCATTTACAGCCTCACCTCCTGGCACCACTTCAGCATGGAAGCAAATATCTTAAAACCGTCGGTACCCCCCAGGACCTCTTCCGAGCATCTTTCCGGGTGGGGCATCATCCCCAGCACATTGCCTTTGCAGTTGCGGATTCCGGCGATATTGGCCATAGATCCGTTGGGATTATGGATGTCATCTTCTTCGCCGTTTGGCCCGCAATAGGTGAATAGTATCTGATTATTATCCTTAAGGCTTTGCAGGGTTGAAGGATCGCAGAAATAATTGCCCTCACCATGGGCAATTGGTATCTGCAGAACTTCGCCTTTTTGCAGTTGATTGGTAAAGGGAGTGGCTTCGTTTTGCACCTTCAGCCAGACCGGCTTGCAGATGAAGGTAAGGCTGCGGTTGCGCAGCATGGCCCCGGGCAGCAGACCGGCTTCCAACAGGATCTGAAAACCGTTGCAGATTCCGATTATCAAACCGCCCTGGTCGGCAAACTCCATAACCGCCGGCATAACCGGTGAAAAACGGGCTATAGCTCCGGTGCGCAGGTAGTCCCCGTAGGAAAATCCTCCCGGCAGGATCAGAGCGTCATAACCCTTTATCTCCTTTTCCCGATGCCAGATATAATCCACCGGCTGCTCCAATACATCCTTGATTACGTGATAGCAGTCGGCATCACAATTTGACCCTGGAAAAACCACGACTCCAAATTTCATTTTCATCCCTCCGTGATTTCTACCCGGAAGTCTTCAATAACCGGGTTGGCCAGGAGTTTATCGCTCATTTCCTCCAGTTCTTTTTGGGCCTCGGCGCGATTCTTTCCTTCCAACCAGATCTCCACGTATTTACCTACCCGCACTTCGTTTACTTCTTGGTATCCTAAAACATGCAGTGAATTTTTTACTGCCTCCCCCTGGGGATCGAGTACGCCCTGCTTCAGGGTGACATAGATAGTGGCTTTCATAAACCCTATTTCCTCCCTCGCAAGATTTTATTCTAATTAAGAATCAATACCGGTATGATTAATCCTTGAGTACCTTTTCAATTCTGGAAATAACCTCCTGGTAGGCCTCGGCCTCCTTGCCCATATCCCGCCTGAAGCGGTCTTTGTCCAGCTTTTCCAGGCTCACCTTATCCCACAGGCGACAGGTATCCGGTGAAATTTCATCCCCCAGAATTATGCGGCCCTCGAACTCGCCAAACTCCAGTTTGAAGTCGACCAGAATGATGCCTATATGATCGAAAAACTCCCGCAGGATCTCATTGATCTGGAGGGCCTGCCGCTTTATTTCATCAAGTTCCTGATCGCCGGCCCAGCCCAGAGCCCGGGCATGGTACTCGTTGATCATCGGATCATGCAAATCATCGTTTTTGTAGTAAAGCTCCAGTATGGTCCTGGGCAGGTCGGTGCCCTCGGGCAGGCCCACACGGTTGGCCAGGCTGCCGGCTATGACATTGCGCACCACCACTTCGATGGGTAGAATGCTGAGTTTTTTGACAATGGTGTTGCGATCATCGATCTGCTCCACCAGGTGGGTTTCAATGCCCCTGGTCTCCAGGTGTTTGAACAGCATATTGGATACGCGGTTGTTGACAATCCCCTTGTTGGCTATGGTTCCCTTTTTGGTTCCGTCGAAAGCCGTGGCGTCGTCTTTATAAGCAATCCAGACCAGGGATGGGTTGTCCGTGGCATAGATCCTTTTGGCCTTTCCTTCATAAAGAAACTCACCTTGCTGCATGGGATTACCTCCTATCATTTAATCCAGGCCGCAGCGCCTGAAAATATAGTCCACCTGAGCCGAATATATCGAGAGATCAAAGACCTGGTCCAACTCTTCTCCCGTTATATGCTGCATGATTTCCGGGTCGTTTTCGACCAACTCGCGGAAATCGTCGCCATCGTTCCAGCTCTGCATGGAGTTTTTCTGTACCAGGCTGTAGGCTTTTTCCCTTAGCATGCCCTTGTTGATCAAGGTCAGCAACAATTCCTGGGAAAATACCACTCCCCTGGTTTTCTGGACGTTTGCCATCATATTTTGCTCATATACCACCATTCCCGCAACTATGCCGGTGAATTTCTCCAGCATGTAGTCTAGAAGGATGCAGCTGTCGGGAATAATAATTCTTTCCACCGAGGAATGGGTCAGATCCCGCTCATGCCACAAGGCCACGTTTTCGAGGGCGGCCAGGGCATTGCCGCGCAGCACCCTGGATAAACCGGCCACCCTTTCACTCATCATGGGATTGCGCTTGTGGGGCATGGCCGAAGATCCTTTTTGCCCTTTGCGGAAAGGTTCCTCCACCTCAAGAATCTCGGTGCGCTGCAGGTTGCGGATTTCAGTGCCCATCTTCTCCAGAGAAGCGCCGATTATAGCCAGGGTGGCCAGAAACTGGGCGTGGCGGTCGCGCTGAATTATCTGGGTTGAGACCGGGCAGGGCTTCAAATCCAGGACCTGGCAGACATGTTCCTCCACCCGCGGGTCCAGGTGGGCGAAGTTGCCCATGGCTCCAGAAATAGCCCCACAGGCAATTATCTCCCGGGCCTGCTGGAGCCGCATTTCAGCCCTTTCCAGCTCGGTGAACCACAGGGCCATCTTCAGCCCAAAGGTGCTGGGCTCGCCGTGAATGCCATGGCTTCTTCCTATGTTCAGAGTGTATTTATAAGCCTTCGCCTTGGCGGCCACTTCTTTTTTTAACCGGGCCAGCTTTTCCAATATGAGATCGGCGCTTTCACGCATCTGTAGTGCAAGACCCGTATCTAAAATATCCGATGAAGTCATACCCAGGTGGATGTATTTGGATTCATCACCCACATATTCGCCGACATTGGTCAAAAAGGCGATCACATCATGGTGAATCTGGTCCTCTATTTCTTTGATGCGCTCTATGTTGAAATCGGCCTTTTCTTTGATAACCTCAAATACTTGAGCGGGAATGCGCCCCAGCTCGGCCCAGCCTTCACAGGCGGCTATTTCAATCTTCAGCCAGTTGCGCAGTTTGTTTTCCTCCGTCCAGATGGCGCCCATCCGGGGAAGGGTATACCTCTCAATCATGCCTGTCCTCCCTTGTCCCCCAGGTACGAAGCAGCACCGGAGGACTTCAACTTTTGATCTTTAGCTATGACTTCCCCCGCCATTTTAAGGCGGTACTCCTGCAGAGCTTTAGCTAGATTGTCATCCTGCAAAGCCAGGATTTCTACTGCCAGCAGACCGGCATTGGCGCTTCCGTTGATGGCCACCGTGGCCACTGGTATGCCTTTGGGCATCTGCACGATGGAATACAGGGAATCCACCCCGTTAAGGGTGCTGGTTTTGATGGGAACGCCTATAACCGGCAGAGTCGTATATGCGGCGATGACGCCCGGCAGGTGGGCCGCACCTCCGGCGCCGGCAATGATCACCTTTATCCCGCGTTCCCTGGCCCCTGCGGCATAATCAGCCGTTTGGGCTGGAACCCGATGGGCTGAAGAGATGGCATATTCATATTCGACCTGAAACTGGTCCAATATATCGCCGCATTCTTTCATTATTGCTAGGTCGGAATCGCTGCCCATGACAATTCCCACTATCGGCATCCCCAACACTCCTTTTAGCTCTAATACGAGTTAAAACCAAATAAAAATCCCAGGTAGGGACAGTTTCTTAACCGAAACCTATCCGCCTGGGCTTTTATCCCTATACGGTGTAGTGCCGCCAGGCACCTGTGTCACTTGGACCAGCCATGTTCTCACATGCGGAACCCTAGACACACTTTCGCGTTTCTTGATATTTTTTATAGAATTCGGATTCCTATTCCGATATTATCAAAGCTTACCCGGCCTGTCAACTTGTGGCGAAACGAAGCAATGCACGGTTTGGAGCGTATGTTCCCCTCTCTACATACCTTCCGCAATCCACCGCAGCCGGGCTTTAAACCCGGCTATTTCTTTCAACAACTGGAGCTCCTCGTTTCTGACCTCATCATTCAGGTCCGGACAGCGATTCAGGGCACTTTCCCGCTCAACTTCCTCCAGCCGCTCGATCACGGTCCTGGCCAAAATCATGATCAGGTCCTGTTCCATCACCCCTCCATCATGTAAAAACTTCTGTGCCGATCTAATTTCACGTTGAATGGGTCTTTCCGGCTGCTTGCTCATGTAAAATACCTCCCGCTCCAAGCGTTTGCCTTAATCCTTGCCCGAAGCGCCGGGTTTTATGCCTAAAAATCCGGTTGGCACTCCATTCTGCTTCAAAAAAGCCTAATATTCTTGTTTCAGCACAAGCTATAATATAAGGAGTAAGCAAAGGAGGAAGCACTTATGAAGAAAATCAAAATCTTTTCTCTAATTATGCTGCTGTCTCTCAGCCTATGGGTTGGCGCCTGTTCCAAAAGCACCACCCAGGCCCCCCCGCCTGCTGCTCCGGAACAACCCAAGCCGGTGGCAACACAGGAGGTAAATCTCTACTTTTCCGATGATCAGGCTATGTACCTGGTAGCGGAAAAGAGGAGCATTCAAGCTGAAGCTGCCGACCAGAAACAGCTGGCCGCATCTGTTGTCAACGAGTTGATCGCAGGTCCCAAACAAGCCAAGCTTTATGCTACCATGCCCCAGGGAAGCAAGCTTCTCTCCCTGGAGATAGCAGGCGGCCTGGCCACCGTTAACCTCAACCAGGATTTTCAGTCCAAACACTCCGGCGGCAGCACCGGTGAAATGATGACCATCTATTCACTGGTCAACAGCCTGACCGATCTTCAAGGAATTCAGCAGGTTCAGCTGTTGGTGGAAGGTAAAAAGCTGGAGACCCTGAAAGGCCATTTGGAAATAAGCGAGCCCTTGACCCGCAACCCTGATATCATCAAAAAATAAGGGTGTGGATATGATTCAAGGAATAAGCCACATGACTTTTTTGGTGAAGGACCTGGAAAGAGCCGCTGATTTTTTTATCGCCGTCTTTGAAGCCCGGCAGATCTACAACAGCGAGGACAATCCCGAGTCACACTGCCGGGAGCGTTTTCTAATGCTTAACGACCTGTGGATCTGCATTATGGAGGGCGAGCCGCTTGTTGAGCAAACCTATAATCATGTAGCCTTTAAAATACCCGATGAGTTATACCCGGTTTATGAAGCCAGGATACATGCTTTGGGACTTGAGCGGAGGCCCTCCCGGCCCAGGCGTAAAGGGGAGGCCCGTTCCATTTACTTTTACGATTATGACAACCACCTCTTTGAATTACATACGGGAGAACTGGAAGAAAGAATGAAATACTACCTACCCCAGGCTTGAAACGACTTGTAGTGTATACCGCCGAAAGACGACCACGCAAAAGGGAGAACAGGCAGTAAAGCCGTGCTCGTTTTCTGGATTCCAGAAAACTAAACAGACCGCTCTTAAGAACGATTATGAGCGGTCTGTCCACGCTACTACACTGATATTAGATTTAATATACGGCCAGGCTTTAGGCTTTTTTAGGCCTGCTTTGCTTCTTGACCGTGATCATGATTCCCGATTTTTGGGATTTTACTTCCAGGCTCACATTTACCTGAGTCCCCTTACTGCGAACAAAAGAGACCTCAAACGGAGCAGGCTGCTCAACCTGAATAAACTCCTGGGCTGCGGCTTGATCCTTTTCAGCCAGCAGACTTTCCAGGCCGCGTCCCACCATTTCTTTACCTTTATAGCCCAATAATTTATGCAGGCTCTGGCTGGCGTAGATTATCTTACCGGTTTTCTCAGCCAACAACAGGGGAATAGCCATGCTGTCCAAGGCCTCGACGTATTCGTCTTCCAGGGCTTTCATATCGTCTTTAAGGGTTTGCAGGTAATTATAGCGGTCGGTTATATCGCGCAGGCACTCTATAGCTCCCAGCATCTTGCCTTCCTCGTCATACCAGGGCATAGCCCTACCCCATAAATAGCGCCCCTGGCCTCTCAGATTGGGAGTGGGAAATTCGCTGATGACCGTATAACGGTCCACTTCCACCACCTGGTAATACTGTTGAACTTCCTCCGGCTGCAAGACCAGATCCACCATGATAGGCCGGCGGTCACCGTAAAAGGCCAGTGAATATTCGTAATTGCCCTTGCCCAGCATTTCCTCGGCTTTTATCCCCGTCAACTCCTCCATAGCTTCATTCCAGGCCACCACCGTACCTTCCATGTTGATGGCCAGAGTGGCGTCAGGCAGGTACTGAACCAATCCTTTCAGGCTCTGTTCGGCTTTCTTAAGACTGATTATCTCTTCCTTCATCCTGGTTATATTGCGGCCTATGCCCTGAACGGCCACCGGCTTGCCGCCTTTGTATATGGGCCAGATGCTCATATCCAGATACAACTGCTTCCCATTTTTCGATATGAACCCGGCCTCATAATTTACATAACGCCCGTTCGCCAGCCGCTGGTACTGAAAGCCCCTGAGCAATTGCAGGGTGTCTTCATCGGCCAGTTCTTGAATGTTCATCCGCTTCAGCTCGCCGGTCAGATATCCGGTTATCCTTTCCGCAGCTGGGTTGACTGATATAAAATTGCCGCCCAGATCGGTAATGAAGATAAAATCGCTGGCGTTCTTAAAGAAGCCTTCATACTCTTTGCGGGCGCTGCGCAGTTCATCATTGGCGGTTTTTACGGTGGTTATATCACGAATTACGGCTACCAGGCGGACTTCTTCCTGCAACATCACGCGGCGACAGCGAACATCGATCCAAAATTCATGTCCGTTGGAGTCCAGAGCCTTCCATTCCATAGACTGCGGCATATCCCGGGGCGCCATGCGCAGCCAGCGCTTGAATTCTTCGCTGGTAAAAGGCGCTTCGTCGGCGCACAACTCGCCCATGTTCTTGGTTATAAGTTCTTCATGGTTATAGCCGAACATGTTGCAGGCCGATTTGTTGGCTACTAAAATATCTGTAGTATAGGTATCCTGGATGATCACCGCATCCCATATTTCATCAAAGACTTCACGATAATCCTGAGCCAGAGCAGCTACCACGAATTCAAAGCGCTTGACGTCGCTTATATCATCAGCGACTGAAATCAAGCCCTGTGGGGTGGGATAGAGCCGTTCCATAAAGCAGCGGTTGGCAATGGTTGTTTCCGTTTGAGCACCGGAGCCGCTGGAAAGCACTTGCATGTAGGCCTTGTGAGTGGGGCTTCCAGTCAAATCCGGAAGCACCTCGAGGAGTTTGCGCCCGGCCAGTTCCTCGGCAGTGGACCCGAGCAAGCTGGCATATGCAGCATTACAATATACTATCACCAGCTTTTTATTGATGACCAATACTGGAGATTCAATGCATTCAAGAAATACTCTAAACCTGTCGTCTTTAACCATTCCTTACCGCCTCCCGTCACGATCACAGCCCCTGGTCAACAAAATACACGGTCAGTTGAATTAAAGTGCAGCTACCGTATTCTCCCCTGGAACCCTTTAGGCCTCCATTCCAAATATTTAGATACTGTTATTAGTCTATTTTCAACCGTCCTCTATAATATTCCTTCTTGTACTATTGTATATATTATAAATCAGCCAAGCTTGCACTTAAAAGTACAAATAAAAAGGGGAGTTAACCTCCCCTCAATTTTGGAACACTATGCTGTTTATTTTTCTTCGTTATAGGCTACCCAGCCACCTATACCTTTGCTGCTGGAATCGGCAGCCAGAACCAGGTTGACATCGCGTTTATCTTTTTCCGCCAAGAGCATGTATGAACCATCTCCGGATTTATTTACCGTGGTTATTTTCCAGCCGGCCTGTTCTAAAGCTGCTTTATAGGTGTCGCCGGCAGCAGCGTCTACGCCTTCATAGTATACCATCATGGCCTTGCCATCGGCAGTCGAGCTTTCCGATGTCATGGTAATCTTGCCACTGCCAAATTTGGGAACATCACTGGGAATAGTACTCGGCCATTCATAGGTACCGCCGACTTTCATGGTTCCCTGGTCGGTCTTAAACTCCATCTCGCCCTTATTGATATCAACTTTGGCATCTTTGGCCCCGCTTTGTTCCATAGCATTTTCTACAGCCTTTTCAGTTGCCTTTTCTCCAACTTTATCCGTAATTAGGCTGCAGCCCGAAATCATCAGGCAGGATAATACAAATATCGAAAGTAAAAGAACTGTAGCGGTTTTTTTCTTCATAACTATTAGCCTCCCCTAATTAATAAGTTGCAGGATTATCCTAACAGTCCCTCCTTTATACCTCATTTATGACAAGTTTATAATATTTTATCCGGGCTGGCAATGAGGCCAGTACTTGGAAATAATACCTGGCAGATCCCCTTTCAAAAGCCTCCCGGCAGTCGGTTCGGCCTCCGGGAAAAGCGATTTTATTACTAGCAGGTTTCTCTCCCTCATATATCTTTAACAAAGAGCAGACCTGAAAGGAGGAGCACCATTGCGAAAATGCCTGTTGTTCAGTTTATCTTTGGTCCTTGCCCTGGGCATTCTGGGCGGAGTTTTTTATTACCGGGAAAATGAAAATAACCAGCTTCAGGAGAGGAGAATTCAGCTTTTAGAAGACGCCCTGGCCCCCAAAACAGCCGACGGAGTGGCTTATTCCTGGGCCCAGGCGGTAAAGACCCGTAATGGGGCCTGGCAATATGCCTTGATGAATGATATTTTGCGCAGGCAGTATCTCAAAGAATTCGAGGAAGCCAACTGGGTGACCGGTTTTTCCAGCCCCTGGGTGGAAAAGTACAAAGTAAGCCGCCAGTCCGTTGATGAGAAAGGTTCGGTCAACTTCCAGATCAATTTCGATTGGTATACCAGTTCCGGCTACGCCTATTCCAACACCGCCATTCTGGTTGCCACCCGCTACGATTCCGGTCAGGTCAACGAACGCTGGCTGATCAGCTTCCTGGATTTCGAATATGAACCGGCTCCCTGACCGACTATCCTTTTTAAGGGGAGGTCTTACCTAATCCTTATCCCGGCTCTTCACCGGGCTTCATTCAGCCCGGTTTTCATTATTATTGAAAAGCCATCTGCAGGTGCTAGAATAGACTTAAGAACAGTCAGCGAGGGGGTAAAGAAATGGAACTCGGAGACCATGTGGTAGTCAATGAGAGGAGACACCCGTTTTACAAGTTCACCGGAACCGTGGTTGGCAAGCGAGGCTATACCGAAACCGGTGATCTCTTGCTGCTCATTTTGATCAACGAACGGCAGCGCAGTTATCTGATCCCGGAATCGATGGTCTGCCTTCAGAAAGATAAGCCGTCGCCATCAAAACTATCTTAGCACAATTCGGCTAATGCCTTCCCGTACCTATTTTATCTACTCTTTTCGATCGGGAGTGTTTTTTCTATGCCCTATCCTGCCAAACAGCGCTATTATTTCTGCCCTAAATGTTCTGGACCTCTGGCCTACCAAGCGCAAAAAGGACGGCTGCGCTTGACCTGTCAGTCCTGCGCCTATATCTTTTATGAAAATCCGGTGGTGGGCGTAGCGGGAATCTTATTAAATACCCTGGGCCAGGTTTTGCTAGGGAAACGCTTGAGCAGCCGCTACCGGGGATTATGGTGCATACCCTGCGGTTACCTCGAATACGATGAAGATCTGCATGAAGGCTTAAAAAGAGAGTTTAAAGAAGAAACCGCCCTGGACGTAGAAATTCAAGAGCTCTTTACCGCCTTATCCAATTTCCATGATCCGCAAATGCACAGTGTGGGCATCTGGTTCCTGGTTCAGACGATAGGCGGGACTCTGTCGGCCGGTGATGACCTTGACGAGCTGTCCTTTTTCCCGCTGGACGACCTTCCCCGCCTGGCCTTTCCCACCGATGCAACAGTGCTGGCCATGCTGAGGAAAAAAGAACGCAGATTATGATGCTCATCAAATTATTGTTCATATTGTTAAATTAATATCCGCGATTTCTGCCCGGTGTTTACCTGATACGCCTTTCAGCTCCCTGAGCCGAAGTGGGCGTCAATGATGCGTTCCGCCAACCGGCGCTGCCAATCAGCCTGGCTGATCAGCGATAATACCAGAAGAAGCCATTCCATCTGTTCGTTGTCCATCGAAGAAGTTTGGGAGCACAACTGTCCGATAGTATCCGCCCGGTCCAGCCACTGTTCACCCCATCCCTCCTGGCCCAACTCTTCAATTTCTAAAAAGAGGGTATATAATTCACCGATTATCGATTCATGACCATCACCCCGCTCCAATAGCGGTGCGAAGAGGGCTGAGATATCTTGTATGGACATGATATGCTTCAAGCGATACATGAGCAGTAGGAGCACCATATTTTCCCGGGAGTACTTCTTCTTTTTGGGAGATAGAATTATTCCGGCCTTGGCGTAATTGTTAATCATTGTTTTGGTAAACACCTTTTCCTTGGGGCCGCGTTTGTTATCGGATAGGCGCGTCTCCATAAATGTCAGCACCTGATCCATATAGAGATCGATGTCCGGAATATCGGCCAGATCAATCCGGGTGGGCTTTTGCAGTTCCCTGATACACACTTCCAGACTGCTTTTGCTGAGCATGTATTTCATCGCCATCCTTCTTGTACTCTGTTAACCCAAATTCTTTATTGAATAATTTACCACATATCCATTGAACAATAAACCGGTTAGTAGTATCATATATTGCATAAAGTAGTTTTTAATACTACGTTGTATTTATTAGCATGGAGGTCTTCTTATGAATGAATTGGAACAATCCGATGAGTTGAGATCTGCAGGTAAGTTCAGTCGTTTAAAAAACTGGATAAAATCATGGCCGGGTAGAGAACCGCTTAATGCCTACAGTCATTTCTTAGGAGCAATTCTGGCCATTGTGGGCCTGATTTTTCTTCTCAAGCGGGTTCCGCTGGGTTCCGGTGCACGTTATTACGCTGCTTTGAGTATATTTGGCGCCAGCCTCATCCTCCTCTACTGCACCAGCGGAATATACCACGTAGTCAACGGTTCCAAACGCCTTATTGCCTATCTGCGCCGTTTGGATCATATGATGATATACATCTTGATAGCCGGCACCTATACCCCGGTTTGCCTGCTGGTTTTGGAAGGTTCATGGCGATGGGGTCTGCTGATAGCCGTTTGGTCCCTGGCCCTGGCCGGCATTCTATTTAAGCTGGTGTGGTTTACTGCCCCCCGCTGGCTGTCTACCGCTTCCTACGTCCTCATGGGGTGGGTGGCAGCGGTGGCCTTTTATCCCCTGTCCATGGCCATGTCACTGGCCGGCATCATCAGACTGATTTTAGGCGGAGTTTTCTACAGCGTAGGTGCAGTAATCTATGCCACCAAACGGCCCCGCCTGAACCTGCAACTGGTAGGCTTCCACGAAATATTCCACTTCCTTGTTTTGGCCGGCAGCATAACCCATTACATTATGGTCCTGCAGTTCCTCTAAGGGACGGGTGACACAGGGGGACTCTCACCGCCAAGTTATCGCCCATGCAAGGCAAACATAGAAAAAGGGGTTAGTTTATAACTAACCCCTTGTGTTTGCCTTGGCTTAATAGCTGCGGCTACGTCTGGCCTGGAAGCAGTCACGGCAGTAAACCGGACGATCTCCACTGGGCTCAAAAGGAACCATGGTTTCCTG
>JBDKUE010000134.1:0-2178 GCA_039679855.1 Syntrophomonas sp.
TTCAGGTGGTCCTTCAGATGATGAACAGGAATCAGACGATAATACGTTAAGCATAGGCCGGCAAAGAGAGCTGAGAAAAGAGCGTTTAGCCGCATCGGAATGCCAGGAGATTATCGATTTACTTGAAACACATGGCGGCAATATCAGTACGGTGGCCAGGCAGATGGGGGTTTCACGAAACACCATCTATCGCAAAATACGTCAATATAACATTCAACTCTAATCAGAACGTATATATAAAAGTAACAGTTGTGTTCAGTCACTGTCACATTGATGTACCAGCAATGATCATTGCTGGTACATCTTTTTCATCTTCAAAGACATGTCTAGCTAGTATTATTATTAAGTTCTACAACTATTTAACCGCAAAAGGTCCCCATATTACAACAGTCTCCCCTATTTGTCAGGGAACTTTTTCCCGGCGTTCGATTCTGGCACGCTTTATGCAAATTAAGTAGTTAAGAATGGGACAAGGAGGTGAAGTCCTGGCTCCACGGTTGATGGAGCCAGGCGGGGAGATGGAGAAGAATCTAATCGTTCAACCAGAAAAGTGCACTGGGTGCCGAACATGCGAAACGGTATGTTCCTTTGTGCACACGGGGGAGTTCAACCCGCTTCGTTCCAGGATTACGGTTTTCAATTTTGAAAAGGTGGGTTTGGGCGCTCCCATGGTTTGCCAGCAGTGTAGTGTGGCTGCTTGCATGGAAGTATGCCCGGTGGGAGCGATCAACCGCGATGAAAAAACCGGGGCCATGATAGTTGCCCATGACCGGTGCCTGAAATGCAAGATGTGCACTATCGCCTGTCCTTTTGGCGCAACAACTTACGATCCGATCGCAGATATGATCATGAAATGCGATCTCTGCGGTGGAGATCCCCAGTGTGTTATCTTCTGTCCATCGGGAGCCATCAGCTACCAGGATCCTGTGGAGGCCAACCTTGCCAAACGCAAGAGTTACGCGGAGAAGTTCAAAACCGTATATGAGGAGGTGATCTAATCATGTTCGGATGGATGGGTAAAGTATTGAGAGTCGATCTGGCCAATGGAACTGCCAAAATCGAAGACCTGGACCGCAACGCTTTAAAAGACTATATTGGGGCACGAGGTCTGGGAACTAAAATATTTTGTGACGAGGTAGACCCGAAAATTGATCCTTTAAGCCCAGAAAACAAGGTCATTTTTATGGCCGGACCGCTTACCGGAACCCTGGCCACTTCAGGCAGCAGGTACAATGTAGTAACCAAGGGCGTTTTAAATGGAACCATCGCCGCCTCTAATTCGGGGGGCAGCTTCGGACCGGAACTGAAATACGCCGGGATTGATGGAATCATAATTGAAGGAAAAGCTGAACACCCCGTATATTTGTGGGTTTACAACGAACAGGTGGAAATTCGTGACGCCAGTGAATTATGGGGAAAAGACGTAATAGAAACCACGGACATGATTAAAGCTGCCACCAACGATGAAGCCAAAGTGGCCTGCATCGGACCGGCCGGAGAAAACCTGGTCAAATTCGCCTGCATTATGAATGAATACAACCGGGCGGCTGGCCGTTCCGGAGTGGGAGCCGTACTGGGTTCCAAGAACCTGAAAGCCATTGCTGTTCGAGGAAGCAGAGGCATCCGGGTAGCCAGCGCCCAGGGCTTTATGGAGGCGGCCACCGACGCCCGCAACAAACTGGTTAATCATCCGGTTACCGGCCAGGGACTGGCTGCTTACGGCACTAATATCCTGGTCAATATTCTCAATGAACACGGCGGACTGCCCTTTAAAAACTTCAGTGAGGCTTCGGTCTTCAGCGGGGCGGAAAAAATATCCGGAGAATACCAGGCTGAAAAATATCTGGTGAGAAATAAGGGCTGTTTTGGCTGCTCGATCGGCTGCGGAAGGGTGACCAAAATCAGCAAAGGTAAGTTCAAGGGGTTGGGCGAGGGTCCGGAATACGAAGCCACCTGGGCTTTCGGAGCTGATCTGGCCATCGATAACTTTGAAGCCGTATCGAAGGCCAATTTCATATGCAACCAGCTGGGCATGGACCCAATAACCCTGGGTTCCACCTTGAGCTGCGCCGTGGAGATGTATCAGAAGAACCTCATCCCCCCTGAGGATGTAGAGATGCCTTTATCCTGGGGAGATCCGGATATGCTGGTGGAGATGGTCACCAAGACTGCCTACCG
>JBDKUE010000241.1:0-28850 GCA_039679855.1 Syntrophomonas sp.
ATTTTTATGATTTCAGGCCGGACAGGGCAGGGAATAGATGAATGGACCCAATGGTTGCTCGAGGAGGTGAGATACAAAATATCCACCGGGTGAGACAACTGAGGAATAGAGTGGGAAAGTAGAATTACGTAATTCAATTAAGTTGGGAGGAATGCAAAAGATGCCTACCAAGCTAAGCCGACGCGATTTTATCCGCCTGTGTGCGGGTTCGGCTGCGGCTGTATCCCTATCGGGATACCTGGCGCCCTTTATCAAAGAGGCCGCCGCTGCTGGTGACTTACCCAAGGTTATCTGGATTCAAGGTGCTGGTTGTACCGGATGTTCAATCTCTCTGTTGAACACCGTTCATCCTGACATTCAGAAGGTTCTGACCGAGGTCATAAGCCTCACCTATCACCCCAATGTGATGGCCGCTGCCGGCGACCTGGCCATTCAGGAAGGAATGTACAAAGTCGCTGAAGAGAACAAGGGCAAATTCTATCTGGTTGTCGAAGGCGCTGTCCCCACTGCCTATGAAGGATTAACCTGCACCATAGGTGAAAAAGACGGCAAGCCGATTACTTTGAAACAGATGGTCACCGATATCGGAAGCAAGGCTGCTGCCATACTGAACTTCGGTACCTGCTCCGCCTATGGTGGAATCCCGGCGACCAGCCCCAATCCCACCGATTGCAAACCGGTTTCCGAAATAGTTAAGAATGTTCCTTGCATCAACGTACCTGGCTGCCCGCCACATCCCGACTGGATGGTTGGCACCATTGCCCATGTGCTTCTGTACAAGGATATTCCGGCACTTGATTACCATGGACGTCCCAAAATGTTCTTTGACAAAATTATCCATGATAATTGCCAGAGAAGACAGTATTTTGACAACGGCATATTCGCCAAGAAATTTGGTGAAATGGGCTGCATGCTTGAACTGGGTTGCAAAGGACCCATAGCCCACTGCGACGCCACCACCCGCCTGTGGAACAACGGTACTAACTGGTGCGTAAAATGCGGCGCTGTCTGCATTGGCTGTACTGAACCCGAGTTCCCGACCGGGCCGATTTACGCGAGAATGCCTGAGATGCCGGTTGGACCGGCCACGACGGCTACCGTCGATCAGATCGGATTGGTCCTGGCCGGTGCTACAGCGGTAGGAATCGCTGGACACCTGGGTGGAAATATTCTGACCGGTAGAGTTGGTCCTCACAAAGAAGAAGAAGTGAAAGAAGGTGAGAACTAATGGCGAATAAAATCGTAGTCGATCCTGTAACCAGAATAGAAGGCCACTTGAAGCTGGAAGTTGAAGTAGAAGGCAATGTAGTTGTAGATGCCTTTATAAGTGGTGCCCTGTGGCGTGGCCTGGAACTGATCATGCAGAATAGGGATCCCCGCGATGCAGAGCAGATCATGCAGAGAATCTGCGGCGTCTGCCCGACTGCTCATGCTACAGCTGGAATACTGGCCCTTGATGATGCTTTTGGCATTGAGCCTCCTCCAGCCGGCCGTATAATCAGAAACCTGATTTTTGGTTCCAACTATATACAGTCTCATATTCTCCATTTCTTCCACCTGGCTGCATTGGACTATGTAAAAGGACCGGAAATTGCTCCTTTCAAGCCCAGATACGAAGCTGATTTCCGCCTGCCCGCGGATGTAAACGAACAAGCGGTTGCGATCTATCTGGAAGCTCTGACTGTTCGCCGTCAGGCACAGGAGATGCTGGCCATCTGGGGCGGCAAGATGCCCCATGTCCAGGCCATTGTTCCCGGCGGTGTTTCGGAAGTTCCCGACACCTCCAAGATCTATCAGTTCCTGACCAGTCTGGAAAAGATAACTGATTTCATCAACAAGAAATATGTTCCCACCGTCAAGGCGGTAGCTGGAGTATATTCCGATTGGTTCGACGTAGGACGCGGTTGCCAGAACATGCTGGCCTATGGTGCATTCCCGCTTGAGGAAGGCAAAGACCATGTCAAGAAGAACAAATTCTTCAAGAGCGGCGTCTATGTGCAGGGTCAGTATAAAGACTTTGATCCCAAGGGTGTAACCGAAGATGTGAAGTATGCCTGGTATAAAGACGGCATTGATCTTTCACCCGAAAATGCTGTAGTGGCTCCTGATCCAAAGAAGAAAGACGCCTACAGTTGGGTTAAGGCTCCTCGCTACAACGGCCAGGCAATGGAAGTTGGCCCGCTGGCCCGCCAGTGGATTAACAAGACCAAGGACGTTGTCGACCTGGGACCCAAGGCCTTCTCCGTAATGGGCCGCCATTTTGCCCGTGCGATCGAAACTGCTCAAATGGCTGCAGCATGTAAAGACTGGGCTACGGAACTGACCAAGTACGCAGGTCAGGAAGTATGCACACCGCATAAGCTTCCTACCACGGAAGTTGTGGGAATGGGATTGACTGAAGCCTCCCGCGGAGCTCTGGGACACTGGCACCGGATAAGCAGCGGCGGAAGAACCAAGGTGTACAATGCTGTGGTTCCCACCACCTGGAACGCTTCCCCGAGAACCGGCAGCGGCGCCGCTACCGTAAAAGGACCGATTGAGCAAGCTATCATTGGCTGCACCGTCAAGGATGCCAACAACCCTGTGGAACTGGTAAGAATTATCCGGGCGTTCGACCCCTGTTTTGGATGCGCCATTCATATCATGACTCCCGACAAAAAGACGATCAGCCAGTTCGCCATTAACTAGGGGGGTGTAACAATGGTAAAACAGATGGAGGACAGGCATTCCATATGGATCCGGATATTCCACTGGTCCAATATGATTGCCATAACCATGTTAACCTTAACCGGATTTTATATTCACGCTCCCCAAACCTTCAGGTTGTTCAGCAACATGGATACCCCTAGAACAATCCATTTTGCTATGGCTTACTTGCTGCTGTTTGGAGTTATCGGTCGGGTGTACTATGCTATCGTAGCAAAGGATGCCCATAATCTGGTTTTCCGTCCCGTGAGGGATACCTTGTGGATGCCCAGCTTAATAAAGTATTACCTGTTCATGACTGATGAACATCCTTACTATGGCAAGTACAATCCCGGTCAGCGCGGAATGTACACCGGACTTTTGGTTTTCGTCATAATTATGGTCATGACTGGATTTGTAATGTATAAGCCCAACATGTTCATGTTTATGTCCAGCTGGTTTGGCGGCTACATTACAGCCAGGCTCATTCACTATGTCATAACCTGGATTATCCTGCTGTGCGTTATGGTTCATTTATACCTTGACTTCGCGGAAGGATTTGCGGGTATAAAGTCAATATTCACCGGGAAAATCCCGGCGGGCTTCCATCATGGCCCTGAACATGAGGAGAGCCACTAACTAAATCAGCTTGTTAACGACTGGAGGACTGGCGTGAAAAGAATTATGGTACTGGGGATCGGCAACTTGTTGATGTCTGACGATGGATTCGGGGTGCATGTGGTAAGGAAACTGGCCGAAATGGGCTTGCCGGACGCGGTTGAGCTGGTTGACGGCGGAACTCATAGCTACGATCTGTTGGATTATTTTGAACAGAGCGATATTTGTTTTGTAGTTGATGCTATGCATACCGGGGGAAAGCCGGGAACTGTTTACCGCGCACCTCTGGATGAGTTGGGCCTTACTCCCAGCGCCGATATTCAATCACTGCACGAGATAAGCTTCGCCGAAGCCATGCATATGGTTCGACTGCTAGGGCACAACCCCGATGTCATAGTATATGGCATTGAGCCGGAATATGTAGATATTGGGTTGGAACTCACTCCAGTTGTGGCTGAAAAGGTCGATTGGGTGGCGGGAAAGATTTATAAAGAGATATCCGACCTGCTGCCCAGTTAATGGTAACGAGATCAAAGCTCATACAATGGAAGTGGGATGCAGAAGCATCCCACTTTTCCCGTATTAGAGGGAAGAGCAAAAAGTTAGATAATAAGGAAATACTAAGCAAAATACCAGGAAAACAGAAAGCAAGGTTTTTCTATGCCTTTAACGGCTTGTCGTATAACCATAAAAGGGATTGTACAGGGTGTGGGATTTAGGCCGCACGTTTATCGTCTGGCTATGGAGCTCGGTCTTAAAGGATGGGTTCTAAACTCCTCAGCCGGGGTCTTTATTGAATTAGAGGGCGAAGAAGAGACGATTGAAGAATTTATTACCCGGCTGTCCAATGAACCTCCCCCATTGGCCTTGATAAGGAGTATGGATACTGAAACGATCCCCAATCAGGGATTTAGTGAGTTTACCATACGCGAAAGCGAGAGTCAGGATCAAACCCTGGTTATGATCTCTCCCGATATAGCTATATGTGAAGACTGCAAGCGGGAGGTGCGGGATAAAAGGGATCGGCGTTATGGATACCCCTTCACCAACTGCACCAATTGTGGACCGCGTTTTACTATTATAAAAGACGTTCCCTATGACCGGGCCAAGACCACCATGGCTCCTTTCCCTATGTGCCATGACTGCCAGGAAGAATACGAAAATCCCCTACACCGGCGTTTTCATGCCCAGCCCAACGCCTGCCCGGTATGTGGGCCGGCTGTAACCATGCTGGCTCAGGACGGCAGCCCGGTTCAAGCCAGTGCTCCGGCCCTGTTAAAAAAGGGAGCTATTCTGGCCATCAAAGGGCTGGGAGGCTTTCACCTGGCGGTGGATGCCAAAAACCAAAAAGCGGTGCGAGAACTGCGCCGACGCAAACGTCGGGATGTGAAACCCTTTGCAGTTATGGTCAGGGACTTGGAAGCGGCTGCCCGGTACTGTGAAGTTAGTGCAGGCGCCCAAGGCCTACTGACTTCACCCCAGGCTCCTATTGTGGTGTTGTCGGAAAGGCAGGACAGCAGACTGCCATCCGATTCCATACATCCGGGCTTGAGCACCCTGGGGGTGATGCTACCCTATACACCATTGCACTACCTGTTGTTTGATCAGGATTTGGACGTTTTAATAATGACCAGTGCCAATATCAGCGATGAACCCCTTATAACCGACAATGATGCTGCCATGCAAAAGTTGGGTGGCATAGCCGATTATTTTATGATGCACAATCGGGAAATCTACAATCCCTGTGACGATTCGGTTGTCGGTTTAACCGCCTGGGATGCCCCGCACTTTTTTAGAAGGGCTCGCGGTTATGTCCCCCGGGCCATAAAGATTCCCCGCAATACTGAGCCGGTTCTGGCGGTGGGCGGCGAAATGAAAAATACCTTTTGCATCACGCGGCAGGGTGACGCCTATTTGAGCCAGCACTGGGGGGACTTGAACCATTATCTCAATTATATGAATTTCCAAAACGGAATAGAGCGTTTTAAAAAAATGCTGGGGGTTGAGCCCCGCATCATCGCCCATGATCTGCACCCGGATTACCAGTCCACCCGCTGGGCCAAGGAGCAGGGGGAGGCGGGAATGAAACTGATCCCGGTTCAGCACCACTATGCCCACCTGGCATCGGTTATGGCAGAAAACCAGCTGGAAGGCGAGGTGCTGGGCTTGATCTGCGACGGTACCGGTTGGGGACTGGATGGCGCGGTCTGGGGCGGTGAACTGCTGCGGGGTGATTATAAACAGTTTGAGCGTTTAGGACATCTTAAATATCTGCCGCTTCCGGGAGGCGACTTAACCGTAAAAAGGCCATATAGAATGGCATATACCTATCTTCAGCAGGCCTTCGGGCAGACCGCCGGGAGTATCGGACAGCGTTACCTTCCCCAGTTGGGGGAAGTTGAACGGCAGTACCTTGAATACCAAAACAAAAAAACCGACAACATTCTCTTAACATCATCCTGCGGCCGTTTGTTTGACGCGGTTTCGGCGCTGCTGGGGATATGTGCCGTCAACCGGTCTGAAGGCCAGGCCGCTATTGAACTGGAAGCCGTCGCGCGGGTTTTGGACGGGCAGTCATACGCCTATGCCCTGGAAGAAGACCACAACCTTCTTATAATGAATCCCCTGCCGGCCTGGCAGGAAATGGTTGTCGATCTGGAACGGGAAATGGCTGTTTCCGTAATAGCGGGACGCTTTCACCTGACCATGGCCGAACTTTTCTGCGCAGCTTTAAAACAGCTCAGGGAAAAAACCAGTATTAATCGGGTAGTTTTAAGCGGGGGGGTATTCCACAATCAGATACTTCTGGTAGAATTGCGGAAGAGGCTGGAACTTAATAAATTTGACGTTTATTATCATAGTATGGTCCCCCCGGGTGATGGAGGAATAAGCCTGGGGCAGGCCGTAATAGCGAGTGAGGTGTTATCATAATGTGCCTGGGTGTACCGGCTAAAGTATTGGAACTAAGTAATGAGCAGACTGCTGTGGTTGATGTTCAGGGCAATCAGGTCAAGGTCAGTGTCGCTCTTACTCCGGAAGTTGAAGCGGGGCAGCACGTACTGGTCCATGCCGGTTTTGCCATGGAAATCATAGCCGAAGAAGAAGCCTTGATGACCATGGCCCTGCTCGAAGAACTGATGGAATACGGGGAGATGCCGAGCGATGAGCATTAACGATAAAGAGTATACCAGAGCTTTGCTGGAGGAAATCCAAGCCGTAAAACAGGATATTTCCCTGATGGAGGTATGCGGAACTCATACCATGGCCATTGCCAAGAGTGGAATCCGCGAACTGGTTCCACCGAATTTAAAACTGCTCTCCGGGCCGGGCTGCCCGGTTTGCGTAACCGCCCAGGGGGACATTGACGCGGTCATTGCCATGGCTGGCAATCCCGCTATAACCCTTCTAACCTTTGGGGATATGATGCGGGTGCCGGGAACCACCACCTCGCTTGCCGAGGAGAGGAGCCGTGGAGCCGATGTGAGAGTGGTTTATTCGCCTCTGGATGCTGTTCAGATGGCAGCCGATAATCCAGACCGGGAAATGGTGTTCTTAGGCATTGGGTTTGAGACGACCGCGCCTACCGTAGCCGTAAGTATTGAAGAAGCCAGGCGAAGGGGACTGTCCAATTATTCAGTCCTTTCACTGCACAAGGTGGTTCCCCCGGCCTTGGAAGTCATATTTTCTGATCCCGATATCAAAGTTGACGGTTTGATCTGCCCCGGGCATGTATCGGCGGTTATTGGCCTTGAACCGTATGAAATACTGGTCGAACATTATAAAAAGCCGTGTGTGGTAACCGGTTTTGATACTCTGGATATCCTGGAAGGAATAGTGATGCTGGTAAGGCAGCTGAAAAGAGGAGAAGCCCAGGCTGAGATTCAATATAAAAGGGTTGTAAAGAGGGAAGGCAACCTGGTTGCGCGGGCTGCCCTGGACCGGGTATTTAAACTGGCTGATGCACGCTGGCGCGGCCTGGGCACTATACCCGGCAGCGGACTGGATATAAACAGTGAGTATTCAAATTACGACGCCCGGATCAAGTTCCAGGTGCCGGATTTTGAAGACAAGCCTATCAAAGGATGCGCCTGTGGGGAAGTCTTGTCCGGTAAAATTACTCCCCGAGAATGCCTCCTTTTTGGCAGGGCTTGCACGCCGCTGCAGCCTATAGGACCATGCATGGTGTCCCATGAAGGGGCCTGTGCCGCCTATTACCGGTATACACCTTTGAAAGGAAGAGCTTAGCGAAATGAAGAAAACGGATAGAATCCTTATGGCCCATGGCAGCGGGGGGCTGATGAGCCAGAATTTGATCGATCAGCTGTTTAAAAAGGCATTGAACAATCCCTACCTGGACCCCATGCTGGACGGAGCCGTGCTTGATTTGCCGCCCGGCCGCGCCGTGATGTCAACCGATTCCTTTGTCATCACCCCCCTGTTCTTTCCAGGCGGGGATATAGGCAAACTGGCCGTATGCGGAACGGTTAACGATCTGGTGGCCTGCGGAGCCGAACCGCTTTATCTGTCCAATGCCTTCATCATCGAGGAAGGGTTCCCTTTAGAGGATCTGCAAAAGATCGTGGAGTCCATGGCCGCAACCGCCGCCCGGGCCGGAGTAAAGCTGGTAACCGGTGATACCAAGGTAGTTGAAAAAGGGAGTGCGGACGGTTTGTTTATCAATACCAGCGGAATAGGCGTCATCCCGGCCGGTATTGATTATCGCCCGAACCGCATTATGCCCGGTGATGAAGTCATCGTAACCGGGCATATTGGAGACCATGGCCTGTCAATCTTAGCCCAGCGGGAGGGGCTGCGCTTTGCCACCCCGGCGGTAAGCGACTGCGCACCGCTGCACCTCCTGGGCCGTCTGCTGCAGGAATTTGGTCAGGATGTTAAATGCATGCGCGATCCTACCAGGGGTGGGTTGGCTACCGTCCTAAACGAGATAGCCGGCCAGGCCAATCTGGGTATAAAGGTCGTCGAAGAGCTCATACCGGTGTCCCAGGTCGTTCAAGGAGCCTGCGACATGCTGGGGCTTGATCCCCTTTACATGGCCAATGAAGGAAAAATGGTTGTCTTTGTAAAACAGGGCAGGGGTTCTGCGGTGTTGGATGTGCTTCGCAAGAGTGAAGAATTTGCTGATGCAGAAATAATCGGTGAAGTATTGCAGCAGCCGTCCGGTATGGTCTTGATTAAGACCGGGCTGGGAGCGGAGCGGATACTGGGCATGCTGGAAGGCGAACACGTCCCGCGCATTTGTTAGATTGAGTTCGGGGACGGTTCTTCAACTCATTTTCATCTGTGCCATCGGCACCAAAATGAGCTGAAGAACCGTCCCCGAACTAACTTAATAATACTTAACAAAAAGCCAACAAAAAGTAATATTATATATAGACGCGGTAGATAAAGCCGCGTTTATTATTTTCTGGAAGTCGACTTATTCCGCACATAGCCACAGCTATTCGGCAGATTATCATTTTAAAAGAAGGAAATGGGGAATGGACGGCGAACTTGTATAAGTAATATAAAGCATAACCTTGTGTTATAAAAGGAGGCCGGCAATGGACAGGAACAAATGGATTGTATTAGCGGCGGGATTAATTACCGGTATGATTGCAGTAGCCCTGGTTAAGATGGGGAATCCTCCCAATATGGGGTTTTGCATAGCCTGTTTCGAACGGGATATCGCCGGAGCTTTGGGTCTGCACCGAGCGGACGTGGTGCAATACATGCGTCCGGAAATTTTAGGGCTGGTTTTGGGAGCCTTGATTACTTCGTTATTTACCAGAGAATTTAAAACCAGAGGCGGGTCTGCTACCCTGGTGCGGTTTATCATGGGAGTCTTTATGATGATCGGCGCGTTGGTGTTTTTAGGTTGTCCGTTGCGCGATGTTCTGCGCATGGCCGGGGGCGATTATAACGCTGTGATAGGCCTCTTTGGATTCATAGCGGGAGTGGCCAGCGGCGTCTTCTTCCTGAAAAAAGGATTTAACCTGGGCCGCTCCCAGGTCAGCCGTTCACAAGCGGGCGGGTATGTAATACCGGCCGTGGTGACATTCTTCCTGGTTTTGTTGGTTTTGAAGACCGTGTTTAACCCGACTGCCGGTGGACCCTTATTTTTTAGTAAGAGCGGACCTGGAAGCATGCATGCCGCTCTTTGGTTGAGCCTGGGCGCCGGACTGCTGGTGGGTTTTTTAGCCCAGCGCAGCCGCCTTTGTTTCAGCGGCGGAATCCGTGATCTCATACTGGTTAAAGACAGCACCCTGCTTTTGGGATTTATCGGCGTCTTCGTCGGAGCCCTGGTCTTAAACCTGGTTTTTGGCTTCTTTAAGGCTGGATTTACCTTCCAGCCCGTTGCCCACACCCAGCACATCTGGAACTTCCTGGGGCTATATCTGGTCGGAATAACCGGAACCCTTTTAGGAGGCTGCCCGCTGCGCCAGCTCATATTATCCGGTCAAGGCGACATGGATGCCGGAGCGGTAGTAATTGGAATGATAGTGGGTGCGGCTTTCTGTCATAACTTCGTCCTGGCTTCTTCGGCCATGACCAAAGCAGCCAGCGGAGCCATCACTTCCTATGGCGGCCCGGGGCTCTATGGACAGATAGCCTGTGTAGTCGGCATCGCAATCATGTTTATTATTGGCTTTATGTTCAGAGAAGAATAGGGGTGGAGTTCGTGGAAAAGCTTGATGTAAGAGGACTTAGCTGTCCAATTCCGGTAATAAGGGCCAAGAAGCTTATCGACCAGGGTTGTACTGAGATATTGATCGTGGGCGACAGCGCACCAGCCAGGGAAAACGTAAGCCGGCTGGCTAAAAGTTCAGGCTACCAGACGCTTTTTATTACTGATGAAAAGGATAATTGGGAGTTGGAGATTAAAAAATAGATTCTTCACATTTTCTTGACATTTTCTCCATACTGTCTTGAAACTGGGCTGCTATTATGGGTTTCAAGAAAACAGGAGGTGAATTAAAATGCTCAAGAAACATGGAGGAAAAATTGCAATGGCCATGATTGCGCTCTTAGTGGGCGGATTTCTGGTAGTTGGAACCGTTCCAGCTCTGGCGGCAGGGTTTGGCAACGGAAATGGCCAGGGAGTATGTTCCGGGTTAGGAATAGGCAGGAATGGAGGCAGTCTAGCTGCAACCGTTGCTGACACCCTGGGTATATCCCGGAGTGACCTGGCAGCTGCCCGGCAGGCCGGGAAATCCTTGAACGACATTGCGGCTGAAAAGGGTGTTGGCCAGGAGCAGTTGTTAAACAACGTGCTGGCCAAACGGCAGCAAAATTTGGCCCAGGCCCTGCAGGATCAGAAGATCACCCAGGACCAGTACAACCAGTGCGTCCAGCAGATGAAGGAAAACATAGAGAAGAACCTGGCCCGCACTGCAACGGGTTCCAACGGGACGGGCAATGGCTCCAAAATGGGGCGGGGACAAGGTCAGGGTAATGGTCCTCAGAACGGGCGCGGAACCGGCAGCTGTTCAGGTGCAAACTGCAACGGCATCTGCCAGCGCTAATCATCAGTGATTAAAAGGTGTCCAGTTAAATCTGGACATCTTTTTTCATTCCATCCAAACTTGCAGGTATAATATGCTTAATTAGAAATTTATTTATTTCCTGGGAGGTGGCTGTTCTGGCCAACCGTATTCTAATTATTGAAGACGAAGTTAAAATATTGCAGGCGGTTGCCGATTTCCTGACCGGGGAAGGATTTCAGGTAACTGCCCTGGACGATGCCAGGCAGGCGGCAGGCATGGCTTTATCCGGTAGTTATGACCTGGTGGTTCTGGATATTATGATGCCTCACTTAAACGGCCTGGAGGTCTGCAGGCAGATCCGCCAGACCTCGAACATACCGGTCATAATGTTAACCGCGCGCAGTGATGAAGTTGACAAGCTGCTCGGTTTGGAATTGGGGGCCGATGATTACATAACCAAGCCTTACAGCCCCAGAGAACTGGCCGCCAGAATCAGGGCCGTTTTACGGCGTACCGGGGAGCAGCCGCCGGTCAGGGACGAAGTGCTCAAAGTTGGACCGGTAAGCATTGACGTGACCCGTTTTGAAGCCTGGATTGACGATGTCGGGTTGACTTTAACGCCCAGCGAATTTAAAATACTCCAACTCTTGATGGAACACCCCGGGCAGGTATTCAGCCGTCTGCAATTGCTTGAAAACGTATACGGCGATGCCTACGAAGGTTATGAGCGGACCATTGACACCCATATAAGCAACCTGCGCCGTAAATTGGACCGGGATGCTGATGGGCCTTCCCTGATTCGTTCCGTTTACGGCGTAGGTTATAAATTCTCCGAGAGAGGGCGGGAAAATGAAGATGTTTAAGGGGTTGGAGAAAAGGTTGGCAGTTCTCTTCGTTTCCATCGCCCTAGTTGCCACCCTGGCCACCGCCCTGGCTGGAATATATTCCGCTCGAACCCTGTTTTCTGCTTACCTGGAAAAAAACCAGTCATTACAAGCTCAAAACTGGGCGGCTACCTTTGCGGAATATTATCAGCAGAACAAAGGCTTTTCCGGAATAGAAAACACCAACCGTCCCATACAGCGTGGAAGGGGCTATGGCCGCATGATGGGAGGAGGCGGCAGCAGCGGCTTTGTTTTGGTGCAAACCGACGGGCTGGTCTTGTGGGATTCCAGCGGCATGATAAGCGGGCAAAGACTTGGCCCGGAACAATTGAGCGGGGCGGTTCCGGTCGAAGTTAACGGTGCCACAGTGGGCCTGGTTGTAAACACTTCACATGGTCTGAATGGTCTGGGCACCCTGGAGCAGGACTTTGTAAGCTCGCTCACATATTATGCCTTGATAATCGCCATAATCATCGGCCTGGCTGCCGTGGGCCTGGGAATTATAATGGCGCGCCGCATCGTCAGGCCTATTCACACAATGTCTGAAGCGGCCCACCGGCTGGCCGGGGGTGATCTGGACTGCAGCATACCGGTGCAGGGCAGTGATGAAATCAGACAACTGGCTGAAGATTTTAATCTCATGTCAGAATCGCTCCGCAAGACCCAGATCATGCGCCGCAACTTGACCGCCGACATTGCCCATGAACTTCGCACCCCTTTAACGATTTTGCGGGCCAATCTAGACGAAATGCAGGCGAAAGCCAGAGATGCTGATCAAGTGACCATTGCCAATCTGCAAGACGAAGTGCTGAGAATGAGCAAGCTGGTCAAAGATATGGAAATTCTGGCCTTGGCCGAAACCGGGCACCTGGTAATCAATAAAAAAAGGGTACATCTGGAAGGTATATTGAATAAACTGGGTCCGGTGCTGCCAGAACTTGACAGCCGGGGAATTATACTGGAGGTTGAGATAGAACCGGATTTACCAGATGTATTGGCAGACCCTGATCGCCTTCTCCAGGTATTCTTGAACCTGATATCAAATGCTCTTGCCCACAGTTCTGAGGGAAGCAAGATCACTGTTAAAGTGACGGGGAAGGATGACTCGGTAAATGTATCTGTGGCTGATCAGGGTGGCGGTATTCTAAAGGAGCAGATGCCTTATATTTTTGAACGGTTTTACCGGGCTGACTCTGCCCGCTCCAGGCGTGAAGGCGGAATGGGGCTGGGATTGGCTATTACCCGGTCACTGGTCGAAGCTCATGGTGGACAGATCTGGGTAGAAAGCAAGCCAGGGCAGGGGAGTGTCTTTTCCTTTACTATCCCTCATCAGGAGGCTTAGCTGAGACACGCAGAATAGCGAACAAACCTTTAATATGGAGTTAACGAATATAGATAGGAATATACTTTCCATATAATAGCGATGATAATCAAGGCAACTACTGACGATATTATTAATGCTCTGCGCTTCTTTATTAATCCATAGATTAAACCTGCAAGCGAAACTACAATAAGGGTAATACCCAAGGCCATATCTTATGCCCCCATATATCAAAAACGATATTTTTACTTGTATAGTTAATTGAAAAAATTACCGTCATATTCTGAATTATACAACAGAACAAGCAAGTTTATTCTTTGATCAAATGAGTTGAAGAACCGTCCCCGAACTCACCTCAGAGGTAGGGTAATTACGAACTCTGCGCCACCATGGGAGGCGTTTTTGGCGATGATCGATCCGTGGTGACCTTCTACCACGGTTTTGCTTATGGCCAGACCTATGCCGCTGCCGCCATGAGGGCCTTTATAAAATCGTTTGAACACGGTTTCTTCCTCTCCGGGAGTGAAGCCTGGTCCATCATCCTTTATGTTAATGGTTAAGGCGCCGTTCCCAAGACAACTTTCCATGCTTACTTGGTTGGAGGCATACTTGATGCAATTGTCCAGGACGTTATACAGAGCCTGGAACATCTTTTCCCGGTCGAAGCTAAATACCAGAGCACCATGGGCTGTGAACGAAAGCTGCACCGATTTAATGTCGGCAAGGGGTTGCAGTCGCCGAGTTAGTTCGTCAAAGAGTTCGGCCAGGGAGACTTTCTGGAGGCGGTAAATATCACCGGGAGTTTCAAGCTTGCTGAGCAGAATGAATTCGTCCACTGTCTTTTTCAAGCGCTGGCTCTCCTCAATAATGATATCTAGGCTTTGGTTCAGTTCTTCACCGTCTACCAGACCGTCGCGAATTGCTTCAGCGTATCCTTGAATGGACATCAGGGGTGTTTTGAATTCGTGGGAAGTGTTCTGCATGAAAACCCGTTGACCTTCATCGTAATCTTTGAGACGCAGGGCCAGGTTGTCAAAACAGTGGGAAAGGTCTTCGATTTCGTCGCCGGTCTTAAGCGTCGTCTTTTCATAGGGTTTCTTTACCGAAAAATCATGCATGCGACGGCCCAGCAGGTCTATGGCCCGGGTCAGCTGGCGTGAGAAAAGGGTGGCTAAAACGAATGCAACCAAGGCGGCTATGAGAAAACTGATTATTTCACTCTTATAAATCTGTGCATTGAGGGCGTTTACTTCATCCATGCGGGCCGCCATAATTATGGAACCGATCGGCGAAGTGGGGGTGTTTACCGACACCCGTTCGATCAAATACGACTGAGAAGCTGTATTCCTGTTAGGAAGCGAGCGGAGTATCTCCTGACGGGCAGCAGCATCGGAATTGGTATATAAGACTTTATCAGTTTTATCCATAACCAGGACAAAGGTGTCGAGAAAGCGGCCAGCCTGCTTCAGACGCTGCCTGGTCAGTAGTTTGCTGCCTATGGTTTCACTGTTTTGCTCCAAAGCAATGGTCTGGGCCAATAATTCTCCTTCCTTTTTCATTTCCGTCCGGGTCTGATTGATGGTGTAGAAGCGGAATATGTATTGGAAAGAAATACTGCTAAGTATCAGGCTCAGCAAAACGATTATTATATAAGAAAAAAGCAGTTTGTTTTTTATTTTCATTACATATCATCCATGCGGTAGCCAAAACCCCAAACCGTTTTGATTTCGACTTTGGACCCGGCGTCGTGAATTTTCTTGCGCACCCTTTTTATCAGATCGTCAACGATACGGCTTTCACCAGGGTAGTCATAGCCCCAGACCCTTTCAATCAACTGTTCGCGGTTAAAAGAGATATTGCGGTTTAAGACCAGAAAATAAAACAGCTCATATTCCCGGGTAGTCAAGTGAATTTCCTGTTCACCGGCCAGAAGCATACGCCGGGCCGGGTAGAGGCAGAGGTCCTTGATGCGGATTTCTTCGCTGTCGCGTTCTGCCGCTTTATCCAGGCGGCGCAGAATGTTTTTGATGCGGACCACCATTTCCCGGGGGGAAAACGGCTTGGTAAGGTAGTCATCGGCTCCCAGCTCCAGCCCCACAATCCGGTCCAATTCCTCATCACGGGCGGATACGAATATTATAGGTATGTCTGCCCTTCTGCGCAGATCCCGGCACAATTCAAATCCATCCGCTCCAGGCAGCATGATATCCAGAATGATGAGATGGGGCTTGTTGATATCAACCCATTCCAGGAAGCTCTGACCGTCCTCAAAGAGGCTTACTTGATAGCCTTCCTTCTGAAGGTAGAGCTTTATCAAATCCCTGATATTACGCTCGTCCTCTACAACCGCGATATGCTTCATGTATCTGTCAACCTCCAACAACAGATATAAAATGGGGATTACCACCTGTTTTGCAGTATTGCATAACAGGTGTTTATTAAATGATCGTATATACCTGGCTTTTTCTAAAGTTTTCGCCGCTTAGTAATACCGGGAGGGCGACCTAACCGCCCCCCTTGGCATTAACGATCCTATGAAAGGATTTGTATAGTTTGATCCTGAATAGCCAGTTTTTCTTTAAACTTGGCGTTGTTCTGGACCATTAAATTAATCACTTGATTGATATGGGCCCGGGCGGCTTCAATCTCGCCGCTGGCGCAGTCTTTGCGAAACTCCTTGGTTTCGTTGGTTATCTGCTTGCGCAGGTCTTTCATGGCCTTATCAATCGGTTTTATGTTCTTTTGCAGCTCACGGGCCTGCTTAAGCGCCTCGATATTTTTGTTGGTCAAGGCCGTGAACATCAAACCGCGAATCTGGCCTTGCTTCTGAATCTCGTACTGTCTTAGGGATAAAAAATCGATTTCCAACTGGTCCACTTTCTGCAATTCGCCGTTAAACTTGTTTAAAACAGCAGCTTTTTTTCCCTTGTCCTGGCCGCCGGCATTGGGCTGACCTTCGGTGTTCACGGCCTGATCCCCGGGAGAGCCTTGTTCAGAGGGGGTTCCTCCCAGGAGCTGGACGGCATTTAGGGGTTGACTGCCAGGACCGAAGGTTTGGCCTATGAACTCGCTTCCCAGGGCCACAGCAAATCCCGAACCGCAGATTAAAAATACGGCAACCAGAAGCGAAATCCAGAGTTTTTTAGACTTATGCATTTTAATCACTCCTTCTCATCATTTCTATATGAGTCAATTACAATGGTTTAGTCCAGGGCGGCACAAACCGCCCTGGATTGGTTTTTACAGCGGAGTCAAAGCCGTCTTGACGTCTTCCAGGATGTCGAGCTTCTCCTCAAGTTTGTCGTTGACCTGGGTTTTCAAGTTGATGATGTTGTCCAGGTGGGTTTGGGCACTGGCACTGTCTTCGGCGATGGCATCTTCATGGAAGCCCTGCCATTCGGTAACAATCTGGGCGTTCAAGTCACGAATTTCCCTGGTGATGGTGGCAGCGTCTCTCTGCAGCTCGCGAGCATTTTCGATGCAGCTATCATAATCGTTGTCATAGGCGGATACCAGTTTGCTTAGAATGCTGTCCCGCAGTTCCATCTCTTCCAGGCGCAGCTCAAGGGTGGTGGTCTCCAGGGAAAAGATCTCATGCAGTTTGTCTTCGCAGACCTGGGTTACATTTTGCGGTTCCATAAAGAAGTCCACAATCATCATGTCATCGGCTCCCAGGCGTGGTGCGCAACTGGGGCCCGAAACCGGGGGTGCGGCCATAGCCATTCCTACGTTTAACATCAAGAGCATCGCGGTTAATACAGCTATCAAGGATTTCCTTCTCATCAATATCGACTCCCTCAAAAATTTGATGACTTCATTTTAGAAAACAGGTGGGTGAGAACTATGAGAGAATTGTATGAATTCTGTATTAAATCAGGTGGTTTGCACAGCAACTTGAAAAAAAAGAGCACCTCCCGCTATGTGGAAGGTGCTCTAAAGGTTGTTTGGTTAATTTAAACTTATTTCTCGGTGGGTATTCTCATTCCGTAGAAGGAGCGCCAAACGAAGAATAAACCGATGACAAGGAATATTCCTCCCACCACCGGGGCGATGCTTCTGAAGGCCGCTGATATTGCGATTTCCATGGCCAGCAGGCCGAACAGGGTGGTGAATTTGATGATCGGGTTCATGGCCACAGAAGAGGTATCCTTGAAGGGGTCGCCCACCGTGTCGCCAACTACCGTAGCCTCATGCAGTTGAGTGCCCTTTTCCTGAAGGTCAACCTCAACCACCTTTTTGGCATTATCCCAGCAGCCACCTGCATTGGCCATAAAGACGGCCTGGAAGAGTCCGAACACGGCTATCGAAATTAGATAGGAAACGAACAGTGATACCGAAAGCTCTCCGTTGGCACCGGCCCGGGGTGCAGCTAAACAAGAGAAGGCCAGGGTAAAGGAAAATATGGCGATGAATATATTAAACATACCCTGTTGAGCATACTGGGTGCATATTTTAACCACTTCCTTGGACTTCTCAGTAGCTGCTTTTTGGCTGGCGTTTTCGTCTAAAGAGATGTTTTTCTTGATGTATTCAACCGCCCGGTAGGCACCAGTGGTGACCGCCTGAGTGGAGGCGCCGGTAAACCAGTAAATTATACAACCGCCGGCGATAAACCCAAAAATGGTGTAGGGATTTAAAAGGGTCAATATCTGCTCAGGCTGAACACCAAGAACATTTTTGATAACCAGGATCAAGGAGAAGATCATGGTCGTCGCTCCAACTACCGCAGTGCCAATCAGAACCGGCTTGGCTGTTGCCTTGAAGGTATTGCCGGCCCCGTCGTTGGCTTCCAGATAGTGCTTGGCTTTTTCAAAATCGGGCTTGAAGCCAAACTTACTCTGAATCTCTTTATCCACATTGGGAATCTCTTCGATTAAGGAAAGTTCGTATATTGATTGGGCGTTGTCAGTAACCGGGCCATAGCTGTCAACAGCGATGGTGACCGGACCCATGCCCAGCATACCAAAGGCCACCAGGCCGAAAGCGAATATTGACGGGTAAATCATTATGCTATTTAAACCAAAGCCGCTGGCATAATAGGCGATAAACATTAGTCCGAAGAAGACCATTCCGATCCAGAAGGAACTGAAGTTGCCGGCTACCAGACCAGACAGGATGTTCAGAGAAGAACCGCCCTCACGGGAAGCCTTGACGACTTCTGCTACATGCAGTGAGTTGGGGCTGGTAAATATCTTGGTGAATTCAGGAATAACTGCTGCTCCAAGAGTTCCTACGCTTATAATGGTCGCAAGTACTGCCCAGAGACTTTGTAGTTGAGCGGGTGCACTTGAGTTAGGTCCCAGAATATAGTAGCTTACTGCGAAGGTAACTGCGATGGACAGCAGGGAGGTGATCCATACCAGGCTGGTCAGGGGCTGTTCGAAATCGAAGTCATCCTTCTTCCCGAATCTGGCCTGGCTGAAAGATCTATTGATATAGAAAGAAGCAATAGAAGTGATTATCATCAGGACTCTCATGACAAAGATCCAGGTAAGCATAGAGCTTTGCAGTGATATTTTCAAGGCTTCACTTATTCCAGGAACAAAGCCTACGGCCAGAACAATGAAAGAAACGAGGGCTACCCCGGTAACGCCGTAGGTTTCAAATCCATCAGCGGTGGGACCAACGCTGTCTCCAGCGTTGTCGCCGGTGCAGTCGGCAATAACACCGGGATTGCGCGGATCGTCTTCCTTGATGCCGAAGACGATCTTCATCAGGTCGGAACCGATGTCAGCGATCTTGGTGAATATGCCTCCGGCTATACGAAGGGCACTGGCGCCAAGCGATTCACCGACCGCAAATCCAATGAAGCTGGCTCCGGCCAGGTCCCTGGGAACCCAGAGCAAAATAATGAGCATCATTATAAGCTCAACACAGACCAAAAGCACGCCGATGCTCATACCTGCATCGAGTGCTATGTTCAATAGTTTAAGCGGTTTGGTTTCCAATGATACAAAGGCCGTACGGCTGTTGGCCAGGGTGTTCATTCTGATTCCATACCAGGCTACGCTGTAAGAACCGAGGATACCGATAACGGTCCACCCAAGAATAAGGAGAACGCCGCTTATCGGGGTGTGTTGCAAGAAGCCGAAGTAGAACGCGATACAAAAGCCAATAAATGCGAATAGTATTAAAAGCAATTTACCTTGTTGGAGCAGATATGTTTTACATGTCTCATAAATGGTGGCAGCCACATCAAGCATTGACTGGTGGGCTTCCAACTTTTTAACTTTGGTGAACTGGTATAAACCGAAAAGAAAGCCCAGAACACACACCAAAATACCGTAAGTAAGCAGGCTGTTCTGGCTTTTAGTGAGTTCTGGTATAACTAGATTGGCTTCGCTGGCCAGGGCCAGAGCCGGAGCCGCCAGCATAAGCGGAACGCTTAAAGCACCGCCCAGCAGGGACCTGGTTAAAAGTTTTCCCGAGTTAAATGTCACCGACTATCAACCTTCTTTCTAAATAGATACTAGGGAAGTAAAACCTTCCCTAAAGGTCTCTTTGGAATAGCTCTAATTATTGGCGTTTTACCCCCTCCTTATACCTCTAGAAAACAGCAATTTTGCTCACAAAAACATAACCCTATTACCCGAGGCCAGATAATGCCGAAAACGCTTGGTTTTCTAGGGCTGGGAAGACTGCGGTAGGGATTGCACCGCAGAAGCATTGGTTAGACATAAGGTCATAACAAGATATTAGACTAGAAGCCCCAAAACTTCAAAATCTCCAAAAGGACCGGTGGGAGGCACCCTGCAAACCTAAAGGTGATTATACCGACTTATCTAATTGTAATGGAAATAATCTTAATTTATTGGTAGTTTCCTTGACTTGACGCTAAATTTATGTAAAGCTAATATCGCAGGGGGATTTCTATTGACTGAAATACCTCCTGGATTTTTTTTAAGATGGTCTTTCGGAGCGTTTTAGCATACCAGAATACATGAATACCTGTATCCATCGACTGAATACGGCCGGTTATCCTAATAAAAATGATACAAATGATTGATCTATATACATTATCTTCATGAAGGAAATTACGTTTGTATATGGAATTAAAGAATAATATTTATTTAGGAGACTGACATGGAGATTAAATCAGTACAGGATTTCAAGCTCATCGATCGCAACAAAGCCAGTGCCGAAGTGGATGTGGTTTTAGATGGCCAGGAGGTTAAATCCCTTTGGATATTCTACCTTCAGGCTGACTATTGCGTGAGCATCCGGGTCGGGAAGATCCTGGCCGGAAACTGCACTGTCAAGGAAATGGACGATATGGTGTTTGAACACCGGGTACATATTAAATCATTAGTTAAGCCCGATATAGAGCGTGTTAGAGCTGAGCGGCGGGCACTTATGGGTTATACTAACTAGTATCTGGTCAAACGGCAATCAGGGTTTTCATGCATTGTCAATAGCTTGATTTTGCGGATAAGGAGGTCTTTAGACCCGGCAGCGTTTATCAGATTAAATGATGCGTTTTTTCCCTGGACTTTCTCATATATTCACGTTTGGAGGAGTAGAATTTACTGTGGACAATTGAATGGCAAAATAGTAATGTGGAGAAAAGCTCCAGGAATCACCTGATAGGGTTTTCCATAGTTATCGTGCCAATTTATGCGGAGGTGATAGCATGAAAAACAGGTGGGGAAAAGGAGATCCGGTTAATCTTTCTGATTTACTCAAAATAACACCAATTGCTAATGAAATGATGCAGCTCAGTGAAGAACTAAACATGACCACCAATGATCTCATGTGGATAGTAAACCAGATTATAGATAACAGCGATGGAGAAACACCCAATTTTGATAAACTCCTGGAAGATGAAGAAAATGAACTCCCCAATGAGGAAGAATGGACTGACATTGAGTTGGAAAACCTGGAAGACAGCATCTCTCAAGGACAGTACGTTGTCAATATCAGGATAACCAGCCGGGGAAGGTTTCCGGAGATAGGGTTCAAAGCCGGAATCAACGATAAAGAGGACATAAATTACTTTTTCGATATGATTGCCGAAATGATTGAAAAACTTGATTAAAACAAGCTCAGCTAATTATTAAAGCCCGGGTTTAACCCGGGCTTTAAGCTTGCCGACAAAGTCGTCAAGCTGCTCAGAACAAGCGACGGAAGCGAAGCACCATCCAGGCACCACGATTTTACGCGCTTCGCTCGATAGGAAAAAATGATGAGCAAGGCGCGAGATAGTCCTGCGATTGAGGCGTACACAAGTACGCTGATTGAACAGGACTGTCGAGCAACGCAGACGACGCCCACGGACGGGCTAGTGCAGCGACGTTCATGGACGAACTAGTGCGGCGGTGGCAGGATGCCAGAGAGCCGCCGATGCCAGGATGGCAAAGAGCTGCGAATTCGCTTTTGTCGACGGTCTGAAAGCCCGGATTAAACCCGGGCTTTCAGCTTAGAGAATTTGGGATAGGTATTTAGAAATATAGAGAAACAAGGGGGAGTTTTTTTGTGATCATACCAGTGGCGGACAGAATCAAACTTGTAAGGCCTCAAGCCAAGTCAATTTTTCCCTACAGCAATTCACTCTTTATTGATGACGATATCAAAACCATGATCGATGCCGGCGCCGGAGGAAATGCCTATGCAGAAATTGACAGAATTGGAATACAGCGCTTGATTTTCAGCCATATTCATTTTGACCATATTCATGGAGTCGGGCATTTCAAGCATTCCGAAATGATCGTGGGCAGGGAAGAGGCCCAGGCCTACCTAAGCCGGCAAAGCTATGATGCGTTCATGGAAAACGATCTGTGGAACGAGTTGATGGATGTTCCCCGGGACGACCGTTTATCTCAGGCGGTCGCCAGCCGTGACGATGTGAATATGCCTGATTTTCGAGATTACAACATTACCGGTCACTTATGGGAAGGCAGACTCATCGACTGCGGGCACGTCCAGTTAAAAGCCCTGCACCTGCCGGGCCATTCTCCAGGACATTATGCTTTTCATATTGAAAAAGATGGCATCCTTTTTTCCAGTGATCTCGACCTGGCCGGCAACGGCCCCTGGTATGGCGCCCCCTATTGCCATGTGGGGCAGTTGGTGGACTCAATCCGCCGCCTTATCGATATAAAACCGGCCGTCCTGGTGACATCGCACCGGCGGGTTTTCAGGCAAAACGAGGACGATATCCCGCTGCTGTTCAACCGCTATCTGGACGTGGTGCTTAAACGCGAAGAAAGAGTCCTTTCATATATTAAACAGCCCTGCGGACTTGATGATATGGTGAAAAAAGAAGTTGAAAGATTGGCCCTGCCTGACGTGCCATTGATAGTCTTTTGGAACAAGGTAATGTTTCTGAAGCACCTCGATTATCTAATCAGTAATGGATTAGCCAGGGAAGTTGAGGAAGGGATCTGGCAAAAAGTCTAGTAGACGGCCAATTCTAATTCGGTGTATTACTCATCGAGGAAAATTTACGTAGGACAAGGTGGGCTCGCAGCTCCTTGGCGTCCTGCCACCACACTAGTTCATCCATACGCTGCATTAGCCCGTCCGTGGGCGTCAGCTCCTTGCCGTCCTGGCATCGCCACACTAGCCCGTTCGTGGGCGTCGGAGTGAGTAATACTGGACGTATTTCGATTGACGACAACGCAGTCATACGTAAATTTAACCGATGATAATATAGTTGACCATCTACTTATCTGGTGAACTATTGTCTTTTATAAATAAATCTACGAACGGAGAATAGCGCATCAGTGCGCTGCAGAGCATGGCACATCCTGCTATACCGCAGAAAGCGGCCCAAATTCCAGTCGCCATTTGCGTCCCTGAAGCTAAAAAGAAAGCTAACGATAAAAGATAATGAGCCTTTACAGCGGCAGTACCGAGCAAAATGATCAACTCCGGCAATAAGTTGAATTAAATAGTTAGCTGACTATAGCTTTAAGGAAAAGCCTAGTTTTTATACTCAAGCCTGGTTAGGCCTTACCACAAAACGCATTTACGGCAAGGGGGCAGAGGTCAATACTCACTACTATTGGTTCTATTTTTAACAAAATGGGCTTTTAGTCCTAAAAACATTAAATTTACATAAGCTTTACAACGATATATAAATTATAGTGAAAGTTATTAACGTTTTACTGGTATTATTTTTATCGAAGGCGTATAATTAGCGCTTAATGAAGGAGAAAGGAGAAGAATAAAAAATGGATAAGAACTTGATAGATCAAATCCTGAAGGATATTGGTCTGGAACACATCGAAGACTACGAAGAAGAAGAGTAACCAGAAGCCATGACGGAACCCCGTGCATGGCTTCTCACCTTTTCTGCCTGCTTTTATCCTATTCCTATTTTTGCTGCGCTTGAAGCAATTCAGATACGGTTACAAATTCAAATCCCTGTTCTTTAAGGTTTTTGAGAACTGAGGGAAGGGCGTCCGGTGTCTGCTTGCAGGTATCGCTGGCATGCATAAGGATTATGTCGCCGCCTTTGGCCCTGGTGCTGACTCGGTCTATTATGGTGTTAATGCCGGGATTCATCCAGTCCAGTGAATCACAGCTCCATTGAATGGCTTCATAGTTGGCTTCATGGACCCCCTGGATTACCGTATCGTTGTAATCGCCATTGGGAGTTCTTATCAAGCTGGCTTCCACCCCAGTAACTTCTTTAATATTGGCATGGGCCTTGTTGATCTCGTCTATGATCTCGCTTTTGCTCAAGTTGCTGAGGTTGATGTGACGATAGCCATGGCTTGCGATTTCATGCCCATCCTGCTGAATGCGCTGGGCTATTTCCGGGTATTGTTTAACCCAGGGTCCGGAGAGGAAAAAAGTGCACTTCAAATTATTCTCTTTTAGAATATCGAGAACTGGACCGGGGGTTTTATTTCCCCAACTGATGTCAAAAGTCAGGGCAACCATCTTTTTATCAGTTTTAACTTCATAAATAGGCTTTAAACGGTGGTAAGCTTGAACATAGAGCACGCTGCTGGCAAGTAAAACCATGACCAAAATACCGGTAAGTGCCGCTTTGGCTCTGGTTGGAAGCTGATAAAAGCCAAAAAATTTGGGCATAGAGGAAAACCCCCTTCGGCATTTTATACATCTTTATTGCCCGGCAAGCTTGAATATTACTGATTTTCATTGGCCATCAAATCGCTTAAAGTTACGCAGGAATAGCCCCGTTTGTTCAACTCGGGAATTAAAATGTCCAGAGCCTTGGCCGTTTCGTTGGCATTGGGAGCCCCATCGTGCAGAATAATTATTTGGCCCGGCTCAAGGTTATCTAAAATGCTGCGGGCAATAGAGGCTGCCCTGGTGCCGTTGCGCCAATCCTTGGGATCTTGCTTGTAGGTCCAATAGGCGATGGTTAAATCGGCCGCCCGGCATTTTTCCACCATGGCCACGGACAGATAACCTCCCGGAGGGCGGAAAAGGCGAACCGGCTGCCCGCTGATGCTCTCAATTATCTGGTTGGTACGAAAAATATCTTCCATTTGAGCTGAGATTTTCAGGCGGTTGTAATTGGCGTGAGAATAACTGTGATTGCCAACTTCATGACCTTCGCGGGTCATACGTTTGACCAGTTCGGGTTGATTCTCCGCTCTTTGTCCGAGCAAGAAAAAGGTGCCGTGGGCCTGATTCCTTTGCAGAGCATCTAGAACCGCAGTAGTCGTTTCTTTCACCGGACCATCGTCAAAGGTTAAAGATACCAGTGGCAGACTGGTATTTACCCGTCGAACCAGGATCTTTTCTTGCTCCCATTTTTCCATCATAGGATGGGCAGCCAATTGTAGGTAGCCAATAGACAGGCCAACGAACAATATAGCACTCATGACCTGAATTAAGTGGTTTTTCCTAACACTAATAATCAAGGCGCCCTCCCGATTTTATAGACTCATATATATATATTGGGTGGGCTTGCTATGAATTCCGTAAATAAATAGTGGCTGAAGGGAAGACGATGGAAAATAAAAGGTGCTGGGAAATGTGGTGGGCAATCAGTGCTTTTAAATTCATTAAAAATACCGGGGTCTTATAACCCCGGTATTGCTTTGCTTTTATGGTGGGCCGTATAAGATTCGAACTTATGACTTCTTCCGCGTCAAGGAAGCACTCTCCCACTGAGTTAACGGCCCGAACGTAGTATGATTATAAACCGAAGTTTATGCAAAATCAATATCTCGGGGCTTTTTTTGCCGGTAGGATTATATTGCTTAATCTCCCAGCCTCTAATTTCCATGACTGAATAACGATTAACACCCCCACATATAATAAAGTATCTTTCTTAGTTTGGGAGGATAACCATGCTTTACGAATTCCAGGTGGGAACGGTAGACGCAGGCAATGAACTTATAGGCGGGGTTAAAAGCCGTCTGCAATGGATTAACCAGAAGGGATTTGTCCTTAATTGGGAGCTTAAGCCTCAACCGGAGTCAGGGCTTGAATGGATAACTTTCGTTTTGGAAGGAAGCAACCATGATTCCGTTTTCCGGGAAGATGACATCTGTGATGTATTTCGCCACCAGCTTAGCGAGGCCCTGGCCGAGCATATTATGCAATATTGCGAGGATCATATTTTAAAAAAAGAAATCAACCGTTCTATAAAAAAGTATCTAAACCTGGAAAAGGGCGCGGTCTATGTAAAAGCCCGCGACATTCTCAACAATTGCCGCAGCACGGAAAGCCTCAACCTGCTTCTGCGCTTCGGCCGGAAAAACCGCATCAGTCAGAGAGTTTTGGAGCACCTTAGACAAAACCGGCGCATACTGGTGGAGGGGTTCGTAACCTTTTGCCTGCAGGACTATTTGACGGAAATAAAATACGCCGCCGAACTGGCCCTGGAAGAATTAAAGAACGAAAGGGAGTACAGTGAGTTTGTTAGCTTACTCCGCTATTTTGTGGATTCCCAGAAGCCCAAAATAAATGAAGTCAATTTGATGGTTATGGGGAATGGACGCTTTTACCTGTGGGATGACAGCGGAACCAAGGTTGATGAACAGTATATCAACTACTATTTGGACGAAATGCTGTCCAATGAGGTCAGCCTGGACGATGTTCTGGTCAGCATCCTAATCACCATATCGCCGCGGCATATAATTATGCATAATACCGGGGAACAAGGAGAAAGCGAACCGGTTTTGATGATCCGCAATGTGTTTAAAGAGCGCATCAGCGAATGTACGGGCTGCCCGAAATGCCGGCCTGGTTTTTGTGAACAGCATAAATAAACGGCCATCATCTACAGGTTTGGCTCAATTATCCGCCTCCCGATGGCCAGCTTTTGTTGCCATGATAAGAGCCAGTACGGCGAAGATAAGCCCCGCCCCGAATCCGATTAGAGGCGCAATTTCAAAGCTTCCCTTTAAAAGCTGAGAAGACATCAAGGCAATTGCACTAAAAAGGCTAAAGAGCGAAGCTCTTTTTTGATATATGTTCATCATTAACCCCTCTCCTTAATAGCCCCATTAAATAACATCAATGTATATATAATACATCATATTTGTTTTTTTAGTTTTTGTATTTTGAGCGGCGACCTGTTTGCCGTTGTCGCCGAAATTTGCTATATTTTCTGATAATATTAAGTTGCTGGTATTTCGGTGGTTTTTAGCCATATCGTACTGCCGATCTTCATATATTCGCTCAATGTGGTAGACTTAAAAAGGTATTACGAGGCTGAAGGCCTTTATTTTAGGAGTCAATGTCAGGAGGTTTTATCGATGATCAATGTCACCCTGCCAGGTGGAGAACGCCGCGAGTTTACGGAGGGGATGAGCCTGCTCCAAATAGCCAAAGAAATTAAGCCTCAGTTGGCCAAAACTGCGGTTGTGGCTCTATTTAACGACCAGCTGACTGATTTGAATAGAGAAATCACAGAAGACGGAACCGTCGAGTTTATAGGCTTTGATGATGAAAGGGCTTTAACCGTTTACCGCCATTCTTCATCCCATATAATGGCCCAGGCCATAAAACGGCTCTGGCCGGATACCCAACTGGCCATCGGACCGGCCATTGACAAGGGGTTTTACTACGATATTGAAAGCAGCCATACGGTTACTCCGGAGGATTTTTCCCTTATCGAGGAAGAAATGCAGCGCATAATCGCCGCCGACTATCCTATAGTCAGGCGTGAATTGAGCCGCGCAGAAGCCCTCAAGCTGTTTGCCGAGCACGGGGAAAGCTACAAGGTCGAGCTTATCAATGATCTGCCGCTTGACGCCCAGATCAGCATATACCAGCAGGGTGAGTTTATCGACCTTTGCATGGGGCCGCACATTCCGTCCACCGGTAAAGTCAAGTCCTTCAAGCTCATGAGCCTGGCCGGGGCCTATTGGCGGGGCAGCGAAGAAAACCAGATGCTGCAGAGAATATACGCCACTTCCTTCCCCAAAAAGGCTTTATTGGAAGATTACCTGCATAAACTGGAAGAAGCCAAAAAGCGGGACCACCGCCGCCTGGGCCGTGAACTTGGCCTTTTTGTAGTTCTCGACGAAGGCCCGGGATTTCCTTTCTTTATGCCCAAGGGCATGATCCTGAGAAATGAATTGGAGAAGTTCTGGCGCGAAGAGCACCGCAAAGCCGGTTATTCAGAGATACGAACCCCCATCATCCTTGATGAAGAGCTCTGGCACCGGTCCGGCCACTGGGACAACTACAAAGAAAACATGTATTTTACAGTGATAGATGAAGAAAACTTCTGTGTTAAACCCATGAACTGCCCGGGTGGAATGCTGGTGTACAAGCAGTCTTTACACAGCTACCGGGAACTGCCCATGAGGGTGGGGGAGATGGGGTTGGTTCATCGCCATGAAAAATCCGGAGTCTTACACGGTTTGATGAGGGTGCGTGCTTTTACGCAGGATGACGCTCACATCTTTATGCTGCCCGAACAGATCATTAGTGAAATCAAGGGCGTTATCGATTTGATAGACAAGTTCTATAGCCTTTTCGGTTTTCCCTATCATGTAGAACTGTCCACCCGGCCCGAGAAATCAATGGGATCGGCCGAAACCTGGGAAATGGCCACCAATGCCTTAAGGCAGGCCCTGGATGAAAAAGGGCTGCCCTATAAAATAAATGAAGGAGATGGAGCCTTTTACGGTCCCAAGATAGACTTCCACCTGCAGGATTCACTTGACCGCACCTGGCAGTGCGGCACCATTCAGCTCGATTTTCAGATGCCGGAACGGTTTGACCTTAGCTATATTGGCGAGGACGGGGAAAAGCACCGTCCGGTAATGATCCACCGGGTTATCTATGGCAGCATGGAGCGCTTTATCGGGATTTTAACCGAACATTTCGGCGGAGCTTTTCCCACCTGGCTGGCTCCTGTGCAGACCAGGGTGATCCCCATCACCGAGCGCCACCACGATTATGCTAAAAAAGTATATGCTCGACTGGAAGAAGCCGGTGTCAGGGCTGAAGCCGACTATCGCAGCGAAAAAGTCGGTTACAAGATTAGAGAAGGTCAGATGCAAAAGATTCCGTATCTGCTGGTAGTAGGGGACCGTGAAGCCGAGGAGGGAACCGTTTCGGTCCGCCACCGCAAAGAAGGCGACAAAGGAGCGGCCGCACTTGAAGACTTCATAAAACAGATTTTGCAGGAGATCGATGAAAAACGTTCATCATAAAACAATCTACTAAAACCTGGACTTTTCCCGGTTTAATCATTGCCAGGCTAATCGACTTATGATATACTAATTTCTGATGTTAAGCAGGAGCTTCGCTTCTCACCTTGCAGTACTGGCTGTTAAGGTAGTTCAATTAACCATACCGGGGTTTAGCGGGCATATGGGTATTGATCAGCGGGTTCTTGCAGCCCGCTTTACATTTTTCTGGAGGTGAACTTCTTATCAGTAAAGATTGGAGAATTAACGAAGACATCAGGGTAAA
>JBDKUE010000254.1:0-12814 GCA_039679855.1 Syntrophomonas sp.
GGTTAGTTTATAACTAACCCCTTGTGTTTGCCTTGGCTTAATAGCTGCGGCTACGTCTGGCCTGGAAGCAGTCACGGCAGTAAACCGGACGATCTCCACTGGGCTCAAAAGGAACCATGGTTTCCTGACCACAGGAAGCACATACAGTTTTGAACATGGGACGGTCATCGCGGCTGCGACCACCACCAAATCCACCTCTCTGCTGCTTGCGGGCTCTTCTGCAGGCCGGGCATCTACCAGGCTCGTTTTCGAATCCCTTCTCGGCATAAAATTCTTGTTCCGATACTGAGAACAAAAACTCATTTCCGCAGTCCTTACAAACGATATACTTGTCTTCTAGCACATTTTTCATCTCCCTTCCGGAGTTGCTCTTGGACTAATTCCCCCAAAAAGGAGACAATTTAGAGAACAAGGCATTTTGAAGTATATTATGAACTTGCGCTCTTGTCAATATGGCGGGCTAATTTGTTGGTGAAATATTTCACCATCTTCCACTTTTTTATAGTTTATGGCAAATAATCCCTGTTATCTGAACTCAGGAGAACTTTTCGGCGCAAGCTGAACTCCATAGGGTTAAAAAGCAGAGTTCGCAGCAGCAGCCCGGTCAACAGGGCCACAGTCCCCGCCGCCACTTTCGGTCCCAATTGTCTCACTTCGGTAACACTTGAAAGAATCATTATCATGGCCAGGACGACGATGCTAAATGCCCACCACATTACCGCGTTCTGAAGATTATTCACCACCTGAAGGCCGGTCTGGTATTGGGCAGTCCGGTTCAGATCGAGGCGTTCGGCAAAGGCATCCTTAAAAGCATTTTTAATATCCGCCAGGCTAAAGCTAAAGCAGGCCGAAAGGACCGGGCCCAGGAACATGGGCACCAACGCAGTCACAATTAACAGGCTGGCCAGGCGCCCCCCCTCCAGGATAAAGGCCGCCAGAAACAGGGATAATGCCACTAATACCGTCAACTTTTTTTTCATTTTTTCACACACCCTTCACCAAATAATAGTTCGGCATTTTGTTTAAGCTGAGAAACCAGGTTGAGTGAATTGACACTCCACTGGCTGGGATCCACCGGCTCTGGTTTATTTAGATCAAACACAGCGGTTCCGGTCAAAAAAAAGAGCATCAACAGAGTCGCCACCCGGTATACCCATCTGTCCTTCCCGTAAGAAGGTGCCTGGGCCTGTTGATGAACCTGCTGCTTGATCCCTGACTTTTCGATCACTGTAGAGACCAGGTCATTAGAACAGGCTTCCAGAGGAAGAGCTTCTATAAGCTTCTTGTATCTCTTTATCATCTGGTTTCCTCCAACTCTTGTTTCACGCGCATACGAGTGCTGTGTATTCTTGATTTTATAGTCCCCACCGGCAAACCGAGAAGCTTTGCTATTTCCCGGTATTTAAAATCCAGGTAGTCTTTCATTATAAGTAGTTCCCTCTCCTCCAGGGACAGCTTGTTCAATGCCCGGATAAGGCATAAGCGGTTGTCCAGAGAACGGTATGGATCACCTGAACATCCTAAAGTGTCGGGCTCCGCCAGAGCAGTGTCCATACCGGCCCGCTCCCGATCCCTGACATAATTCAGACAGGTATGACGGCAAATGGTATATATCCAGGTATTCAAGGCTGCTTTGTGTGAATCGTAGTATTGCATGTTGCGGTAGACCTTGAGAAAAACCTCTTGCGTCAAATCTTCAGAAGCATGATGGTCATTGGACATGCGCAGGCAATAAGAAAATACCCGACCTTTGTAAGACTCGATCAGGATTTCAAACGCTTTTACGTCGCCCTGGATTATCTTGTTGGCTTGCAGCTTATCCAGGTATCTCATTAAATCCGCCTTTGTCCTATTCTTATTTGTTTATACACCGAAATAAGCAAAAGGTTCCAGGTAAAATATAAAAAAGCCAGTCCGTTACATGACTGACTCAGACCGAATGACGGGAGCGAATTCGCGGCTCCTTGCCGTCCTGGCATCGCCGCACTAACCCGTCCATGGGCGTCGGTCGCTCCTTGCCATCCCTGGCACCGCGACACTAGCCCGTCCATGGGCGTCGGTCGCTCCTTGCCATCCTGGCACCGCGACACTAGCCCGTCCATGGGCGTCGTCTGCGTTGCTCAACAGTCCTGCTCAATCAATGTACTAGTGTACACCTCAATCGCAGGACTATCTCGCGCCTTGCTCATCCTATTTATTTTCGAGCGAAGCGAGTGAAACCGTGGTGCTGGAAAGTGCTTCGCTTTTGTAGACGGTCTGAGAATCTTTCTATATATTTAACAACTCCCCGTCGGCAGGTATAAAAACCCGGCTGCCGGGCGCCGTTTCTTTTAGGTAGTCGGCCAGTTCCCGTCGGGTCAGAGTGCAGTGGTTCCAGGCCTCCATATGAACGGCAACTATTGTTGCATCGGGAGCCTTGGCACAAACCCGGCCAATATCTTCCCGGCTCATAGTTATCGGATCCCCTTTGCTGAAGCGGGCGGCACCGGCAAAACAGATAATAACAGTGGGATGGTATTTTTCAATAGCCTCTTTCACTTCCAGGCAATAGATGGTGTCGCCCGCTACATAAACCACCGGTTCAGTTCCTGCTGCCACCACGAAACCGGACACCGGGCCCATTTTCTGCCCTATCTTTCCAGTCCCATGCTGACCGCCAGTGCGATACAATTTTAACCCCTCCCAATCGAGGGATTCATCAACTACCCAAACCTGCGTGAAACCGCGTTGGGAGAATCCCGCCTGATCAACCGGCTGGCAGAACAGGGGCAGGTCATGGGGCAGCAGTTCTGCCGCAGCCTCATCAAAGTGATCCCCGTGGTTGTGGGTGACAACCAGTGCGTCAATCTTTTTCAGATCAGCAGCTGTTGGCAGTGGAACCAGAGGATTGGCCGAGCTGTTGGCCACATCCGGTACGGGCGGCATAGCTCCCGCCGTGCTCAGCATGGGGTCGAATAAAAGGTTCTTTTCTCCTACTGTTATAATAAAAGTAGCGTGACGAAGGAAGTGCATTTTCAAGGGTATCTACCTCCCTGTACTTATTTGTTTTATACATTAATTATGGCATAGCATAGTATTGGGCCGCGTGCGCAAACTGAGCAGTCCAGTTTCACCATGAAAGGGTTGAAACCATAATGCTTGATGAAACCGATCTCAAAATTCTATCCCTGCTCCTTGTCAACTCTCGGAGGCAATGGAGGGAGATAGGCGAAGAAGTTCATCTGACCGGGCAGGCCGTCGCCAATCGGATTCGCAAAATGGAAGACATGGGCATTATTGAAGGATATACAGTGCGCATCGATGAAAGGCTCATGGGCCGTCCCCTGCTGGCCTTCATCACCGTATTTATGAAAACCGCCAACCACCAGGCCTTTCACCGCTTTATTGACCAGCAGCAGCTTATAACCCGCGCCAATCAGATAAGCGGTGAAGGCTGCTACCTACTGGAGGTGAGAAGCTCCAGCCAGGATGAACTGCGGACCCTGTTGGAGGAAGTCTTAAAATTCGGCAACTACAGGGTAAACCTGTCGCTTGGGCAATTAAAAGGATAGCTAGAAAGAAGGCTCAGGCACTTTCACTCTGTTTCCTGCGCCGGTAATTCCACAGCAGCCTGCTGCCCATATAGACAAGGGCAGCCAGGGCAACGGCTCCGGGCAGAGCTTGTTTGGGAATACCGCCTGATTTAACAGCTGGAGAAGCTGCCGCTTGAACCGGGGAAGCCGTTAAAAAGCCAAACTCCAGGAAGCGACGGGAGTCCTGATAAAGTTCTGTTTCATTGGAGCGCAGGACTACCGCTATGAGGTTCCGGTCGCCGCGGGAAGCCGAGGAAATCAAGCAATAACCGGCCTGCCTGGTGGTACCGGTTTTGATCCCGTCGACCCCGGGCATATAATAAGGGCTCTTCGGGTTCAAGAATTTGTTGGTGTTTTCCCATTTAATTTTACCCGGGAAGGCCAGGTTCCCCCGGGGGGAATGCTCGGGAGTGGCTACCACTTCGCGAAAAGCGGGGCTTTTCATGGCCTCACGGGCGATTAAAGCCATGTCATAAGGAGTTGAATAGTGGTCAGGGTCATGAAAACCGTCCGGATTAGCAAAATGGCTGTCATAGGCTCCAAGGGCAGCCGCCCGCCGGTTCATCATCCCGGCGAAATTAGCCATAGCCTCTTTGCCAGTTAATTTATTACCCTCCCCCCCCACGTGAACCGCCAACACATAAGCAGCATCACTGCCCGAAGGCAGCATAAGGGCGTAAAGCAGTTCTTTCAGAGTAAGGCGGTCTCCAACCCGAAGTCCGGCCCGGCTGGCGTCAGCCGGTATCAGCGAAACTTCCGGCCCCACGGTAATCTGTTCATCGAGCGCGCCATGTTCCAAAGCCAACTGGGCGGTGAGGATTTTGGTGGTGCTGGCTGGATATAGGCGATAACCGGCATTTTTGGCATACAAAACAGCACCACTGTCCCGGTCTATAAGTATGCCAGCCCAGGCTTCCAAATCCGGAGGCACGGGAGGATTGCCTACCGGGGCCGTGCTTACTGGTTCCGGGGTGGCCGGGTCTGCCGCAGCAACCGTAATGCCATGAATCCCACCAATTATAGATATAATGATAACCAGAAACAATCGCCGTATTGCAACGTTCATATTTTGACCTCATTATAGGGCATCCCTACATGCCTTATACAATACCAGCAAGATGCTTTTAAGTCCTGCCGGGAAGCTGTATTTAAGGTAGAGAAAATGCTTCCAGCACCGGACCGGAGCCGCTCTTTTCCACCGGAAATACAATAGTTTTACCGGCTCCAGCCGGCCATCCGGTAATCCTGCCGTCGGTTTGGTGCTCCCATATTTTTTCCCCGCTGATCCGATTGAAGGCGTATATCCGGCCCGTATAGGTTGAAGTAAAGACCAGGTCGCCCATAATGGTTGCCCCACCCAGAACCGCTGAATCAAAAGTCTGCCGCCACAATATCTTTCCGTAACGAATATCTAAGGCCAACAGTTCGCCGCCACCTTGCGACAGGTCGAAAACGGCCGTTTCAGACTTTCCCGGACTGTATTTCCCGGCCTGGTTGACCACCGGTACGTATAAAACACCATCCCGGCAGGCCATCGGTGAAGCAACACCTCCCCGCGGCCCGGGCAGCACCGAAGCGGCTCCCCGGGGCGGCGAACTGAGCTGGTCGTTCTGGTGCTCTCCGACCGCCACTTCCCACAGCGGCCTGCCGCTGACCAATTCAACCGCGTAGACCCACCCGCCCTTGCCAGCAGCCAGTATGATGCTGCGGTTGTCAATTGAAGCGATAATAGGCGGTTCCCGCAGATCAAGGTTAATATAATCATGGTTTCTCAGGCTTTGCAGCCAGAGCATCTGTCCGCTCGAATGGTTAAAAGCGGCAATTCTTTGCTGGAAGAGCGCGGCAGGCAGGTTCTTTTCGGATATCTGCGCTGGGGACGGCCAGGGACCGGACAAATCGGTTGGCCAAAACATCCGCCCACCGGCGGCGTCTATAGCAGGAAATAATCCCAATTCACCACTGCGCCAGGGCAGATCGTTTCTCGGCAGGGCCTCCTCTCCGAGGTTATACGTCCAGATGACCTTGCCGTTTTTACCGTCCAGTGCATAGATGCTGCCAAAGTCCTCCGGCGATGATCCATTCCCTGACCGGGGAGCCGAAGCTGCCACATAGACCTGCCCATCATATTCGATCGGCTGGCTCCTAATTGCCCCGCCAGGCTTAACGGTCAGTTGGACTGACCACTTTTCGCGGCCTTTTAAGTCAAGCGCCGCTACCTCATTGTCGCCTTTACTGACATAAACCAGGTTCCTGGCTACCGACAAGCCCCCCGAACCGGATGCTGGCTGTTGGTATTCCTTTTTCCAGAACAGTTTTCCACTGTCCAGGGCCAGGGCGTAGACGTTGCTCTGCCCGTCCCGGCAGTAGATCCTGCCCCCTTGAATTATGGCATTGCCAGTCAATTCACCGGTCGAAGCACCCGCAGGCAGGGCAAAAAACCAGAACGGCTGTAGATTTGATACAGTAGCCGCGTTTATGGCTGAATCAGGGTTGGATCGCGTATTGCCATAATCGTGATGGGGCAGAGGCCATTCAACAGCATAGCGGCTTATCTCGGGAGCTACCACCGGCTCTGGCCGGGTAAAATACCAGACAGCCCCTATTGCCGACAGAACAAGAAAAAAGACGACTACCCTGACCCTTTTCAACATCCATCCCCCATAATATCAACATATTCTTCAGTATACCGCAAATGCCGGAATACTGATTTCTATTGTATCAGTTTTCCAGCGGATGCCATTTAGATTTAACCTTAATCAAACAATTTTCATATTTTGATAATTAAGTAGGACTTAAGAAAACGAACTTTACCAAAAACTGATAATCAAAATTCCACGATTAAAGCCCGCTCGTCAACCTACTTCATGTACGTTGACGAGCGGGCTTTATGTTAAAGCAGGTATCTGCACCCTTATTAGCGACCGAAGGGAGCATATGTGGTGCCCGTGGTACAGCTTTATTAGTTAAGGAAATAAACATCTAAAATGCTCGGGACTTTATGGACGGTCTGCTTATCCGGGGTGTTGGCCCAGTGTATGACCCCGCAGTTTCTTGACGGGCGGTTCTTAAATACGATGGTCACTAATCTTCTGGTAGCCCTTGTGCGCAGCCGGCGCGGGCCGGACTTCGCCCTCTTCAAACTCCCGCATGGCCACACTCAGCATCAGCTTGATACGGTTCAACTGGTTGACTTCACTGGCGCCCGGGTCATAGTCAATGGCCACGATATTGGCCTCCGGGTATTCGTTGCGCAACTTGCGCACCATGCCTTTACCCGTCACATGGTTGGGCAGGCAGGCAAAAGGCTGCACGCATACAATGTTGGGAGCACCGGTCTCGATCAACTCGATCATCTCGGCCGTCAGCAGCCACCCTTCTCCGGCATGGTGCCCGAGCGACATGATCCGGCTGGCCTTCTCGGCAAGGTGATAAACCGACTCAGGCGCCGTGAACCTCTGGCTGGCTTCCAATGCCCGGCACATCTCCTTGCGGGCGTTTTCCATGTACTTAATAATCAGGCGCGACACCAGCATGGCTTTGCCGCTTCCCGACAATTGCTCGTAACGAAACACGGCGTCATAAGTGCTGTAGGTAAAAAAGTCCAACAGATCAGGAACTACTACTTCGGCACCCTCCTGCTCAAGCAGGCTGACAACATTATTATTGGCCGCCGGGTGATATTTAACCAGGATTTCGCCCACCACCCCCACCCGGGGTTTCTTTACGTCATTTAGCTCCAGGCGATCGAATTCCTCCACAATTTTGCGCAGGTTGCTCTTAAAAGTTTTGGTATCGCCTGCCAGCAACTGCCGGCGGCATTCCTTTATCCATTTTTCAAACAAAAGGTTGGCTGAGCCCGGTATTTTTTCATAGGGGCGCACCCGGTGCAGCACTCTCATCAACAGGTCCCCGTAGACTATGCCCCGAATGGCCTTTTTCAAAAGACCTCCGGTAATCTTAAAACCGGGATGAGCCTCGGTACCGGTCACGTTGGCCGATAAAACCGGGATTTTTCCGAAGCCGGCCTCCCACAAGGCTTTGCGCAGAAGTCCAATATAATTGGTGGCCCGGCAGCCGCCCCCGGTCTGGGTTATTACTACGGTGGTGTTGTCGAGATCGTATTTTCCCGACTGCAGGGCATGCAGCAACTGGCCGATAACGATAATCGATGGGTAGCAGGCATCGTTATTGACGTACTTGACTCCCGCTTCTATGTCTTCCGGGGATACTTCCTGCAGCAGTTCAAGATTATATCCGGCATCGCGGAATACGTCCTCCACGAATTCAAAATGGATGGGCGACATCTGGGGGCACAATATGGTGTGCTTCTGCCTCATCTCCTCGGTAAAGGAAATGAAATCATATGAATAATTTCTTCCCGGGAGCAAAACTGGCTGCCGCTTGCGGAGAGCCGCTATCAAAGACCGTATTCTTATCCGGGCTGCTCCCAGATTGCTTATTTCATCAATTTTAATTACCGTATATATCTTGCCGGCCGTCTCCAATATTTCCTGAACCTGATCAGTGGTTATGGCATCCAGCCCGCAACCGAAGGAATTCAACTGGATGAGTTCAAGATCCCGGCGATTGGCTACTAAAGTAGCCGCAGCATAGAGCCGGGAATGGTACATCCACTGATCAACTACCCTCAAAGGATTGAAACGTTCGCCCAGGTGGGCTACCGAATCCTCGGTCAGCACTGCGAATCCCTGGCTGATGATGAAATCAGCGATACCATGGTTGATTTCGGGGTCCAGGTGATAGGGCCGGCCGGCCAGCACAATCCCCTGAAATCCTTTACTTTCCATTTCGGCCATGACCCTTTCGCCCTCACGCCGAATATCCTGTTTAAAAGCGGCGTCTTCCCGGTAGGCGGCATCCACCGCTTGCTTGATCTCGCTTTTCCCGATGCCCAGTATCCTCAGCTCTTCATGCAAACGCTTTATAAGGCGCTCCCGGTTGTCGTAGGGAAGGAAGGGACTGATATAGGTAATATCACGACCGTTTAATATATCCATGTTGTTTCTGATTACATCGGGATAAGAAATGACCATGGGACAGTTAAAACAGTTGTCAGCCAGGTCAATTTCTTTACGTTCGTGAGCAACCGCCGGGTAGAATATAGTCTTTATGCCCTGCCGGATCAGGGCCTCAATGTGCCCGTGCACCAGTTTGGCCGGATAGCAGGCCGACTCGGAGGGAATGGTTTCACTGCCAAGATGGTAGATATCCCGGTTGGAGGGAGGCGACAGTTCGACCCTGAAACCCAGCCTGGTAAAGAAAGTAAACCAAAAGGGATAATTCTCATACATATTCAACACCCGGGGCAGTCCTATGGTACCTCGAGGAGCCTCACCCTCGGTCAGGGGTTCATAATCGAACAGCCTCTGGTATTTGTAGTCAAACAGGTTGGGCAGCTGCTCCCTTACCTCTTTTTGGCCCAGCATCTTTTCACAACGGTTGCCGGAAATGTAGCGCCTGCCCTCTGAAAAACGGTTGATGGTCAGGAGGCACTGATTGCTGCAACCGGCACAGCGCCGGGTGGATACCTTGAACTGGAAGTTGTCTAATTGGGGCAATGAAAATACAGTACTCCGGTGACCGGTCCCACAGCGCTCACGGGCGATCAGGGCGGCCCCCAGGGCTCCCATCAATCCGGCAATATCCGGTTTTATAACCTCACGCCCGGTAACCAGCTCCAGGCTTCGCAAAACCGCTTCATTGAGGAAAGTTCCACCCTGGACCACTATCCTCTGCCCAAGTTCTTCGGGATTTCTCAACTTTATAACCTTAAACAGGGCATTCTTTATTACGGAATAGGAAAGGCCGGCCGAAATATCCCCCACCGAGGCCCCTTCCTTTTGCGCCTGCTTAACCCGCGAATTCATAAAAACCGTGCAGCGGGAGCCCAAATCAACCGGTGAATTGGCCATCAAAGCCGTGCTGGAAAACTCTTCGGCGGTCATGCTTAAAGAGCGGGCGAAGGTCTCCAAAAACGATCCGCAGCCCGATGAACATGCTTCATTCAAAACCACGCTGTCTATGGCTCCATTTTTGACCCTCATGCATTTCATATCCTGCCCGCCGATATCCAGGATGAAATCCACCCCGGGGCAGAAAAACTCGGCAGCCGTGGTATGAGCCACGGTCTCCACCTCGCCCAGGTCTATTCCCAGGGCTGCTTTTATAAGGCCTTCTCCATAACCGGTTACCAGGGAATTGGCAATATAAGCGCTTTCCGGCAGATGTGAATAAAGGTCTCTCAATATCTTGACCGTTGAATCGACCGGACTGCCCTGGTTGCCCCCATAGTAGGAGTAAAGCAGACTGCCCTCCTGGTCGATGAGAACTGCTTTGGTGGTGGTTGAGCCGGCATCAATACCTAAATAGGCCGGCCCGCTATAGGTTTCCAGCTCCCGCTGGGCAATTTTATGCTGTGAATGCCTTTCCCGGAATATCTCCAGCTGCTGCGCATCGGGGAAAAGAGGGTTCAAGCGCCATATCTCGCCGGTAGCGGTATCGCCGGAACACTTCAGGCGATTGGCGATATCCGAAAGGCTCTCCGGGTTCTCCCGGCGCGAAGCCAGGGCTGCACCAATGGCCACGTAGTATTGAGCCATGTCAGGAATGATGGCGTTTTGCGGCGAGAGCTTCAAGGTATCCTTGAACCTGGTGCAGAGTTCGGTGAGAAAATGTAAAGGGCCGCCCAGGAAGGCCACCTTGCCGCGAATGGGACGTCCGCAGGCCAGGCCGCTAATAGTCTGATTGACCACCGCCTGCAAAACCGAAGCGGCTATGTCTTCACGGGCCGCTCCATCATTCAACAATGGTTGAATGTCGCTTTTGGCGAACACCCCACAGCGGGCTGCTATGGGATATATAATCTTATGCTTGGCGGCCAGGCAGTTCAGCCCCATAGCATCGGTCTCCAAGAGTGCGGCCATCTGATCAATAAAAGCACCGGTGCCGCCGGCGCAAATGCCGTTCATCCTCTGTTCTATACCATGGCCGAAATAGGTTATCTTGGCATCTTCGCCTCCCAGTTCTATAGCCACATCGGTTTCCGGTATGAGATGTTTTATAGCTTCAGTCCCGGCGATCACTTCTTGAATAAAAGACAGACCTGACCAGGCCGCCGCCGACAGACCGGCTGACCCGGTAACCAGGGCCGAAACGGTCTGATTGCCCACCCTTAACAAGGCCTCTTTGATCGAATGGCTCAGGGTGGCTCTAATATCGCTGTTATGGCGCTGGTAGATTCTAAAGACCGGGTTTAAGGCATCATCCAGCAAAACAACCTTGACGGTTGTCGAACCGATGTCCAGCCCCATATATAAATCAGAAGCTTGATTGGCAAGCAACGGATGATTCCCTCCCCAAATGCCAAGGCAAAATTCAAATGCTGTTTAAATTAGCCCTAAGACTAGGGTAAAAAAAATAGCCCTGTTTGTCAATTGAAATCAAAAGAGCCTGCCAGACTAAACTTGACGAATACGATCTGCTAAATTAAAATTTAATCAAACATCGTTTCAAACGGCGGTGAACTGATTTGAAAATTTTGAGTCACAGTGGGAGCACTAAAGAGCGAATTATAAAGGCCACCCTCGATATAATGGCTGACGAGGGCTTCCAAAATGTCACAGTCAGGAAGATTTCCACCCGGGCGGATGTAAACATAGCAGCGGTCAACTACCATTTCGGCTCCAAAGATATGGTGATTGATAAAGCATTGAAATATGTAACCTCCCAGATGAAGAAAGTCTTTACAATACTTAAAGAAAATGGGCAACCCGCCTCTGTCCGTCTGTCCAATTTTATTCAGGCCTACGCCGATACAGTATATAAATATCCGGACATAGTGAGGTACATGATCGATCAGAAGATTCACCACAGCAACACCCCGGTCGAATACAGTGAATACCTCGAGCAGGAAGGCATTCATCTCGTTCACCGGACCCTGCAAGAGCTGCATCCGGACGAGGAAGAATCCCGAATCTACATGCGAACCCTGCAGATCCTGGGCTGCATTTCCTTCCCTATTTTGATGGGCACCACTGTTCAACATTTTTCGGGCCTGAATCTCAATGAGAAATCATCCCGCAACATCCTCATAGAACTCCTCACCGAACAAATGATTAAATAGTCATGATGCAGATAATTATTGGATATCTTTTAGATAGGCCCGAACAACCAGGCGGTTGTATTGGCCATCGGCTGGATGCAGGGGTGTGCAGGTAGTCAATGTCAAAGCCGCCCGTGGGGTTGGCTCAATCACGCTCCAATCCCGGCTGTGGGTTTCAAATACCGTCTCGACCAGGTAATGGTAAGTTTTTTGATGGTAGGTTAAAAATATTTCATCCCCGGGCAGCATTTTGTCCAAATCAAAAAAGGGCGATCCATAAGCGTTTCTATGTCCGGCAATTGAAACATTGCCCGTGGCTGGACTCCCACTCTGGGGGTAGAGCCCCGGATTTTCTTTTAGAGCCTGCTCGCTTATCCCATAGCCCACCGCCAGATCCAAACCGAGTTTGGGTATCAGCAGGCGCGCAGGACCGGAAATGGCTTCATCACCAGGATTACTTTGGCCAGGGCCGTTTTCGGGTTGATCAATTAGTATTGCCTCCTGGCTTCCCCAGGTCACTTTTTCTTTATAAAAGCTTTGCAAAAAAGGGAATAGGGCCAGACAGAGCCCGGTAATAATCATAGCCCCTGCCAGGGCGTTGATTAAAGGCCTGGATCGGTTGGCCCGTTTCTTGCTTTGCAGTATCTTTTCCCCCATTTTGGTTCCCTTTTAGGATCTAAACCTTTTTAACACCATACCACCGGCAGCCAATAGCAGTCCTAACCGGGTCATATCCATCCCGGCAGCACCGGTATAGGGCAGTTCCGGCACCGGATCAGGAACGATTATGGGCTCCAGGGGTAACGTAATGACAACCTCCTTCTTTGGCTCAAAAACCTGAGGTTGATCAGGCACTTTTATCGGCTGACGGGGAGGCACTGGATTATTTTCTGTATAATCACTGTCTGGATTATCAGGAGTGTAGTCGTTGAATGTATTACGGATATAGTAGATGGTCGTCGATCCGGGGGCAATGGGAACAGAACCGGGAGTAGTGCTCCAGGTTGCATTGTCAAATGAATACTCCACTATATTGGCACCATTAGTACCGGTTTCTACAAGAGCATAATTATCGATCGCCAACCCGCCAATTAAGTTTCCGCCACTTGCTATGGTCTTA
>JBDKUE010000009.1:0-13856 GCA_039679855.1 Syntrophomonas sp.
TTTCGGCTTCTACTTCAATCTTGATGGTATGGGGAATTCTCTGGCGAAGGAGATCAACCGCCGGGCCTATGCCGCCGGCCGCCTTGATGTGATTGTCCTTGATCATTGCTCCGTCATACAGGCCAAAGCGGTGGTTGCGCCCCCCGCCTACTCGAACCGCGTATTTTTCCAGAACCCGCAGACCGGGGGTGGTTTTGCGGGTGTCCAACAAGCTGGCTTTATACGGCTCAATCAACAAACTGAGCTGCCTGGTGCGGGTGGCTATTCCGGAAAGGCGTTGCAGAAAATTCAGAGCCACCCTTTCGCCTCCCAGCAGGTCGAGGGTCGGTCCCTCAACTTGGGCAATAGCGTCGCCCGGCTTTACCTGGCTGCCTTCTTCAATATCCTTCAGAAATTTTATGGTGGGATTCAAGTGCTTAAATACCGCTCCACACACGTCCAGTCCTGCAATAACGCCAGTTCCTTTAGCTGTGAACAGGCCGCGGGAACGGTGGTCCGGTGAGACCAGATTGGCAGTGGTTATATCCTGGTGGCCCAGGTCTTCCTCCAGGGCTCGCTTTATCAGATCCTTCAATCCATGATAAATCATATCCGCCTCCATTTAGCCCCTCTCTAGTTAATACTTTTGGCAAAGGCTTTAAGGCTCATCCCACGCGGCACCCTGACCCGGGGCATCTGGTATATATCGCTGTTAATGGAGGTCTTGCCCTGCACGGTGGTAACCGCGGTCAGATAACCGGCTTCTTTGACCGTTTCGGATACCGCACTATTATAGCTTCCCCCGGGATAGCAAAATACCTCGCAGGGCACCTGAAGCTGTTCTTCTATAATTTTTTTGGATGCGAAGATTTCGTCAGTATATACATCTTTACTTTGTTTGGCCAGCCAGTGGTGGTTTTTGGTGTGGCTGCCTATTTCCATCCACCCGGCATATAATTCTTTGCTTTGTTCCCAGTTAAGATACCACCCATCCTCCATTAGCCCAGTAATGATAAAAACCGTGGCTGGGAAACGATAGGTCCTTAGAACCGGGTAGGCCTTGGAGAAGAAAGTCTCATAACCGTCGTCAAAAGTGATCACTATAGTTTTATCCATTGGTTCACCGTTATACATCTTTCTAACCGCATCAGAAAGGCTTAAAACACGGAAGTTGTGTTCTTTTAAGTAAGTCATCTGTTCATAAAATTCACTGTCCCTGACATATAGACTGTTTGGTCCATCCCCCAATTGATGATACATGAGAATCGGTACATATTGCACATCACTGCGTTTCTCGGCAGTGGTTGGGGCGGGTTTGTAATCGCGGGTTGTTATGTACAAGGTCTTGGCGGCTTCGTTCCAGGATGACTGCAATTCCAGAGATTCTTCGATAAGGCTTAAGGGCAATAGCGTCTCACCGTCTACCAGCATAGGAGCAGCTTGGAGAGTTATCGCCTGATTGTTGACTTCGGCCTTTTCCGAACATATAGTCGCTTTTATGGTCTGTTCTTTATATGTAACAATTATACTTTTATCTTTGGCGTTCCAATTCAATGCCGCCCCGGACGCTTGAGCAATGGCGCGTATCGGAACCAGGGGTTGATTGTTTATTATCCGGGTGCCTGAAAAGGCCGGTTGATCGTTTACCGCCACCCGGATAAATTTAGCCGAGCCGTAATCTCTGGTTGCAGCGACAGCCTCTGATTTGTTCAACGCCATATTGGAACTGGCTGAATAGAATACCCCGGCTGCGGCAACCAGCACAACTACAATTAACGGCCATACCTTTTCAACAGCTTTCACCTGTGATACCTCCACCTATTTAGTACGCTGTTAACCCTAATTCTGTATATTATTGTCGGGTAAATTTTCGCCTGGCGGCGTTGTCGCCAACCCAGAATTAGGATTAACAAAGTACTAGCAATTTGTAAATGATAAATGCTTGGCCCAGCGCACGTCATCGCGGTTGGGATAGTCGGAGCGATAATGGGCCCCCCGGCTTTCCTGGCGCCACAGGGATGCCTGTACAATAATCCGGGCCACGGTCAGCATATTCAATACTTCATAATATTCCAGGACATCTTGTCCGGTTGACAAACAATTGTAAATATTTTCTAATTCTCCATTGGCCGCTTTCAATCCTTCTTCATTTCTAATAATTCCCACATCGTCCCACATGATGCTCTGAATCTTGGCTTTAGCCGTTCCGGGATCCATATTACCCCGGGCCTGGTATACTGAACTGCTGTCATAGCCGTCAACTATTTCATCGCGGCTGGCCGGGCGGCGGTACAGTATCTCCTCCGCCTTGTATAATATCCTCTGGCCAAAGACAATGCCCTCCAGCAGGGAATTACTGGCCAGACGGTTGGCTCCATGCACACCGGTGCAGGCCGCCTCGCCGCAGGTATACAGCCCGTTAATCCCGGTTTCGCCATAGGTGTTGGTCGCTATTCCTCCCATGGTGAAATGGGCGGTCGGTGAAACCGGAACCATATCTTTTTCCAGGTCTATTCCGCTCTGTAAACAAGTGCGGTATATATTGGGAAAACGCTCCCGGACGTTATCAATCCGGCTCATATCTAGGTAGACGAATTCATCTCCCGACAGGTGCATTTCATTGACAATGGCCCTTGACACCACGTCCCGCGGTGCCAGTTCTTCCAGGGCATGGTAGCGGGGCATAAACCTCTCCCCCCGGCTGTTGTATAGCCAGGCCCCGTCCCCCCGAACGGCTTCGGAAATGAGAAAGCGCTGGGTCTGCCGGCCGAATAAAACCGTGGGGTGGAATTGGATAAACTCCATGTCCCGCAGCTGGCAGCCCACCCGGAAGGCGGCGGCCATTCCGTCACCGGTGGCCACGCTGGGATTGGTGGTAAACTTGTATAATTGCCCGGCTCCGCCGGTTGCGATGATCACCGTTTTAGCGCTGTATATCAGGTGCTTTTGCTTAACTTTATCATAGACCAGGGCGCCCAGGCATTCCTGCTGGTAGGCATCGGTCAGCACGTCTACCAGGAACTGGTCTTCCATCAGTTCGATATCGGGATGGGCTTCACAGCGGGCCACCAGGGCAGCCCGGATGGCCTCTCCGGTGGCATCGGCCGCATGCAGAATGCGGGCCCGGCTGTGGGCTCCTTCCCGGTGCAGATCGATGGTACCGTTCTTGGTGTCAAAGCTGGCTCCCATGGTAATAAGCTCGCGGACCCGGGACGGGCCCTCCCGGACCAGGACATCCACCGCGTCTATGTCGCACAGGCCGGCCCCAGCTTCCAGGGTGTCTTCCAGGTGCAGGAAAGGCGAATCCTCCTCGTGCATAGCTGCGGCTATACCCCCCTGGGCCAGCCCGGTATTGGAGTCCTTCATGGTCTTCTTGACCAGTACCGTCACCCGCCCGTAACGGGCGGCTTTTAAGGCAGTAAAAAGCCCGGCGATTCCTCCTCCGATAATCAGGAAGTCAACCGTGCTGAAACAGAGGTCTTCAATTGGCGGGCCGATATGCCTGGTAATATCCATTCTTTTTACCGTTTAACAGCGCCCTCATATGTATGAAAAAAGGCGTTGATACCTTAAAATTTACTAAATTACAAAACAAAAGAGGCAGGCAGCAAGAATCAATACAGTGCTCCCCGCCTCTTTTATAACTTCTATTGGTAGCTTCCCTTACAGGTCTTTTCCACCTGGTTCCGGCCATTGACGAAAACCAGGGCGGGCTGATGAGTCTTTAGCTCCTCAGCATCCAAAAGAGCATAAGTCAAGATGATAACTATGTCCCCTTTGGTTACCAAACGTGCAGCAGCGCCATTCAAGCAGATAACACCCGAACCCCGCGCCCCTTCAATCACGTAGGTCTCAAACCGGGCTCCGTTATTGTTGTTTACAATGGTAACCTTTTCGTTCTCCACTATGTTGGCAGCTTCCATAAGAGCTGCATCAATGGTAATACTCCCCACATAGTTGAGATCGGCTTCGGTGACCGTTGCCCGGTGAATCTTGGACTTCAGCATGTAACGAAGCATGCCCTTTACACCTCCACTAACCGGTTGTCGATGAGCCGGGTGCCGCCAAATTTAACTGCTACGGCCATCAACACTCTCCCCTTAATCAAATCCAGATTAGAAAGATCCTCGGCACTATATATTTCGGCATAATCTATCTCGGCCAGAGGACTGCTTTCAATGGTTTCCACTAATAATTTTTTTACTACAGCCAGGTCCCTTTCCCCTGCCAATATGGCCTGCTCCGCTTTTTGCAGAGCCTGGTTCAAGACCAGAGCCTGTTGGCGCTGCTCGGCGTCCAGATAGACATTTCGGGAACTCATGGCCAGGCCATCGGGTTCCCGAACAATAGGCACACGAACTATGGTAATGGGGAAGTTCAATTCCCTGGCCATTTTTTCAATAATCATGACCTGTTGCGCGTCTTTCTGCCCGAAAAACGCCGCATCCGGCTGGCAGATCAAGAACAGCTTGCTGACCACCGTAGCCACACCTCGAAAATGGCCGGGCCGCGACGCTCCGCAAAGCTTTCCGGTAATCTCGCCGAAGACTTCCACAAAGGTATCATATCCTGCCGGGTACATATCTGGAGCTTCCGGGGCAAATATCACATCCGCCCGGGTGGTTTCCAGCAGTTCCTTATCCTTGGCCAGGTCGCGGGGATAGCGTTCAAAGTCCTCCCCTACGCCAAACTGGGTGGGATTCACGAAAATGCTGACCACCACCGCATCGCACTGCCGGCAGGCCTCTTTGACCAGAGCCAGGTGGCCTTCATGCAGGTACCCCATAGTCGGAACCAGACCAACCCGTTTGCCCTTCATTTTTTGCTCCAGACACCATTCCTGAGTTTGTTTAATGGTATGGAATACCTGCATAACATACCCCTTAACTAATAAATTCTTTCTAGAACTTCTTCACTCATTCCAAAGCCATGCTCTTCCCCGGGGAAAGAGCCTTCTTCAACCTCTTTTTTATATTGCTTAAAGGCTTCCATGATCAAAGGCTGAAGGTTGGCGTACTTCTTGGCAAATTTGGGAGTAAAACCACCGTAGATTCCCAGCAGATCGTTCACCACCAGAACCTGCCCGTCGCAGTAGTGACCCGCCCCGATCCCAATAGTGGGAACGCTTACCTCCTCGGTAATGCGTTTAGCCAGGAGCGTCGGCACCATCTCCAAAACAATGGAAAATACCCCGGCTTTGTCCAATGCTTTGGCGTCTTCTATAATTTTGTTAGCGGTTTCCAGGTCTTTGCCTTGAACCTTATATCCGCCAAACTTATGAACGGATTGGGGAGTAAATCCAAGGTGTCCCATAACCGGAATCTGTGCGTCCAAAATGGCCTTGATAGTGTCAACCCTTTCTATTCCACCTTCAATTTTGACGGTTTGCGCACCACCCTCTTGAATAAAACGACCGGCATTGCGCACCGCTTCACTGGTAGAAATATGGTAGGATAAAAAAGGCATATCCCCTACTACCATCGCATTTTTAGCCGCTCTGGATACGGCTTTGGTGTGGTGGATCATATCCTCCATGGTCACTGAAAGACTGTTTTCATATCCCAGCACCGCATTCCCAAGGGAATCTCCCACCAGTATTATATCAATACCAGCTTCATCCGCCATGTGAGCCGTAGGGTAATCATAAGATGTCAGCATACTAAATTTGCGTTTATTCTTCAAATCCTTAATAACGGAGGTCGTAACTCTAGCCATTATGTCACTCTCCTTCGGTTGGCATTTTAATGAACATACATTTTTAAGTCACGGGCTCTAACCACTTAGCGGATCTCCTTTTCCAAAAGCTTTTCGAATTCCGCCTGTCTGGCCGGGTCAATCGTACCCTTGGCCCTGGCTATCCCGGCTGTCTCATAGCCGATGCTGCTATACAGCCTGAGGAGTTCGGGAGCCTGCTCCTTGATCCGCTCCAGGTGGGTCTCTACCGTGGCCAGATCCCCTCTGGAGATAGGACCGGTAAGGGCTTTAGGTATCCCGATTTCCTGTATGTTGTTTACCGTACCGAGTATTAATGGCATTAACGCTTTTATGGCAACTGGCCCCGGCATACCGCTGGCTTCCAGGAGCTTTACCCCCAGGTCCACAACAGTAACCAGGTAGTTTGAAACGACACAAGCGCCCGCGTGGTAGAGGGGCTTGGCCTTTCGTTCAATGAAAAAGTATTCTCCTCCCAGGCTTTCTACAATGGTCATAGCCCGATCATGAGCTTCCTGGTCTCCCTCAATGCTAAAAACCGAACCGGGAAGATTTTGAATAGCCCGGTCCAGGCTGGCGAAGGATTGCAGCGGATGCACCGATAAGACCCTGGCCCCAAATGCTTTGGCCTGGTCCAGGATCTCCGAAGAATGCGCCCCACTCATATGGACTACGACCTGCTCGGGGAAAAAAGCCTGCTCAAGGGCAAGTTCGTCCACCACCTGCCGGATAGAACCATCCGCGGTCGTAATGAAAAGTATATCTGCCGAGCGAGAAACTTCTTTTGGTGTTGGGAAAGCGGTACAGCCTAACCGTTCCACCAGCGCCATAGTAGATTCAGGTTTAATGTCAAAAACACCCGTAACCTCAAAGCCTTTGCTGTGGAGTACCACTCCAACAGCCGTCCCAACAACTCCCGCCCCAATAATGCCGATTCTTTCGTCCATATCGTTCCCCCCTGGTATGAGGCTTTAATAAGCCATTTTACCGTCTTGGTCTTTTAAAAAGATACAAGCGGGCTACATTGAAAGGAGTATCGGCGGGAGAATCCCCCTATAGTTTTTTTGTTGTGTTTCTTTCCCGGACTGGTACTCTAACCAACACCTCCCTGAGAGACGTTCCATCATCAGGAAACACAATTTCCGAATTGATTTCCTGAAGCGGAAGCAGGACAAACAACCTCTCACGCATGTGGGCATGAGGCACCTGCAGCTCTTCGCTGTGCAGTACTTCATTCCCGTACAATAGGATATCCATGTCTATATTCCTTGGGCCCCACTTCGCTACGCGTCGGCGGCCCATATTAATTTCAATAGTTTGTAATAGATGTAAAAGAGTAAGAGCGTCAAGCTCTGTTTCTACTTCAATCACCTGGTTTAAGAAGTCATCCTGGTCTGTTACTCCCCAGGGTTCACTCTGGTAAACGGAAGACACCCTGGTGATGCGCACTCCATCTGCGCGCTCCAGCATTTTTAAGGCTTTTTCCAGATTCGCCTTTTTATCACCTAGATTTGACCCCAGGCCTACATATACTATCCGTTTCATGAGTTTATCCTTAAGTTAGCATATACTACTTTAATAGGGCAAGAACTATTGCTGGAATCTTTCAATAATTACAGAAAAATATTCAAAATCACCCTCAACTGGTGCCTCTGGCTTCTTGACCCGGACCTTGACCGCCTCTATTTCAAAATCGGCCAGAAGCCGGTCGGCAATGGCCTGGGCCAGGGCCTCCAGAAGATTAAAAGAAGGACCCTCTACAATATTTTGCACGCAATTGAAAACGGCTCCGTAATCAACAGTATCTTCTATATGATCGGAGCGGCAGGCCCTGGTCAGATCAAGGCTCAATTCAACATCAACTATAAAAGGCTGGGGACTTTGTTTCTCCTGAGGGGAAACCCCGTGGCAGGCGTGAAAACGCATCCCTTTCGCCGCAATTTTATCCATTTTCTTTTACCACCGCAGCGGTCATGGCCGCCACCCGTACGCTCTCTTTTACATCATGCACCCTTATTATCTGGGCACCGTTCATCACCGCCACCGCCACTACCGCCAGGCTTCCCTCCAGGCGGTCAGTAACCTCCAGGTTGAGGGTGGCGCCAATGAAACGCTTCCGGGAAGCCCCCACCACCAGGGGCAGACCCAGGCTTTTAAACTCCTTGAGCCGTTTGAGCAAAATCCGGTTCTGGGCCGGATCCTTGCCAAAGCCCAGGCCCGGGTCCAGCATTATTTTCTCCCGGCTTAAACCGGCAGCCTCCGCTTTATTTACGGCCTGGTCCAGTTCTTCCACAATATCGGCTACCAGATCTGAATAGGGCTTACCCTGATCGATTTGCAGCCGATTGTGCATAAATATGGATGGGGCCTGGTATTCAACCAGAACCGGGAGCAGTTCCTTGTCCAAACGCATGGCCCCCACATCGTTTATAATATGGGCTCCGGCCTCCAGGCATTCCCTGGCCACTCGGCCTCGAAAGGTGTCAACCGAAACAATCGCCCCTTCTGAAGCCAGATTTTCCACCACCGGCAAAACCCGGCGCAGCTCCTCTTCCTCATCTACGATCCGGGCGTCAGGCCTTGTGGAAGCTCCTCCCACATCAATTATATCGGCCCCTTCCTCTCTCATCCTCCGGGACCGCTCAATCGCTGAGGTATAGTCGTAAAAGCGCCCCCCGTCCGAAAAGGAATCGGGGGTAACGTTTAGTATTCCCATGATATAAGGGTGGCTGCCCAATTCCAGGGTCCGTCCGCCCGGGAGCGGAATCGTCCAGGATTCCAGCGCATAGTTCTTTAGTATTGCTTCGATTTCCCCGGCCAATTCCTTTAGTCCAAAGGGCTGCACCCGGAGTTTCTGGGTGAGCAGGCGATAGTGCTTCAAGTTTCCCATCAAAAGGACATCGGTAAAGCCTTCAAACCTGAGGGCGTCCCTTTTTATAGCTGCTTCTCCGCCCTTGGACAGCATTTCCTGTTTGATGATATTGGCCGCCCGGCAGGATATGCCCTTTAACTTGATGCAGCGGTGCAGGGCTTTGGGCTGCATATATGGATAAGCCCCAGGATCCACCCCGATCTGATCAAGAAACATCCTGGCCTCTTTTTGATCATCTATTACTACTACGCGGTGTCCTGTCATATCTTAACCTCAATACTCAAAACTGCTGATGGTAATCTCCATTTTCTTTACCTTGGGACAGAGATTGCGGTAGCTGCACTCACTGCACAGCAGGGAAAGATTGCTCATCCGCGACAAATTGTCCGCCCGGTGAATACGTTCGCCCAGGAAGCTCATATCGGTGCTGATATTGCTGTGCTCGTAAATAGCCCGCCCAACTATCTCAACCTCGCGGGTATTAAAAAAGGCGTGGGGTAAGATATCCCGCGCCACTCGCGCTCCAAAAGAAGCATGATCAACACCTTCCTGCTGCTCCTTCCATTTGCCTATATCGTGCAGGAGCCCTGCGGCATAAACGATCTCTTTAGCTGCCAGTTTCCCGGACAGCCCGTTTTCCTTGATGAAATAATTCAAATCATTGTTTTCCAGAACCAGTATATAAGCGATACGGGCTACATCCAGGTGGTGCTGAAAGTCGTGCATGCAATACCGGAGCAGCTCTTCCGACTGCACATTGAGATTCAAATTTTCCTGGTATAGAGGCTCCTTTAACAGTAGTTCAATTCTCTTCAAAAAAGATCACCTCAAAACCCTGTTTTAGTACCTAATATATTAAACGAAAGGGTGAAAAATCCTCCCCTGAAGCAGGGAATAGTCCTATTATAATACAGTATTTCTTGCCCCTACAAGGCGAGACAGGGATTTTGCAACAGGGGGACGGAGATTTTGTTGCATTTCACAATAGTGAAATGCAACAAAATCTCCGTCCCCCTGTTGCAAAATCCCCCGCACCCCATGTTACATTTTATGTTTTTGCACGTTTTATTACCTCTATTTATCCTATTATGTTATATTATGGTATTATTAGTATTATGATAATTGAGGTGCTTCCGATGCGAAAAGCCAGGGAAAAGAGTAGTACCGGCATATATCATGTCGTGGCTAGAGGTCTTGATCGGCAGGTAATATTTCACCATGATAATGATTACAATAGATATTTAACTCTTCTTTCTAAAAAGTCCAAGGAAATAGGTGTTTCTTTACTGGGTTACTGTTTGATGGATAATCATGTTCATTTGCTGGTCAATGAAGAGACCGGGAATATTTCAGATTTTATGAGGAGTATGGGCGTTAGTTATGCATGGTGGTTTAATAGAAGATATGACCGTTCAGGTTATTTATTTCAAAACCGCTTTCATAGTGAAAGTGTTGAAAATGAGCCTTATTTGCTTGCCGTCCTAAGATATATACATCTAAATCCGGTAAAAGCTGAAATCGTACAATGCCCTGAAAATTACCGCTGGAGCAGTTGCAGTGCTTATTACAGCAATAACGGTTCAGATTTTCTTCGCACTGATTTTATATTGAACCTATTCTCGGATAATCCGCTAATGGCCAAAGTTCAGTTCAAAGTATTTATGAATGAAGCATCTGGCGACCAGTGTCTTGATGTAAAACGTAAACCACGAAAAACAGACGCCGAAGTATATAACGAAATTGTTAAATTGTTAGGTGATCAGCCTTTAACCTTATTAAATCAATTGAGCAAGGCTGAGCGTAATGCAATACTAAAGGAATTGAAGACAATTGAAGGTAGCTCGGTTAGACAAATAGCCCGGATCACCAATATCGGCATAAGCACTATCTCAAGGGCTTAAAGAGCAACAGGGGTGCGGGGACTTTGCAACACGGGGACGGAGATTTTGTTGCATTCCACAAACGTGGAATGCAACAAAATCTCCGTCCCCGTGTTGCAAAACTAACCTCTTCAGATTTAACCGAAGAAAAGGTTTATCTCTCTTTGGGCGGCTTCCAGGGAATCGGAGCCGTGAATGAGATTTTCGGACATAACGGTTGCCAGGTCGCCGCGAATGGTGCCCGGGGCTGCATCCAGCGGGTTGGTGGCGCCCATCAGTTTTCGCACTGCCGCCACCGCGTTTTCTCCCTCCCAGACCATGGCTACTACCGGTCCGGAGGTTATGAACTCAACCAGCCCTGGAAAAAACGGTTTCCCCTGGTGCTCTGCATAATGGCGCCCGGCCAGTTCTTCGTCAATCTGCATCATTTTAGCGGCCCGCAGAATAAATCCCTTGCGCTCCAGACGGCTGATGATTTCCCCGACCAGTTTCCTCTGCACTCCGTCCGGTTTGACCATGACAAAGGTCTGTTCCAATATTAATCCTCCCTATTCGACGATAGTTTCTTCCGGCTTTTCTTCTATGGGTTCACCCTTCATTATGGCTTCAAACGTGTTAGCCTCCAGGGTCTCTTTATCCATCAACCACCCGGCTACTTCGTGGAGTTTGTCCATATTGGCTTTTAATATCTCTTCCGCTTTGCTGTAGCTGTTTTCCATATAGAGGCTGGCTTCCTTGTCTATAGCATAGGCGATGGCGTCAGAGTAGTTGCGATCGCGGGATATATCCCGGCCCAGGAATACCTCTTCACTCTTATGGCCGAAGGTAATCGGACCCAGTTCCTCCGACATGCCGTATTCGGTAATCATTTTCCGAACTATGCCGCTGGCCCGTTCCAAGTCGTTCTGGGCGCCGGTGCTGATATCGTTTAAGACCAGGGCTTCTGAAACCCGCCCGCCCAGGAGGGTGGTGACCTCATCCAGCAGGTAGGAACGGGTTATATAATTGCGGTCCTCTTCCGGCAGCAACAGGGTGTAGCCCCCGGCCCGGCCGCGCGGTATTATCGATATTTTGTGTATCTTATCGGTATGAGGCAGGAAATACCCAACCAGGGCATGACCGGCCTCGTGGAAGGCAACCAGTCTCTTTTCCTTTTCCGATATGACCCGGCTTTTCTTTTCCGGTCCGGCGATGACCCGCTCGATGGCTTCTTCCATCTCCTGCATATTGATCTTGCTCTTTCCGCGGCGGGCCGCCAGCAGGGCTGCCTCATTGACCATGTTGGCCAGATCGGCACCGGTAAATCCGGGAGTACGTTTAGCCAGGATGTCCAGTTTGATATCGTCATCCAGGGGTTTTTCCTGGACGTGAACTTCCAGAATGGCTTCGCGCCCTTTGACATCGGGGCGGTCAATCAAAATGTGGCGGTCAAACCTGCCCGGGCGTAAGAGGGCCGGGTCCAATATATCGGGGCGGTTGGTGGAAGCCATGACAATAATGCCTTCATTGGTGCTGAAGCCGTCCATCTCCACCAAAAGCTGGTTTAAGGTCTGTTCTCTTTCATCATGTCCACCGCCCAGACCGGCGCCGCGGTGCCGGCCAACTGCATCTATCTCATCGATGAAAACGATGCAGGGCGAGGTCTTCTTGGCCTGTTCAAACAGGTCCCTGACCCGGGCCGCACCGACGCCGACGAACATCTCTACAAAGTCGGAACCGCTTATCGAAAAGAAGGGCACTCCGGCCTCACCGGCCACGGCCTTGGCCATCAGGGTTTTGCCGGTTCCCGGAGCTCCGAATAACAAGACTCCCTTGGGAATGCGCGCCCCAATGTTTATAAACTTCTGCGGGCTCTTGAGGAACTCCACTACTTCCTGCATTTCTTCCTTGGCTTCTTCGGCTCCGGCCACGTCTTTAAAGGTAATCTTGACCTGCTCCCCGGTCATAAGGCGGGCCCGGCTTTTGCCGAACTGCATCACCCGGTTGCCGCCCCCCTGGGTCTGATTCATAATGAAAACCAGGAAGGCAATTAAAATGACGATCGGCAAAAGAGTGCTTAAAAGCGACCAGTACCATGGCGGCGGCGGTTCGGGGTCGCTGCTGAAATAAACCCCTTTTTCCATTAAATAAGTTATAAAGCCGCTCTCCCTGGGTACATTGGCCGTATAGGTAGAGCCGTCATTTAATTTGCCGCTTACCTTGTAGACCAGATCTTGAATAATAATATTGATGCTTTCAACTTGACCCTGTTCTATGTTGGAGACCAGTTCCGGGTAGGTAATCGCCTTGGGCTTTACTTCCGAAGTTGAAGCCATCTTCATGGCAAATAAGGCCAGAAGAACGATTAAAACATATATGGCTATATTTTTAAAGGCTTTGTCCAAAAAGCTGTCCCCCTAATGAAATGCTTAAAAATATTCGTCATATTTTAGCATAATGTCCGGTCCTTTTCAATCTTGCTCCCTTGATCCATTGATCGTACTAAATGTATTATCGGCCGGTATGGACTTCCTCTTTACCACCAGATAGCTGCGGGTGCTGCTACCCGGCCAAACAGTTTGGGAAATGTCCATTCCCGGTATAGCCAGTATATCCTTCCCAACCGCCAGCAGAGCCATGGTCTGGCGTTTTTCCCAGGGTACTTTACGGTCAATGAAATACTTCTTGAGTTTCTTGCTCCCCTGCCCGGCGGCGGGCCGGAACCTGTCCCCGTCCTGCCGGGAGCGCAGGCATAGTTCACCGTCTATCCGGTCGTAATCCAGGTAAATCACTGACGGACTCACCGGTCCTATTTGATGGGCGAGCTCCAGGGCAAAACGCTCACCCGTTTCGCGGATGTCAATAAAACAGGGCAGCTCACTTATCTGATAGCAGTAAGAACTATGGTCAGGCATCCTTTTGCTGAATATCAGCCTACTATAGACCTTGCGCACCCGCAGCCCTTTTTTCAAATGCAGAATCCGGGCCGAACCTGGTTTACTCTGCAGGTTCCTGACCTTTTCAATATCCTGCATCTCCCACCCCGCAGGGCCTCCCAGCCGGGAGAGAGCCGCGTAAAGCACCCGACGCTGGCAGGCTGCCGGCTGTCCCTGCAAAATGACCGTATCAAGGACAATTTCATCCGAGGACCCGGCATCAGGCAGCAAAGCCGCTGCATAGCCCTCACTGGTTAGTTCTTCCAGCCAGCGGTTTTCATCACGGGCAATAAGGGCAAGTTGATTGAGATTGTCAACTATGCGGGCATTGTAAGCGGTCTGCAATAAAGGGATCAGTTCATGCCTGATCCGGTTGCGCGTAAAATGCAGATCCTCATTGCTCTCATCTATATAATACCTTATATTACTTTGCTTTAAATATAAAAGGAGATCTTCTTTATCGACACAGAGCAAAGGCCGCAGCAGATCGCCCTGGCG
>JBDKUE010000063.1:0-12795 GCA_039679855.1 Syntrophomonas sp.
CAACATAAGCCATATTTCACCCCAGGGCCTGGAGCTGCTGCAAAACTACAACTGGCCGGGCAATGTCAGAGAACTGGAAAATTTGTTGGAAAGAGCGATTAATCTGGCCTTTATGAACCAGGAAACCTGTTTGGGGATGGTTCACTTTCCCTCGCTCATGAAATCCTCGCTGGTGGAAAGAACGCAAATGGAATGCCAGGAACAGGGGCTTTCAAAGACTCTGCAGAACCTGGAGAAGGAGCTGATCGTCCAGGCCCTGGCCAAAACCGGTGGGAATAAGAATCAATGTGCAAAAATTCTGGGCATACATATCTCAGCCCTGTACCGGAAGCTTGATAAGTATGGCTTGAGTTTGAATTAGAAACCGTCTTTACACCGGAAATGGAAGAAACTATTTACTATTTGCTGGTTTATATTCCCTTGCCTGTAAACCATAAATATACTTCGCCCTGCCCATGACTGTTCCATCCTGCATTTCTGACTATCATGCGCTTTCGCTAAAATACCTTCGCTTTTGCAAAAGTTTTGATTATTTCAGATCATTTCCATAATCTCGACAATGGCACGTTCTATGATGCCATTATGATCTTCGCTTTTGCGATTAACCTCACTTCTCCCCTTTTTTTAGATACCTCCAAATTTCGGGCATTATTCACTTCAAAAACGCCAACCAAACTTCCTGGCACAAAACTTGCAAATATAAATATTGAATTGGTAATACCTTAAGATTTTCGGGGAGGTGGTGTTGAAGGGCCGATATGAGCAGAAGCATAAACATGATAAAAAAGTAATACAAGGGGGTAAACATTTATGGCCATTAATAGAATTGGATTACTGGGGGCCGGGACCATGGGGCAGGGTATTGCCTGGGCTCTGGCCAGTGCGGGAAAAGAAGTAGTTCTATATGATATTAAAGAAGATTTTTGTATTAGAGCCTTGAACAGCATCGTGAAAAGCATTGCCAAGATGGAAGAGAAAGGCAAGGCACCAGCCGGGAGCAAGGAAGCCATTTCCAGCAAGATCATTCCCACCGGGAAGTTCGATGATCTGGCCGGTGTGGACCTTGTTATTGAATGTGTATTTGAGAACATGGATATTAAAAAAGATGTCTATACCAAGCTGGACGCTTTATTAAAACCAGAAGTAATCATAGCTACCAATACATCTTCTCTTTCTCTGACAGAAATAGCAGCCATCACTAAGAGAGCCGACAAAGTCGTAGGTATGCATTTCTTTAATCCCGCCAATGTTATGCAATTGGTTGAAGTCATTCCCGCTATTCAGACTTCTCAGGAGACTGTTGATACAGTCATCGAACTGGCCAAGGCAATCGGGAAAAAGCCGATTCAGGTTAAAGAAGGCCCTGGTTTCGTGGTCAACCGGATTCTCATCCCCGGAATCAATGAAGCTGCATATATTCTCTACGAAGGACTGGCATCTGCCGCCGATATAGATACCGCCATGAAACTGGGTGCCGGCTGGCCTATGGGACCCCTGGCTCTGGCCGATCTGGTTGGGGTGGATATTGCCCTGGCAGTCTGCAATACCCTTTACTCTGAAACTGGGGATCCCAAATATCGTCCAGCTGCACCTTTAAAACAACTGGTTCGGGCTGGCTGGTTGGGAATGAAGACCAAGAAGGGATTCTTTGATTACAACAAATAGTGGAGGCCATATGCCTTAATACCCTAAACGGAAGTGGGGTCTTTTATATGCCATACGATAATGTGATTCTAGAAAAAGATAATAACATAGGTATTCTCTATATCAACCGGCCCAAAGCTTTGAATGCCTTGAATGTCGTTACTATTCAGGAAATAGGCAAAGCGATAGATGAAGTAAGAATGGATGATGAAATAAAAGTTCTTATAATTACAGGGTCAGGGGACAAGGCCTTTGTAGCCGGAGCAGACATAATCGGTTTCATGGGTTTTTCACCTGCCCAGGCGCGATATTACACTGACGAAGGGGAACAGATATTTCGCAAATTGGATGCCTTGGAAAAACCGGTTATTGCGGCGGTTAATGGGTTTGCCCTGGGAGGCGGCTGTGAATTGGCCCTGGCCTGTGACATTCGCCTGGCATCTGATAATGCCGTATTTGGGCTTCCCGAAGTCAGCCTGGGAGTCATTCCCGGTTATGGCGGAACCCAAAGACTGCCCCGTCTGATCGGTGAAGGGCGAGCCAAGGAGCTTACCTTCACAGCAGGTACCATTGATGCAGCAGAAGCCTACCGCGTTGGCCTGGTCAATCATGTCTATCCCATCTCGGAATTGCTGGACCAGGCTCGCAAGCTGGCCAAGAAAATAATGAAAAATGCCCCTCTATCAGTAGCTTATGCCAAACTGGCTATAGGGCAGGGTTTGCAGGGGGATCTGGACAGTGGTTTGAGAATCGAATCGAACTTTTTCGGCCTGTGCGTGGCCAGCGAAGACATGAAAGAAGGCACCCAGGCCTTTGTGGAAAAGAGAAAGCCCCAGTTCAAGGGCCAATAAACCATTCTGATTTTGATCTTCGATTCAGGTATAAAACCGGCAAATCAGGGGAGTAAACCGGGTCAGTATTCGGTGGAAAATCTCCTTTGAATACGAACACCAACTTTTAGATTTAAGGAGGATTTGGTAAATGAGTATAAATGAAGTTGTAATGGTTAGTGGTTGTAGAACTGCTATTGGTGACTATGGTGGAACTCTGAAACCCATGCGTGCTAATGACCTCTCCAAAATCGCCGCTGCCGAAGCCGTAAAAAGGGCGGGTTTGGAGCCTTCCCAAATAGATGAACTGGTTATGGGCATGGGCCTGATGCAGGGCAATGGTTCACTTCCTTCCCGTATCGTGGCCATGGGAATCGGCATGGACCATAGCTCGGGTGCCTGTACGGTGCAGCAGAACTGCGCCTCCGCCATGCGCGCGATGGATATAGCCACCTCCAACCTGATGCTGGGCAGAACCGAGATCGCCCTGGTGGTGGGAACCGAAAGTATGAGCAACGTTCCTTATTTAGTACAGAACGCCCGCTGGGGCTACCGTATGGGTGATGGCAAAATTCAGGATGCCATGCTTTCCGATGGCCTGGTTTGCTCGCTGGCCGGGAGCCATATGGGCGGTACAGCCGATAATATAGCCAGAAAATACGGCATCACCCGCGAAGAGGCTGACCAGGTGGCCCTGATCAGCCATACCCGGGCGGTAAGGGCTGTTGATGAAGGCCGTTTCAAACGGGAAATCGTACCGGTGGAAATCCCCGGCAAGAAAGGGAAGGTCACCGTATTCGATACCGACGAACACCCCATTCGGGGAGCCAGCCTGGAAACCATGGGCAAACTGCCCACTGCCTTTTCCAAGGATGGCGTCACCACCGCCGCCAATGCCTCTGGCCTCAATGACGCCTCGGCGGCAGCCGTTTTTATGACCAGAAAGAAAGCGGATGAACTCGGTATCAAACCGTTGATGAAGTTGATAAATGTAAGCGTGGCGGGTGTAGATCCATATTATATGGGTCTCGGACCTGCTAAAGCCATTCCCAAGTGCCTGCAGGGGGCGGGAATGAAATATGACGATGTTGACTATTGGGAAGTCAATGAAGCTTTTGCAGCTCAAGTCCTGGGTGTTAAGAAATTAATGAAAGAAGAACAGGGCATTGATATGAACATGGGTACTGTCGAAAAAGACGGCAATATTAACAACAACGGCTCGGGAATCGCCCTGGGACACCCGGTAGGCTGCACCGGACTGCGCATCATCGTCAGCCTTTACTATGAAATGGAAAGAATCGGAGCTACAGTGGGTGGTGCCTCCCTTTGCGTGGGCGGTGGACCGGCTATGGCTTCCCTCTGGACCAGGAATGTTTAACCCAAACATTTAATTAGCCCCAAAACCCCTTATATAAACTCTCTTTTATACACTTACACCTGGGAGATGTTAATCCATCTCCCAGGTGGCATCTTTTTTCTAAATCCGCAAGCAGTGTTTAAAAGAGTAAGAGGAATCATCTTTATTGCCTGAATAAGGCATAGGTCTTCCTAAATCTTGAAAGGAGTCCAATTATGTCATCTAATTTTGCTTATTTAAACACCAGAGACTTTGAATTCATACTCCAGGAATGGCTTCCTACTGAGCAGATTTTCAATTATCCGCAATTTGCTGATTATTATTCCAAAGATGATGTTAAATCAGTTCTCGGCCCTATCCTAAAAATGTGCAAGGAGGTAGTGGAACCTACCAATGAAGATTGCGACAGTCATCCGGTCAAATTGGAAAACGGCAAGGTGACCCTGCCCCCGAGTGTGGGTCCCTTATTCAAGCAATTGCAAACCGAGGGCTGGGGAACCAGCAATATCGACGAATCGGAAGACGCCATGGTATTGCCCCATATTCTCCATGCTATGGTCTGGGAAATGCTGCAGGCCGCCAACCCCACTTTCGCCCCTTATATTGTTTTGACCAGTGGTGCTGCCGGACTTATTCAGAGTTTTGGCTCCGAAGACGTTAAAAATCTGTTCCTGTCTAAAATGATGGATGGGACCTGGACGGGCAGCATGTGCCTGACCGAGGCCACAGCCGGTTCGGACGTGGGTGACATCCTTTCCAAGGCCTATCCCACAGACGATCCGCGTATCTTCAAGATCAAAGGCAGCAAGATCTTTATCACCGGTGGCGACAACGATTTCACCGATAACGTCATTCATCTTTACCTGGCCCGGGTGGAGGGTGCCAGACCCGGAACCTCCGGCATCTCACTGTTTGTTGTACCCAAATTTTGGATCAATGAAGACGGCAGCCTGGTAGACAACGATGTTGTGACAACCGCCGTTGAGCACAAACTGGGCCAGCACGGCTCCTGTACCGCAGCTCTGGCTATGGGTGAAAACGACAACTGCCGCGGCTGGCTGCTGGGCAAAAACCCGCTGGAAAACGAAGGGGTTGGAGAAGGAATGGCCCAGATGTTCCAGATGATGAACATGGCTCGCATGGAAACCGGTCATATGTCCCTTTCCTGCCTGTCCAACGCCTACTACAACGCCCGCGATTATGCCAAGGAGAGAATTCAGGGCCGTCTGATGACCAATCCCAAGGCCGGGCGTACTACCATTATAAATCACGAAGACATCAAACGCGCCCTGTTAGCCGGCAAGGCTCATGTGGAAGCAATGCGCGCCATGCTCTATAAGACCTATTTCGCCTTCGACGTAAGGCATCACGATCAGGATCCGGAGAAGCAGGCTCAGGCCAATGCTTTAATAGAAATCACCACCCCGCTCTGTAAAGCTTATCCCTCCGACGAAGCCTGGTGGCTGATCGGTGAGGCCATTCAGGTATATGGAGGATACGGCTATTGCGAAGAGTATCCGGTGGCTCAGATCGCCCGCGACGTCAAGATCTACTCCATCTGGGAAGGAACCAACTTCATTCAGTCCATGGACCTGGTAGGGCGTAAATGGGGAATGAAGAAGGGCGCCGCATTTGCCGGGTTTATTCAGGAAATGAGGGACTTCGTTTCAGCCAACGACGCCAACGCCGAGTTCAAGAACGAGTTCGCCAGCTTGAACGCGGCCCTGGATGCTTATGCCAGGATCCAAAAGACTATATTGGCCTATATGGGGGAAAAGCAGATCAGTATGATGCCGGTCCATGCCCGCCGCATATTGACTGCAACCTCACAGCTATACTGCGGACGGCTGATACTCGATCAGGCTCTGCTTGCGCAAAAGAGAGCCACTGAAGTTGGTGCGGATCACTTTGACTACAACTTCTATGCCGGCAAAGTGGCAGCCGCCCGCTACTACTTGATGAACGTAGTCCCCAATGTATGCATCGCCGCCGATATCATCGCCTCCGGCGACAAATCGGTGCTCGATGTAGCGGTTGAATCATTTGATTACTAATAGTTGGCCGAAATAGTAGATGGTTTCTAATAAAATTAAAAGGGTCTCACCAAGGGCACCGGTACGCAAGCCGGTGCCCCAATCTTTTATCAAAGCTTTGTGACATAGAGTTTGGGGACGGTGCTTCGACTTATTTAAAAATAATGATGTTGATATTCCATCAACGCGAAAATGAGTCGAAGAACCGACCCCAAACTCACATTGCTAAAAAGCAAAACCAGCGACTCCCTGAGTACTTGTTTAAACGTCGAAGCCGAAACTGTATTTCCATACAAAATATGATACAATCAAATAGGTTTTATGAGAATAATTGGCTGCCAAATAATTGAAGCAGCCAACAATAGATAATAGAGTTATAGAATATAAGGGGACAACTGCATCTTCCAGTCTCGTCCCGGGCATAGTCCGAAAGGAGTCTGGGCAGTGAAAATCACTATCGATAAGCAAACAGTTGAAGCAACTCCCGGAGAGACTATTCTCCAGGCAGCTCAAAGAGCAGGGATCCGCATACCCAACCTGTGCCATTACGGCATCTGCCAGGGCAAGGGTCTGTGCCGAATTTGCATTGTAGAAATAAAAACGGGAAGCGAAACCCGCCTGGTAGAATCCTGCACCTATCCGGCTATGGATAAAATGGCTGTCAGGACTTCCTCGCCTCTTATTGATGATATCCGCCGAAGCATGATCAATTTACTGGTTGGCAAAGGCGATTTAGCTCCCGGAGACGTAGCCGGGATCATCGGCTCGCCTCAAGACAACGTCTGGCTGGATTTGCCTGAAAGTATTCTTTTTTATGATCATGAAAAGGCCAGGGATAAGGAGCCCAATGTCATACAGGAAGGCCTCTTGTCAAACCCTTATCTGGCCTATATTATCGTTGATAAGGACGGTTATATCCGTTCTATTAACGAAACTTGCCTGGATAGAATGGGCATTAAATTGGAGGATGCCCTGGGCAAGTACATCGCCGACGTTGTTCCCAACACTGAACTTCCCGAGATATTAAAGACCGGGCGGACGGATCGGGCGGAATTCTGGCCTATTAACGGGCATGATACGATCGTCAACCGGGTGCCGCTCGTCAAAAACGGCAAGATCATAGGAGCGATCGCTTACAGCCTCTTTCTGGATATTTCGAGTGCCCGCATTTTCATGGATAAGCTGCAAGAAAGAGAAAAGGAGTTTGACGACTTTCTGCAGGGGCTTTTGGAAAACCCCTACCTGGCCTACATTATTGTCGATAAAGATGCCCATATTACAGCTATCAATCAGGCAACCCTGGACATATTGGAGTTGGATAAAAGTGATGCCATGGGGAAATATGTATTGGACGTACTTCCCAATTCGCTGCTTCATGAAATAGTTAAAACCGGACGGACGGACCGGGCCGAGTTCTGGCCTATCAAAGATCGGGATACGATTGTCAATCGGCTGCCGATTCTAAAGGACGGAGAAATTATAGGCGCGTTAGGTTACAGTCTCTTTCTTGACATTGCCGGGGCGCGGCTCTTTGCCGAAAAGCTGCAGCAAAGGGAAGAGGAATTCAACGACTTCCTGCAGGGGCTTTTAGAGAACCCGTATCTGGCTTATTATATCATCGATCAGGACGCCAGAATAACGGCCATTAATCAGGCATCCCTGGATATACTGGAGATTGAGAAGCAGGATGCCATGGGAAAGAACATTCTCGAAGTGATCCCCAACGCTGAACTTCCCCATATACTGGAAACGGGTCGTATTGATCGGGCCGAATTCTGGACGATCAAAGACCATGACATGGTGGTCAACCGCATGCCCATCACCAAAAATGGCGAAATTATCGGGGCTATAGGATACAGCATTTTCCTCGACAAATCCGGAGCCAAGGTCTTCTCGCAAAAACTCATCGAAATGGAGAAACAGCTCAGCCAATATAAAGATGAAATCAATGAAATCTATAGCGCCAAGTGGACATTGAATGATCTTATCGGCTCAAGCCCGGCTTTTTCAGGGGTCAGATCAATAGTGGAACGCCTTTCTTTTACAACTTCAACCGTATTGATAACTGGAGAAAGCGGAACTGGAAAAGAGCTGGTAGCTCAGGCCATACACAACAGCAGTCTGCGTAAAACGGGACCTTTTATCCGTATTAATTGCGTGGCATTGCCCGAAAACCTTCTGGAATCGGAGTTATTCGGTTATGAAGAGGGGGCGTTTACCGGAGCTAAAAAGGGCGGCAAGCCGGGTAAATTCGAATTGGCAACCGGCGGAACTATTTTTCTGGATGAAATTGGAGATATGCCGCTTACCATGCAAACCAAGCTGCTGGGAGTGCTGCAGGAAAAGGTGGTTGAGCGGGTGGGCGGGACCAAGCCCATACCGGTTGATGTCCGGGTTATTGCGGCTACCAACCAGGATCTGGCAACCATGGTCTCCGAAAACAAGTTCCGGGGCGACCTGTATTACCGGCTCAATGTAGTGAGGCTGGAGCTGCCCCCCCTGCGAAACCGCATGGAAGATTTACCCCTCCTGGTAAACAACCTTTTAATCCGGATCAATCAGAAATTGGGGACCAATATTCAAAAAATATCACCGCAAGCGCTGGAACTGCTTCAAAATCATTCCTGGCCGGGCAACGTAAGAGAGCTGGAAAACCTGCTGGAACAAGCGGTTAACCTGGCCTTTATGAACCAGGAATTATCCCTCGGGGCGTTGCATTTCCCATCGTTAATGGGTTCGTCAATCGTTGAAATAACCCAGGTGGAATCAAGCCAGCTGGGCCTTACCGATTTTCTGCAAAACCTGGAAAAGGAAATGATTGTTCAGGCCCTGGCCAAAACAGGCAACAACAAGTTCCAAACCGCCAAGATTTTAAGCTTGAATATATCCGCCCTGTACCGCAAATTGCATAAATATGGAATTGAGCAAAATTTAAACAATGATGATTAATATTTCGGTTTATCATCTCGGTTCTGTCTTTTCACCGTGCCTTTTTTGAGATTTACGCGCTGTATAGTATCCCTTCACTCTAACACCTTTTACCTTAACCTATTTATTAATCCCACCTGGTAAAGGACTTCTCTGGAAACCGGTTGATTTTGGGGTGGTCATCCCTATGAACACTCCGTTTTTGACAAAAACCAACATTAAGGGATTTTGAGGTGTTCCCATAAATGCTCGAAAAGCCCCCTCCTATTCTGTGCCTTCGTTTTTGCATTGGTTTCTCTAATTATTTACAACCTCACTATGATCATCAAAGCCGTATTTTTGGCCTAAAGCCCTCCATTCATAGTTCTGGCATGGATTTTGCACAATCCTTTAAGAAAGCTCTAAAGAGATTCATCAAAAATTCAATGGGGGGGTGTTATTAAGATCCTTAAACGTAAAGCGGTCTAGAAGAGAAGCATCTAAAGAAATTAGTCTAAGGGGGTTACATTTAATGGAAATTAAAAAAGTTGCGGTATTGGGTGCCGGAACGATGGGTACCGGTATTGTCTGGACTTTTGCCACCGCTGGCAAGCAGGTGGTCGTATTCGATATATTCCAGCAGGCAGTGGATAAATGCCTGGCCACCATTAAAAAGGGCCTGTCCAAAGCAGAGGAAAAGGGTCAGATCCCGGCCGGCAGCGCTGATGCAGCTATGGCCAATATCAAAGGCACCACCGTATTAGAAGATATTGCCGATGTCGACTTTGTATTAGAATCAGTTTTAGAGAAAATGCCCATCAAGAAAGACGTCTATGGCAAGCTGTCTGCCATAATAAAAGATGATGTAATCGTAGCAACCAACACCTCCGCACTCTCCATTACCGAAATAGCCAACATCTACAAACGCCCCGACAAGGTGGTCGGAATGCATTTCTTCAATCCGGCTCAAGTTATGAAACTCATCGAAGTAATAGCTGCAGCACAAACCTCCCAGGAAACGGTTGACGAAGTATTCGCCCTCTCCAAGGCGATTGGCAAAAAGCCCATTCAGGTAAAAGAAGGCCCCGGATTTGTGGTCAACAGAATCCTGGTACCGGGCATCAATGAAGCAGCCTTCATATTCTACGAAGGCCTGGCCAATGCCGCTGACATCGACACAGCTATGAAGCTGGGCGCCGGCTGGCCTATGGGCCCCTTACAGTTGGCCGACTTGGTAGGCATCGATATAGCTCTGGAAGTTTGCAACACCCTCTATGAAGAAACCGGAGATCCTAAATATCGGCCCGCTCCTCCTTTAAAACAGTATGAAAGAGCTGGCTGGTTGGGCATGAAGACCGGCAAGGGATTTTTTGACTACAAGAAATAGACGAGGCTGCACGCTAATACGTGCCTTGATAAAGGCGGGGTGAACAAATGGAATACCAAAATATCATTTTAGAAAAAGCAGATAATATCGGGATACTCTACATCAACCGGCCTAAAGCCATGAACGCGTTGAATATTGCCACTATTCAGGAAATAGGTCAGGCCATTGATGAAGTCAAAATGGACAATGAAATAAAAGCTCTCATTGTTACTGGATCCGGGGATAAGGCCTTTGTAGCCGGAGCGGATATTATTGGTTTCATGGGTTTGTCGCCCGAACAGACCCGGTATTATACCGATGAAGGAGAACAAATTTTCCGCAAACTCGATGCTCTGAGCAAACCGGTTATCGCAGCCGTTAATGGATTTGCCCTGGGCGGCGGCTGTGAACTGGCCATGGCCTGCGACATCCGCCTGGCCTCTGAAGGCGCCGTCTTTGGTCTGCCCGAAGTCAGTCTGGGGGTTATGCCCGGTTACGGCGGCACCCAGCGACTGCCCCGGCTCATAGGTGAAGGGCGAGCCAAAGAATTGACCTTTACCGCAGGAGTTATAGACGCAGCTGAAGCCTACCGGGTGGGACTGGTCAACCATGTCTATCCATTAGCGGATTTGATGGATGAGGCCAAGAAACTGGCCAAGAAGATAATGAAAAATGCCCCCCTGTCCGTGGGCTATGCCAAACTCGCTATCGGGCAGGGATTGCAGGGGGATCTGGACAGCGGCTTGAGAATAGAATCGAACTTCTTTGGCCTGTGCGTGGCTACCGAAGATATGAAAGAAGGTACTCAAGCGTTTGCGGAAAAGAGAAAACCCCAATTCAAGGGGCAATAGATAAGGAAAGAACGTTCATATTCAGAAATTTTTAAGGGGGAATAATTAATGAATAGAGAATTAAACGAAGTTGTAATGGTTTCAGCTTGCAGAACCGCTATTGGCGACTTTGGCGGCTCTCTGAAATCGGTTAGGGCCAATACCCTTTCCCAAATTGCCGCAGCAGAAGCTATCAAGAGGGCTGGATTGGAGCCTAAACAAGTAGATGAAATAGTTTATGGAATGGGCGTACTGCATGGCAACGGCTCTCTGCCCCCGCGTATTGTGGCGATGGGAATCGGCATGGATCATAGTTCGGTTGCCTGTTCTATTCAGCAGAACTGTGCATCAGCAATGAGGGCCACAGATGTTGCCGCTTCCAATCTGATGCTGGGCAAAAGCGATATCGCCCTGGTGCTGGGAACTGAAAGCATGAGCAATATTCCTTATATCGTGCAGAATGCCCGCTGGGGTCACCGCATGGGCGATGGCAAAATTCAGGATGCCATGCTCTCCGACGGTCTGGTTTGTCAACTGGCCGGCAGCCACATGGGTGGCACGGCCGATAACGTAGCCAAGAAATATGGTATTACCCGTGAAGAGTGCGACAAAATGGCTCTGATCAGCCATACCCGGGCGGTAAGAGCTATTGACGAAGGCCGCTTCAAAAGGGAAATCGTTCCCGTAGAAATTCCGGGCAAGAAAGGAAAAGTCACCATCTACGATACTGACGAGCATCCCATCCGGGGAGCCAGCATGGAAACCATGGCCAAGCTGCCTCCGGCTTTCAATAAGGATGGAGTGACCACCGCCGCCAACGCTTCAGGAATTAATGATGCTTCCGCCGCAGCTGTGCTGATGACCGCGAAAAAAGCCAAAGAACTGGGTATCAAGCCCTTGATGAAGCTCATCAACATCTGTTCGACTGGCGTTGATCCCTACTATATGGGCCTCGGTCCGGCCAGAGCCATCCCCAAGTGCCTGAAACAGGCTGGAATGAAGTATGAAGATGTTGAATACTGGGAAATCAATGAAGCTTTTGCCGCCCAGGTTATCGGTGTTCAGAAGATGCTGAAAGAAGAACAGGGTATCGAAATTAACATGGGCACGGTGGAAAAAGACGGCAATATCAACAACAACGGCTCCGGTATCGCTCTGGGCCACCCGGTCGGAGCCACCGGCCTGCGCATCCAGGTCAGCCTTTATTATGAATTGGAAAGACTTGGGCTCACTGTAGGCGGCGCTTCCCTCTGCGTAGGCGGCGGACCGGCTATGGCTTGCCTCTGGACCCGCGACGTCTAGGTTTTAAAACTGTACCCCTTTATATTAAGCTCTATATATTCTGCCTAAAGGAGATGGACTGCCATCTCCTTGGGGCCACCTTTTTGACCTGTCAAAGCACACCATAAAACAACTGGTGCTGTTATCGGGAAGCTCCCTTTGAGGCAGATTGCAGCAAGGGAGCTTCATTTTTATAGAAATAAGGAGTGATATAAGATGGCATCCAATTTTGCCTATACCAATATTCGGGACTTTGAATTTATCGTCCAGGAATGGCTCCCTTCCGAACAGATTTTTGCCTATCCCCAGTTTTGCGATTACTATTCCAAGGACGACATAAAATCGGTTTTGGGACCTATCTTAAAGATGTGCAAGGAAGTAGTAGAAGCTACCAATGAAGACTGCGATAGCCACCCGGTCAAACTGGAAAACGGCAAAGTTACTCTTCCTCCCAGTGTAGGCACTTTGTTCAAACAGCTGCAGACCGAGGGCTGGGGCACCAGCAACATCGACGAATCGGAAGACGCCATGGTTCTGCCTCATTTAC
>JBDKUE010000069.1:0-1818 GCA_039679855.1 Syntrophomonas sp.
AGCGACTGTTTGGATCTTCCCGGATAGGCCAGGGAAGTGCTCCTGAATCTCTGAATTTGTTCGCGCAGGTTGCTTATGATAGACCACAGGCGCTTATTGCGGCTGGCCTGGTAAATTGCCTCATGGAATTTAGTATCTACTTCTACGATACGTTCTATGTCATTGCGGGCTATGGCTTCCGCTTTTTCCGCCAAAAGCCGCTCCATGTTTTCCATTTCTTCATCGGTTATGCGTTCGGCGGCCAGCGCTGCCGCCAGGCCCTCCAGGGCCGCGCGTATCTCAAAAATGTCCGCGATGTCCTTGAAGGAGAAATCTGCCACATAGGCTCCTTTGCGCGGGACCATAACGATAAAGCCTTCCAATTCCAGCTTGCGCAGAGCCTCCCGGATGGGGGTGCGCGATACTCCCAGCTCTTCGGCCAGTTGAATCTCCATCAGCCTTTCCCGTGGTTTCAGGGTGCCGCCGATTATTGCTTCCCGGATGGCATCCAGAACCAATTCCCGCAGCGGTTTATAGGAATCCAAGTTTACAGGTCGTAGTCTTTTTTCCTCCATTATACCGATCACTCCCCCATATAAGATGAAACCAGAAATACTTCCCGGTACATATTCTTCATTTGGTCCCTGGCTGCTTCAGCCTCCCCAATGTTTACAAACAACCCGAATACGCTGGGACCGCTGCCCGACATCAAGACCGCTCTCGCCCCCAGGTCCAAGAGCCTCTTTTTTATCTGGCTTATTTCCGGGAAACGGTCGATGGTGACGTTTTCTAATACATTGATCATATTTAAAGCCATTCTATCAAGATTATTATGCTCCCAGGCGGCCAGTAATTCCCGGGCATCCGGTTGGTTCTTAACCATGGTCAGATCGAGATGGCCATAAACCTGGGCAGTGGAAACTTCAAACGGCGGTTTGACCAGGACCAGAGTCAAAGCATGCGCGGGATAAACAGGCTCTAATATTTCGCCTCTTCCAGTAGCCAGTGCGGTGCCTCCCTGCAAACAGAAGGGAACATCAGACCCCAGGCTGGCTGCAATGGGCATCAGGTCATCCAAGCCTGCCCCTAAATCATAAAGCCGGCTGAGCCCGGATATAACAGCAGCCGCATCCGTGCTGCCCCCTGCCAATCCTGCCCCTACCGGTATATTTTTCTCTAAAAAAATCCTGACTCCTTCTTTTATTCCATATTTTCCCAAAAACTCAGCGGCTGCCCGGTGGGCCAGATTGTCTTTTCCCCTGGGGATCTGGGCGCTGTTGCTTTCAAGAATTATTTCCCGGTCAGGCTTAAGAATAATCCGGTCACAGAGATCGATCTGGTGCATTATCGTCTCCAGCTCGTGATACCCGTCAGGCCGCTTGTACTTTACATCCAGGGTCAAATTCACTTTGGCCGGTGCGTTTATTGCTATTGTCTTTGCCATTGATGAGACTCCCGTTTCTTAAAAATTATAGCCTTAAACGCCCCTTCCTCCAATGCCCTGCGCAAATTTCATTTAAATTTTAATAAAATTTTAATCCTTCTTAATAATTAGCTGAAAGCTCCTGAATGACTTCCAGCACCTTGAACTTGACCTCGGCGTTTTCCGGGGGTGCGGTCATGATTCCCTGTTCGGAATCCGAGACCAGACACAAGGGGGGAAAGAGCACACACCACCAGTTCTGACCCTGCCCCTGCCCGATTACTATTCGCACCGCCTGGTAGCGGCCCTGGGGTAGTTCCAGATCCCCGTAGCGGCGGGTGGGGAACTCGCTTTCTCCCACCAGAACCTGCACCGGGTAGTCATAGCCCTGTTCTTTTATAACCTGCCGGGCAACC
>JBDKUE010000046.1:0-22273 GCA_039679855.1 Syntrophomonas sp.
CTCTTTCTGCATCTAGACTCTCCCACTGTGGGAGGCCACCAGTCAGCACTACGTGCTTCTATTTGGTGGCATTTGCCGAAACATCGTCGCCGTCAAGTAGGACGTTGCCAGGAATTAAATTTTTCTGAGATAGACTTCACTAAGGTGGGGTCTTTTCTTGTATCTAGCTCCCACGAACGTGGGAGGCCGATGCTCAGCCCTCCAGGCTTCGATCCATCGGCATTTGCCGAAACATCGTCGGCTTCTCGCCGATGCTCAGACTTCCGTCTTCGATTTATCGGCGTTAGGCAAAACATCGGTCGCCAGTCAGCCTTGCAGGCTTCTATTTGGCGACATTAGGCGAAACATCGTCGCCGTCATCGCCGTCAAGTAGGACGTTGCCAGGAATTAAATTTTTTCTGAGGGACTGACTTTTTATGATCAGTCCCTTATTTGATTTCAGGAACGATTTGTGACAGTCTTTTAAGAAAGTCGTAACAAGTGCAAATCTGCGGTGTTTAATCAGGAAATCTGGCATTGAAGAGTGGACTAACAAGTCAAAAATTTCGATATTATTTATACATCATTCGCTGGAATTAAAGTGGGGGAATCAATCAGTTTGAATGGAGGACTTAATTTGTCCGACTCAGTATCAGTAGTGACACCTTTATATAACAAGGTTGAATTTGTGGAACGAGCGCTAAAATCTGTTTTCGATCAGACTTTACAGCCAACGGAAATTGTTGTAGTTGACGATGGTTCATCTGATGGAGGAGCCGAATTAGTCGAGAGAGTTGATGATGCCAGAATACGCCTTATAAGGCAGGCTAACGCCGGTGTTTCCGCCGCTCGCAACCGCGGGATTGAAGCCGCTCAGGGAGCCCTTATCGCCTTCCTTGATGCGGATGACGAATGGATGCCCGAGTTTTTAGAGACGGTGGTGCGCCTTCATTCAAATTACCCAACGGCGGGAGCCTATGCTACGGCTTATACAATAATTGAAGGTGATGGTTCGGAGATTGTACCGCCGCTTATCAATATACCAACGGCCCCGTGGGAGGGCTTGCTCGATAATTATTTTAGCTCGTCATTGCCCATTGAAAACAGACTCATTTTCAAGATAAAAACTTGTTTCAAATTTCATTTTGGCGAACCGGTATGGTCCTCCGCGGTTGCTGTTAAAAAGAGTGTTTTTGAGGAAATAGGCGGGTTTCCACTAGGGGAGCCCCAGGGTGAAGACCTGGAGATGTGGGGGAGGATAGCTATAAAATACCCGATTGCCTATAGCACCAAACTATGCTCGGTATATCACAATGAAGTGTCACCATATAGAAAGATTGTGAAAGAACTGCCTTTTGTGAGATATTACCGCGAGGCCGAAGCCAAGGGATTAATAGATGAGTCAATCCTTCAGGATGTCAGGGATTATGTCAATATGACGCAAATCAACTGTGCGATACAGTGCATTGCCGGTTTTCAAGACACCAAGATGGGAAGAAACCTGCTTAAAGACTGTCCTCCCAGCAGCCTGTACAAGCTGCCGTGGTTGTGGTGGTACTTTTGGTCGCTTATGCCGGCCGGGCTTATAAAAGGAGCCCGGGCAGCCAAGCAGGCCATTTTTCGCTAAATTAGTTTTAGGCTAAGGAGAGGGTTTTTATATTTAAAAAATATTTAATGTACATGCATTCAGGAAGCCTCAACCACGGTTGTGAGGCGATAGTCAGGGCAAGCTGCAAAATTCTAAAAAGGGATATCGATGACATTACCCTGTTTTCCGATTCCGTTGAAGAAGATTTACAAAACGGGCTGGATTTACTTTGCCGGATAAAAGGAAATCGCACTGGTGAAATAAAACCCGTATCCGCTGTTCGAGTGGCGGCTTCATTGTCTACGCGCCTGTTTAAAAGCTATTACTTTCAATACCAGGATTTGATAAAAAGCAGCGGACCGGAAAGTATGGCCTTTTCAATTGGCGGAGACAACTATTGTTATGCTGGTTACCCGGTAATGCTGGCATCAGTTAATAAACTAATTAAGGATCGTGGAGCAAAGACTGTGCTATGGGGTTGCTCGATAGAGCCGGAGGTCATTGCGCACGATGTGGTTGATGATTTAAACCGTTATGATCTTATAACCGCCCGGGAAACCATAACCTATAACGCCCTTATTGAAAAAGGTGTTCATAAAAACACTGTTCTGATACCTGATCCCGCTTTTGTCCTGGATACCGTTGAAAGGCCGCTGCCTGAGGGCTTTATTCCATACAATACGGTAGGGATAAATATAAGCCCGCTCATAATGAAGCTGGAACAGAACAACAATATTACTTATCAAAACTATGCCAACCTGATGAAGCATATTATAGACAACTCTGATATGCAGATCGCCTTGATACCGCATGTAACCTGGGAGGATAACAACGACCTGGTTCCTCTGCAGGCTTTGTATGATCAATTCAAGGAAACCGACCGGGTGGTGATTATTCCCGGGGAATACAATTGTTCAGAACTAAAAGGCTTTATCAGCCGCTGCCGCATCTTTGTAGGGGCGAGGACCCATGCAACTATAGCGGCTTATTCTACGGGCGTTCCTACCCTGGTGGTAGGTTATTCGGTGAAGGCCAGGGGCATCGCCAGGGATATTTTTAACACTGATGAAGGCATGGTTATACCTGTACAATCGTTGAAAGGCGGGCAGGATTTGGTCAACGCCTTCAGGACGATCCTGGAAAGCGAAGATTGGATAAAGAGCCATCTTAACAGTTTTATGCCCTCCTATGTTGAACGTGTAATGTCAGCCGGAGAAGAGGTAAAGAAACTTTGATGAAAAGTAGGTAGGCCTTAAGTGAGAATAAAAAACTCGATATACAACATAATGGCTGGCATAGGGGGTTCTGTGGCAACGAGCTTATTGAGCTTCGTGTCACGGACCGTATTTATTTATACGATTGGCGTAACTTATTTGGGAGTAAACGGCTTAATCTTAAATGTTTTGGCCATGTTAAACCTGACCGAGCTGGGCATCGGAGCAGCCATAAACTACAGCCTTTACAAACCGCTTTTAAAAAACGATACGGTAAAAATCAAGGCCATAATGAAATTTTATCAAAAGGCCTATATAATAATCGGGCTGGTCGTATTCGGATTGGGCCTCATTCTGATGCTTTTCCTTAAATATATTATCAAAGACCCCCAGGGTATTGAGAACCTCAACATAATCTATCTAATATTTTTGTTTAACACCGCCTATACCTATTTTTTTACCTACAAGCGCACCTTAATAAGCGCCGATCAAAAGGGTTATTTACTGGTTCCTTTTACAACCGGGTCGCAAATCCTGATGGTGGTTTTCCAAATTGTAGTCCTCGTCCTGTTTAAAAACTACATCCTGTATTTATTGACCCAGACCCTGTTTAATGTCGTACAAAATATCGTTATTAACAGGTATATCGATAGCAAATATCCTTATCTGAGAGACAAAGACGTATCCCCGGTGCCCCGGGAGGAATTGAATACTATCAAGAAAAACATAAAGGCGACCTTCCTCCACAACATAGGTGACTACGCCATTAACAGCACTGACAATATAATAATTTCCGCTTTTATAAGCATTGTGGTAGTCGGGATCTATTCGAATTATTTACTTATTATTACAACCGTAAATACCTTTATAATGATAATTTTCAATAGTACGGCGGCCAGTTTCGGAAACCTCATAGCTGAGGACAACCGGGAAAAAAGCCTGCAGATGTCTCGGATTTTCGACTTTATAGGATTCTGGATTTTTGGCTGGGCCACTATTTGTTTCTACAATTTATTGAACCCCTTTATAGCGGTCTGGTTGGGACCAGATTTCCTGATTGATCAAATCATTATAACCGTTGTCCTCGCCAATTACTATTTTACTGGAATGCGAATGCCGATAAGCATAGTCAAGGTGTCGGCCGGAGTCTACACCCAGGATCAATTCGTGCCCCTTATTCAGGCTGCCATAAATCTGGTATTTTCCATAATCCTGGTTCAGAAGTGGGGCCTGGTAGGCGTGTTTGCAGGCACTTTGATAAGCAGCGTGGTACTGCCTTGCTGGTACAGACCGATAGTAGTATATACAAATGTTTTTCAGTCATCCGCCAAACGGTATTTTATAAAATACCTGGTTTATGGGCTCTTTGTATTTTTCTGTGTTATATTAACCCAATACTTGTGCACGCTTCTCTTCCCAAATTATACGATAAGCGGACTTGTGGGCAGATTTGCACTTTGTCTGCTCCTGCCCAACCTTTTACTGGTTTTGGCCTTTTACCGAACCGATGAATTTAAAGAGTTGACGGTTATTTTAAAGAGAATACTGGGAGGGATCAAATGGAAAAGAAAGTTAGCATAATCACTCCTTGTTATAATGGCGAGTTATATTTAGGCAGGTTGTTGGAATCGGTGTTAAAGCAAAGTTATCCTGAAATTGAAATGATCGTCGTAAATGACGGCTCCAAAGACAGCACAGAATCGGTAGCTCTTTCTTTTAGAGAAAGATTTGAACAGCGTGGCTATAGTTTCATCTATATTGCTCAAGAAAATGGCGGGCCGGCGGCGGCTATAAATGGGGGCTTGGCCGTATTCAGCGGGGATTACCTGACCTGGGCGGACAGCGATGATTTCTTTGAAAGTCAATCCATAGCAGCCCAGGTGTCCTTTCTTGAAGAACATGAGGAATACGGATGGGTAAGGACTGATGCCCTGGTATATGATGAAAAAGATCTCAGCCGTCCGATTGGATTCATTTCTCGGAAAAGCCCCTTCCGATTTAGAGAGGAGCTTTTCGATGCCCTAGTTGAGGAGGATAATGTTTATTTTGCTCCAGGATGCAATATGATCAGGACCAGCGCGTTTTTGGATGTGATACCCTCTAGACAGATATATGCACCGCGGGCTGGCCAAAATTATCAGCTAATGCTGCCGGTGGCCTTGAAGTACAAGTGCGGATACATCGACCAGGCGCTTCACAACATAGTGGTCAGAGCGGATAGTCATTCCCACAGCGTTGTAACCAAAGACGATCTTATTAGCGCCTGCGATCTGCATGAGAATGTGCTCAGAACGGTTGTTTCAAGCTTAAATGTAGATCAGGCTCATTACGACCGGGTTATCAGAGATAAATATATACGCCGCAAACTGACCTATGCCGCGGTTTATAGGGACAGTGAACTTGGATTTCGCTTGTATGAGAAATTATTGAGCAGCGGAAGCCCAAGCTTTCAGGATAAGCTTTATTATGCCATGAGCCAGAGTAGATATTTCAATTATTTGGGAAGAGGGATATTGAAGATTAGACATATGCTTGAAGAGCGAAAAGCCAGGTGAAGCCTGAATCAATTAAAGGGGACGGGTGTCTGATATGCTTGCTAAAATTATGGACTTTTTAGTTTTGCTGCTTACCGAAGTGTCAAAGCTGAGCCTGATCAAAATGAACCTGCGCAAAAATACTTTCCGAGAGGGACGGGCATTATTTCTTCCCTATAGAGCAGCGCGCTTTAATGTTCATAAAACAGCCGTAATTGAAGTTCATTCTTTGTTTCACTTTAACATGAAGGAAACCCGCCATTCCAGATCGGAGGCCCACCTGGTCATGGATGAGAACTCCCGGATGGTATTGCTGGGGACTTCGTTTGTACATCATGGCAGCGACATCCGGGTATTTGAAGGTGCTACCCTTACCATTGGAGAAATTTTCGCTATGCCCCGGACCCAAATACGGTGTAAGAAAGAAATCACTATTGGGAACAATGTGGCTATTGCCCGGGAAGTGCTGATTATGGACTCTGACGCCCATCCGACTTCCGATAAAGACATGGACAAGCCCGTTAAAATTGGCGACCATGTCTGGATAGGCAGCCGGGCTACTATTTTAAAAGGGGTTAATATAGGAGACGGAGCTATAGTAGCGGCCGGGTCGCTGGTAACCAAAGACGTTCCCCGCAGGACTATGGTGGCGGGAGTGCCGGCAAGAATAATCAAGCATGATGTAAAATGGGAATAGGTTTTTGGGAAGAGGAGATAGGATGATCGATAATCTGGATAAAAACATGTGCACAGGATGCTCGGCCTGTTATTGTGCCTGCCCCTGTGAGGCTGTTGAGATGAAGGTGGATGAAGAGGGATTCTGGCATCCTGAAATAGATAAGGATTTGTGCAATGAATGCGATATCTGTAGTGATGTCTGCCCGGTTATAAACAATCTGCAGAGGAGCTCCAACTTTTCAGTGCCGCAGGTTTATGCCGTATGGAGTCTTGACGAAAACGTGAGGCTGACCAGCACTTCCGGCGGATTTTTTACCGAGTTGGCCAAAGTGGTGATAGCACAGCAGGGCTACGTAGTGGGAGCCAGATATAATGAGCGGCATCTGGTAGAACACTATGTCGTCGGTGATGTTGAAGGATTATCGTTATTGAAACAGTCTAAATACATTCAGAGCGATGTGGGCCGTTCCTATGAAAAGATTAAAGGATTACTTGAGTCAGATAATTACGTATTATTTTGCGGGACTCCCTGTCAGACAGCCGGATTACAGAGCTTTCTGGGTCGGGAATATGAGAAGCTGATCTTGTGCGACTTCATCTGCCGGGGGGTGAATTCACCCAAGGTCTATATGAAATACCTGGAGATGCTGCAAGGTCGTTATGGAGCGGCGGTTAAAAAAGTAACCTTTAAATACAAGGGATATGGATGGAACCGGTTCAGCACCCTGGTTGAGTTTGAGGACGGCCAGCGCTACGTTAAAGACCGTTACCACGATCCCTATATGCTGGGCTATATTGAACACAATTATTACATGAGGCCCTCGTGCCATAATTGCACATTTAAACGGCTGCCGCGGTTGTCAGATATCTCCATGGGGGACTTTTGGGGCATAGCGGAAACCCGCCCCCACCTGGACGCGGATAAGGGGACATCTCTCATATTTATAAATTCAAAAAAAGGCAAAGCGTTTTTTGAACTGGTTAAACCGGCTCTATTTTTTGAAGAATGTACATTTAATGAGGCTTCAAACAGCAATGCCTGCATCTTTGAAGCACCTCTGGCCAATCCTCGCAGAGACAGTTTTTTCAGGGATTTAAATAATATGCCGTTTGACCAGTTAATAAGACTATACTGCCGGGACAGTTATAGTGGTAAAAGAGAGCTGCGGCTTTTTTCACAGAACCTGAAACGGGGAATGGTTAAGGCGCTGAAGCGGAAATAAATAGCTCCGGACAAAACGAGGAGACGGTCCTGGGGATTTTGATGCAAAACCCCAAGGACCGTTTCCTCGTTTTTCCTTCCTGACATTTATATTATAGATTTTTAGATTTTTTCTTTTTTACGCCGCCCAAAGCACTGGCGAGAGGGGTAAGGCTTATGGCATAGGTGGCGCACAAGGTAAGCATGAGGGTTATCAGGAACTTGGCTGAAGTTCCTACAGAACTGGACCATAGACGGGGTTGGTTCATTACTCGCAGTGATACGAAAACCAGGAAGTTGGCCATCAGGGGATGCAGCAGGTAGATCAGGAAGGACTGATCGGAAAACCAGCTGATAAAAGGGCCGACTTTTAGCGGGAAGCGATTCAGCACTGCTCGCATGAAGAAAAACGTTACGGTGGCATAGACGATAACGGTGGGTTTTATAGAAAGGGCAAAGCTGGCCGTTTTGTAACTGTCCCACAGGAGAGCCGCGAAGCTTAATACCCATAAGGCCGTCCAGGAAAACCACGAAAAACGCCCCGAAAGCTCCAGGTTCTGATCATTTAAGGCCAGGTACATTCCCAGTAGGAAATAAAAGATCCACACCGGGAAGGCTATCAAGTAAATTTGCGTATAGGCGCCGGAAAGGTGTATGGTGTTAAGGGCATTTAGATAGAGAATCAGCTGGCAGACCAGGGACAACAGCAGGGAAAGAGTCAGGAACAAACCTGGATGAGCCTCAAAACCCCGGCGGATAAAAGGGTAAAGCAGATAAAGTTGAATAATGATTACCACGAAGTAAAGATGGGTAAAGCCGTTGCCCAGGAACAGATGCCGCACCATATCCGGCAGGATAAGATGGGAATTCTGCAGGCCGTTGAAATAATAATGCAGGACCAGGCTGTAGAAGATGGTCCAAATAATATACGGTAAAAGAATCCTTTTAAAGCGCTTCTGGTAGAATTCCACCCGGGGTAAGAAACCGTCACTCAGGTCGCTTTGGAAAAGCAGGAAACCCGATAAAATGAGAAACATGGGAACCGAGAAGCGGGCCAGCTGGTTGCCATAGTAGCCCAGAAAGGAAAGAGTCATATCCTGTGATGTAGTGTGTATGGCAACAACCGCCACAGTGGCGATCAGGCGAAGAACATATAGATCGTCGAAACTCCTACCTCTGCTCATTTCCTGCCTCCGGTTCGATGATTTATCCGGGCCGCTGACCGGCATCGGTCAAAAACCCGAATAAATACATAATACCATTATTGAACCGGGGATTTTATAATATAGGAACAATTTTTTAAATCCCCCGGAGTTTCTATTTATACGATTTCAGGTGGTCATTTATTGGGTGGCATCTTTATTCATCCAGGCCAGGCCGACGCCCTCAATACTGTCTAGACAGCTGGAATAGGGTTTTAAGTCCAATAAAGGGCTGTTATCCAGGGCGTCGACTCCCTGGACCAGAAGGATATTATCCTTTAAGTCCAGAATCTGGGCCACACAAAAGGCAATGGGATTGGGCCGCCCGGGGGAGCGGCAGGCGAAGACGCCCTTTTCCTCAGGCCCAAATCGCGTTATAGTCTGCAATACATTCCGGTCAGCCCGATCGCACCAGTAAAGAACGATTAAATGACTGATCCCGTCAATATCTTTCAAACCGGCCTGGTATTCGGGAAAGATCTCCAGCTGCGCGGTTTGCGCAACCAGGCGTCCTTGACGGGGAGCGTCCTCGGGATTAATAAAGGGGCTGTGGATTACTCCAATAGCCTTCAGGTTAAATTCCTGGTTCATTGTGATACCTCCATCACTGTTAATATTGGGGTGTTTGCCCCAGGAAAAAAGCAAAAGACCATTCCAGTCCTCTGTAAACACAGATAAGACCTTTATGGTCAGGCTTGTTAAAATAGGGTTAAAAAAGTACCGGCTTCTGCCTGCGTTGAGCAGCATATTCTATTTTGACCAAGTGGATTCCTGCTAGAAAATTTATTATACAAAATTCGGCGCCAACCCTGGGCAAATCCGGAATGTTTTAGGTCTAATGGTTGTGCTTGTGCTCATGATGGGTATGAGTGTGTTCGTGTTCCCGGCCAGATTCATGGTTATGTTCATGTTCATGAGTATAGGACTCATGGGTGTGCTCATGATCGTGCATCTCCCCGTTATGCTCGTGGGAATGTTTATGGCTAAATTCGGAATGAGTGTGCTGGTGCTTATGAGAAATACCATCCATATATACAACCTCCTTTCGAAGCTTTATTTTAACGATTGAAGCCAGTTTAAAACAAGCAAATATTAACAATTATGTTATCATTAGAAATACCTTGCGCTTGATAAGCAGACAGGATGGGTGATAGGCTTAATAATTTATTGCCATAAAAACCCCGAAAATTGCGATTTATAACAGAATGGAGAATGCATCATGAGCGATCCGCGAGATGAAATACGGATATTATTCAATGATGTGGCCGGGGCCTATGATTCGCAGCGCCGGTTTTTGATCCCCTGTTTTGAAGATTTTTATGGGACGGCTGTAGCTCTGGCTCAAGCAGACACACCGGAACCCGAGATACTGGATATCGGAGCCGGAACCGGCCTGATGTCCGCTCTATTACTGAAAAAGTATCCAGGGGCCAGATTGACGCTAATTGATGTCTCTGATCAGATGGTGGAGGTGGCCCGCCAGCGGTTTCAAAATGTTTCTGATATAGAATACATAATTGACGACTTTGCCCGGAACCATTTTTCCAAATCATTTGACATCATAATTTCTTCACTGGCCATTCATCATCTAAACGAACCGGAAAAGGAAGCCCTCTACCACAAGGTCTATCATACCTTGAAAGAATCCGGCTGTTTTATAAATGCGGATCAGGTTTTAGGTTCAACCGTTTTTTTGGAAAACCTGTACAAGGAAGACTGGAAGCGAAAGGTGCTGGCAAGTCCCCTGACGCCGGAGGAATTAGGCCGGGCTTATGAGAGAACCCGAATGGACCAGATGTCAACGCTGCAGGATCAGTTGGGATGGTTAAAGGATGCTGGATTCAGCGAAGTAGACTGCGTCTATAAATACTATAATTTTGTGGTTATGTATGCCAGAAAACAGTGATCAGCCCTAAGAGCTGATCACTGTTTGTTTTTTATTTGCCTTTTTCAACCTTATCCAAATCAGCACTGACATCACGATTGGAAGCGTTCGCATCCAGGGGGTCGGTGAGCGGCAGGGCCATGAAGAAGCAGGGGGTGGCATCAAGCTGCGCCAATCCTTTAGCCATCGATAGATCCAGCAAATGGCCGCCGGCCGTTTTATCCTCGCTTAAGAAGTGCAGGTGGAATCCGGGAACATTTACCCCCTGGCTTACCGCCGGGCACCAGAAACCCACCAGGGTCCCCTTGACGTTTTTCAGCTCAAAAGTGGGCTGATTTTTAGTAATATCGGCCAGTCGTGGGTAGGGCTTGTTCTGAGCCGGTACGCTCCGGGTTTTAACATAGGGGAACTCACCGGTAATCTTAATAGCATAGAACATATTTTTATTGGACATTGCTTTATCCATCTGCTCCTGTAGCTGGGCCAGGCTCATTTCTTTGTCTACGACAATACTCAGGTCGGGATCGAAATAGGTGACTGCCGCAAAGGGCGACAAGGTGCTGCCTGCGACTGGATGGGCGGTGCCATCGGCCTTGATTTGATAGAACTTGCCGTCAACTTCGATCATTTCTCCATCCAGCTTGTCAAAGGTTCCGATGCCCAGGTCTCCATATTGTCTTAAAACCTCAAAGGCTATTTGCCCGTCATAGGCGCCTGCCAGGAGCGAGGTAATGGTCGACATCTGATACAGGGTTTCTCTGCCCAGCGGTGGGTTTGTCCCGATGATGGAGTCGGCTGAAAGCCGTTCTCCACAAATAGGGGATAATACTGACAGGGGGACCATGAGAGCACCTTCGGCTATAAACGGTGCTTCTTGCAGTATAATAGGGCTTCCGTTTATATTAGCATTCGGATCCCCAACTTTGAATTCAAGGCTGGCTGAGCACAACGAAGCCGTTGTAGTCTGAAGGTCTGCATTCCATTCCAGAGTTCCGTCAAAAGCTTTAACGATGGCTCTTAAAGGAACCATCAATTCTTCGCCCTGCCATACGGAAAGCTCAAAGGAGGCGATGGGTTTGCCATCTACCATTACAGGCGGGGGCCCGGTCCGGGCGAATGCTGGTAAAACGGTGAACAAAACAAGTAATACGGTCAGTATGCCAATTAGTTTATTTCGCATTATGTACCCTCCTAAAGTTGCATTTCTTTGCCGAACACTGCGATTGCTGTTTACAAAGGAGAACTTTCATCAAATTGCTCCATATTGGATTGCATCAGTAATCGAAGAATAGTCCTGTTCGTGAGGAAATGCTGTTAGATAAATAATCGTATAATTGTTGCACAGTATTTAGTATTTAGGTATAATACAAAAATACAAAGGGGAGTAACTTGTTCGGGTAGGATCAACAACCGGTGTTACAGCCTGGTCCTACCGGCCAGTTAAACGGCGTAGTGAGACCTTTGTCTCTTAAAAAAGAGGCAAGGGTCTTTTTGTTTTTATGATGCTATTTTTCTCCTACTCCAGCAAACTGTTTTGGCGCACACTAGTCTTAAGGAGGGTGATCATACATTAAAGAATTGTAATGTTTCAAAGTGATAGTGATTCATATTTTTGGAGGTGAATAAGCCAATGAATACCATAAAAACCGGAATTTTAATGAGCCTTTTATCCGTGCTGCTGGTGTTGATGGGCAGCGCCCTGGGGGGAAAAAGCGGAGCTGTAATTTTTTTCGTCATTTCCCTGGGGATAAACTTTTTCAGCTATTATTACAGTGATCGAATGGTTATCAAAATGACAGGCTCCAGGGCGGTTTCAAAAGAACAGGCCCCGGAGTTGTATGCCATAGTTAAAAAACTGACTGAAAGAGCCGGGCTTCCCATGCCCAGGCTTTATATAACACCATCGGCTCAGGCCAACGCCTTTGCCACCGGGCGCAACCCGGAGCATGCGGCAGTGGCGGTTACCGAAGGGCTTATGAAAATCCTAAACCGGGATGAAATTGAAGGTGTTTTAGCGCATGAAATAGCTCATATCAAAAACCGTGACATCTTAATTGGAACTATAGCTGCATCAATGGCCGGGGCCATATCGATGATTGCCAATGTGATCCAGTGGGGTGCCATGTTGGGCGGTCTCGGCGGCCAGAGTGATGATGAAGGCGGTGGTGGTATATTGGGCATGCTGGCCATGGCTATTATTACTCCTATTGCCGCCTTGCTGGTGCAGATGGCCATCTCCCGTTCGCGGGAATATTTAGCCGACCAGAGCGGAGCCCGTCTGGCTGGCCATTCCAGCGGGCTGTCCAACGCGCTTTTAAAACTGGAGCAGGGGTCGCAAAGGGCGCCCATGCAGGTTAACGCCGCAGCTTCGCACCTGTTTATAGTCAATCCCCTGGTGGGAGGGACTCTGCTTTCCCTGTTTTCCACCCATCCCCCGGTGAAGGAGAGGGTAAACCGGCTTCGGCTGATGGCTGTGTAATTTGTTAAGGTTGAAGGAGTGAGCGGCCTTGTTTGGATATGAGACCCTGGTGGCTCTGGGCAGCATTATCATTATTGACCTGGTTTTGGGCGGCGACAATGCTATATTGATTGCCCTGGCCAGCAAGAACCTAAGCCCGGAACAGCAAAGGAAGGCCCGTTTCTTAGGTATAGCCGGGGCCATACTGGCCAGGGCCGCTTTGACCACTGTCGCTGTATACCTATTGAAGATCCCTTTGCTCAATTTTATCGGGGGGCTGGTGCTTCTATGGATAGCAGTTAAACTGCTGGTTGAAGAAAAAGAAGTAGAATGCCAGGAATGCTACTCATTGAGCGAAGCAGTAAAAATAATCATCACCGCTGATGTGGTAATGGGCATAGATAATATGGTGGCCGTGGCCGGGGCGGCTCATGGCAACATATTCATGGTATTTTTAGGTTTGCTGATCAGCGTACCGATAATTGTCTGGGGAAGCACCATCATACTCCGTTGGATAGAAAAATACCCGCTTATCATCTATTTAGGAGCTGCGGTGCTGGCCTGGACTGCAGGTCAGATGATAGCCGGCGACATCATGCTGCGTCAAGTTATTAGGGGCGTACTTCCTTATTACGAATGGCTGATTCCGGCTGCGTCTACACTTGGAGTTGTGCTTTTCGGGTACTATAAAAACCAGGCCTTGGAAAAAAAACAGGCGGCGGAATAATCTAGCCACATCCCGCTTCAAGTTGGTATTCAACTCGATATTTGTTATGATTTGTTTAAAGATCAAGAATGTTTGGGGGAGGGTGATCGGTGTGTGGCAGGAATTCAAAGCCTTTGCTGTTAAAGGAAATGTAATGGACCTGGCTGTGGCCGTCATTATTGGGGGTGCATTTGGCAAGATAGTATCGTCACTGGTCAGTGACATTGTAATGCCCCTGATAGGTCTTTTAATGGGCGGAGTCAATTTTTCCACTCTCCAGGTGCAGGTGGGCAAGGCTGTAGTTAAATATGGTCTGTTTCTACAAAACATCATCGATTTTCTGATAATTGCCTTTACGATATTCCTGCTGGTTAAGGCTTTAAACAGTATGAAAAAGAAAGAAGCAGAGAAGCCAGAGGCTGCAGTTCCAAGTCGGGAAGAAGAACTGCTGACCGATATTAGGGACCTGTTGAAGGCAAAAATATAGCACATTTATACGATACAGCAAAAGATTAGGGGAATAAGCAAATTACTGGCATAAATAGTGCTTATTCCTATTTGCTTCCTAAAATTCGGGACAATTGTACTATGCCAAATTCCAGTTTTCCAAAAGATTAGCGTGGATATGAGCAGGCGATGCAAATATTTAGTCCTTTTTAGAGTGGATATTTAAGAAGCAGCCCTGGAGACAAGTAATACGAAATGGCATCACTCGGTAAAGAGTAATGCCATTTCATTAATTTAGGTGCTGTACACGACTACCGAATCCGAACTTTTATTTAACAGTAACCGTAAATTTCGTTCCCGGGCTGCCCAGGAAGCGGATGTATCCCTCTTTGGGCAGCTTGTTAAAAGCTGAGGCACCATCAGTAATACTGTCATAGACAATCGAGCTGCTGTCATAGGCAATAACTCTGCCGCCTGCCGGCACTGTGAATGCCAAAGTTCCCTGCGGGATTTTGTACAGCTGATTGTCGCCGTTTTGGTTGACGGTGAGCGATCCTTGTGCCAATATCGGAAGTGTGTCCGCCGGCCTTAATTCGTAGGATTCTGTATACAGCCATTCCTCGCCGTTGACTGTTTTAGTGCGCAATGTGTATAAATCTCTGCCGTTATTGCCTGGTATCTGCAAAATCATTTTGGTCCCATCATCGTTTTGAATGCCCATCGGGTAGAACATCTTGTCCTGGCCGGCAATCAATACACCCGGTAGGGAATCATCCTCGTACAGAGTCATAAGAGCTGAAAGCATAAGTATGGTGTTAGGAGCAATATTGGAAGGCAGATACAGCTTCCCAAGTCTGGTTTTCCAGGAGTCTGATTGAACCGGTGAAGCTTCCAATTTCTGGCCCCTAGCATATTCGATACCGAGGCTTTCCGCTATTCCAATGATATATTTCCGGCCATCCGCCTCAGTGAATTTATAAACCTTTTTGCCGCTTTCGTCTACAAATTCAGAGCCATTAAAATATAATTTTGCGTCGTTTACCGTGTAACTTGAACCGTTAAATAATTCGGTGAAAATGGAATCGTCATTATTTACCTTCACACGAAGCACGTCTTTGTATGTACCATATATTCCCTCATAATCGGCTTTAAAGTTTTCTGGCAGGGGTTTATGGGAGGAAGATGCTACAACCGGTGCCGCTTTTGAAACATCATGGCCTTGAGCCTGCAAAATATCAGCCGCGATCTCGCTTAAAACGGAGGATACGCTGCCGCTGAAATCTATGGTTGCGCTGATGGCGCAGACCATGTTGTATTGCGGTATTACATACAATTGGGAACTGAATTGAGCGGTTCCGCCGCTTTTGGACAATACTCCTTCTCCAAAATCGTATTTATCGAATATATTATCCACGGAGTCCCAACCCAATCCGAACTTTCCTGATAAATTATCCGCAGGTATAAAAGTTTTACCCTGAATTGATGTCATTTCGTTGATGCTCTTTTCAGAAATAACACCCTGTCCCTGGTTTAAAAACATCTGCCCGAACTTGCATAAATCGGTAATGTTGGTTGAGATGCCGCCGGCGCCCATGACATTGATGAGCTCCTGCGGATGCGTTCCCTCCACAGCGTAGCTTCCGGGCTCAAATTTCCTATCGGAGTAGCCTGACGAAGCGGCGCCAATCGGGGTAAATATATTTTCCCGCACAAATTCAGAGTAGGTTTTGCCGCTGACTTTGGCAACCAGCATCTCGGCCAGCATGAAACCATCGTTGCAGTAAACCGTGAATTTGCCCGGATCCGCTTTCAGACTGGACTTTTGGAATGCATCATAGGTCTTTTCATATATACCGGTATCATATTGGTTATAGCTCATGGTGAGCATGTATGAAGTACCAGGGACGCCCGAAGTATGGTTGAGCAGCATCCTGACAGTGATGTTTTTGTAGCGCTCATCCTGCATTTTAAGTTCCGGGAGGTAGGAGACGACCGGCGTGTCAAGATCTACTTTTCCCTCATCAACCAGTTTCATGACTGCAGCTGCACAGGGAACTTTGGATACTGAGCCGATATTGTAGAGCGTTTCAGTTGTAACGGGTGTTTTTTTCGTTCCGTCTAAATAACCGACCGCGTCGGAGAACAAGAGCTGCCCATCCTGCATTACCGCGTAAGAGACCGAAGTTCCCCCTTTGTTTAACAGGTTTTGGATAGTGGTCCGGGCTCGTGCTTTTACTGTATCATAATCTGCCGGCGCTGCCGATGCGCATCCTGATATAACCGATGTGATTAAAAAAGCGGTCAATGTAATCATGGTTAGTAATTTTTTCATATAAATTCTCCTTCATAATATATCTGATAAGGCACATAGTGTTTTCCTTCTATTTTACAGTGACCCTAAAACTGGCGCCCGGACTGCCCAGGAACCGGATATAGCCTTCTCGGGGCAGTTTGTCATAAGCTACACCATCTGTAATACTGTCATAGACAAGCGAGCCGGCGCTGTCATAGGCAACAACCCTGCCGCCTTTCGGAACTGTGAAACTCAGCGTTCCCGGCGGGATTTTATACAGCTTGTTGTCGCCGTTTTGATTAATGGTAAAAGGCCCTGCTTCCAATACCGCAAGCGTTTCTGCGGGCCTTAAATCATAATACTCGTTATACAGCCATTCTTCGCCGTTCACTGTTTTAGTGCGCAATGTGAATAAATCACGACCCAGACTGCCTGGAATCTGCAATATCATTTTGGTCGCATCATCATTTTGGATGCCCATCGGGTTGTATGATTGGCCTTGGCCGGCAATCAATATGCCCGGCAGGGAATTATTCTCGTACAACGTTAGACCGTTAACTAATTGTACTGCGTTCGGAGCAACATAGGCAGGCAGGTAGGGCTTTCCTATTCTGTTTTTCCATGCTCCAGATTGAACAGACGTCGCCTCCAGTTTCTGGCCCATGGTATTTTCGATGCCTTGATTTTCCGTTATCCCCATGATGTATTTCCGGCCATCCGCTTCAATGAATTTATAAACTTTTTTACCATTCTCATCCACAAATACTGAGCCGTCAAAATAAAGTTTTGCGTCGTTTACCCGGTAACCGGTTCCGCTAAAAAATTCGGTGGTAATGGAATCGTCTTCATTTGCCGTCACCCGCAGCACGGCGCCATATGCACCATATAATCCGGCATAGTCTGTTTCGAAGCTCTCAGGCAGGGGATGATGGGTGACAGCGGTCACCGTCGGTATCGCCTTGGAAACATCGTGGCCCTGGGCCTGCAAAATATCTGCCGTGATGTCATTTAAAACTGAAACTACGTCCCCGCTGTAATCTATGGTTGCACTAATGGCGCAAACCATATTGTACTGCGGTATTACATATAATTGGGAAACAAACTGGTTGGTTCCGCCGCTTTTTGCCAGTACTCCTTTTCCAAAATTGTATTTGGCAAATGTATTGTTTACGGAGTCCCAACCCAATCCATAATTCAGTGAAAAGTTATCCTCGGGTATAAAAGTTTTACCCTGATATGATGACATTTCATTAATGCTCTTTTCGGAAATAACACCCTGTCCCCGGTTTAAAAACATCTGCCCGAACCGGCAGAGATCGGTAACGTTGGTGGAGACGCCGCCGGCCCCCATAACATTAGCAAATTCATGGGGCCGAGTTTCCTCTACCGCGTAGCTTCCGGGCGTAAACTTCCGGTCGGCGAAGCCCGATGAAGCAGCGCCGATCGGGGCAAATATATTTTCCCGCATAAATTCCGAATAGGATTTGCCGCTGACTTTGGCTACCAGCATTTCCGCAAGCATGAAACCGTCGTTGCAGTAAACCGAGAATTTGCCCGGATCCGCTTTCAGAACGGATTTTTCGAATGCATCATATTCTTTTTCATATATATTGGTATCATATTTGTCGTAGCTCAATCCGATCGTATATGAAGTACCCGGGATGCCTGAAGAATGGTCGAGCAGCATCCTGACGGTGATGTTTCTGTACCGGGCATCCTGCATTTTAAATTCCGGCAGGTAGGAAACGACAGGGGCGTCCAGCTTTACCTTCCCTTCATCCACCAGCTTCATGACCGCTGCTGCGCAATACACTTTGGATACCGAGCCGATGTTATATAGCGTATCGGTTGTGACGGGTGTTTTTTTCGTCCCGTCCAGGTACCCAACCGCGTCGGATAGCAAGAGCTGTCCGTTCTGCATTACAGCATATGATACAGAAGTACCCCCCTTGTTCAATGAATTTTGGAGAGTAGTTCTGGCTTGCTTTTTTATTGCATCATAGTCTGTCTGCGCTGCCGACGCGCATCCGGTAATAGCAGATGTGATCAAAAATGCAGTCAACGTAATCAATGTTATTACCTTTCTCATACATTGCCTCCTTAATATAAATTGATAAAGCAAGACGCTCATCTAATAATAGATATCGAGCGGGCGGGGCGGGGAATGAGGAAATAGAGACAAGTTGTAAGTTTTGCCATCCAAGATGCAAATAGGCAAGTTGATATGCTCAACAGAGAGGACCGAAAAAGGGCAGCAAACGGGACGATTCTATTGTTTGGAGAAGCAATTAAAAGGCAAAAAGAGGCGGTCGAGGAACGGACCGGTTGGACTTAAGGGATTAATATGCTAAATAAGGGCCGATGTCAACGATTGGAATTTTTACATAAGCATAAGGATGCCTACTACAATTAAACAGCCACCGACAATCCTGAGAATGGTGATGTGTTCCCCTAAAAAAGCACTGGCAAAGAGCATGGTAACCAGGGGAGAACTGGCCATTATAACAGAGACCATAGATACTTCCCCGTGTTTAACTGCGGCATAGTAGGCCCAATCACCCACCAGGGTTGCCAGGACGGCCTCAATGCCTATTAAAAGCCAGGACATGGGCGGTATGGCTTTTAACGAAGCGAAATTTCCGGTTAACCCCAGCCAGCTGCCTACCAGCCCGGCGGCTAAAATGGTCCTCAAGGTTAATCCAGCTAGGGGATTGACATTTCGCAAACCGATTTTGGCAAAAATGGGGGCTATTCCCCAGCAGATCATACCGAAGACGGCCAGCCAAAAAACCACTCTTTTGCTCCTCCCCATTTTACTCCTTTTCAAAAATAACCTGCGTAAACCGGGGCCACGATGTGGATAATAACTACAACGCGTTCATTGGGATGGTGATTTAATAAGCACAATGTTTAAACGAAACAATCTGTTAATTGTCATGACACTTCTCACTATTACATTCATATTAACCATGGCCTTGAAGCATGCCCCGGCCCAGCGCAAAATAGGTGAGGACGCAGGGAAATCCCAAATTCAGAACGCTGCTGTAGAACCCGGGCAGATGTTCCCTGGCAAAGGGGAGGCGTCGGAAAGTGCAGACTCCGGACCGGTGGTAAACCTGCCATGGGAAAATGAACCGGCTTTCTTAGAAGCTCAGATCAAGGCCCAGGCACCTGTATTGATGGCTGCCTACAAAACGGTGCTGCGTGATCCGCTGCCGGGCGAAGAGGAAAATGTTCACCTGGGGGCGTCCCTGTTAAAAGGACGCATGGTAAGCCCGGGCCAGGTTTTTTCACAGAACGGCTCTATTGGGCCTTATTCAGCGGAACGCGGCTTTAAAGAAGGACCAACCTACGTCGGGGCACAGTTGATGATTACCACCGGGGGAGGAGTATGCAAGATTGCTTCGACCCTTTATAACGTGGCCAGTTTGAGCAACCTTCCTATCGTCGAGAGGCACGCCCATGGTATGCCGGTTCCTTATGTACCCTACGGTCAAGACGCCACCGTATCCTTTGGGGTCAAGGATCTGAAGTTTTACAATAATACCGGGTTCCCGATCTTAATATGGGCGCAAGGTATAGACAACATTTTGTACATTGCCTTCTATGGGCAGGAAAAATCTCGTCCGGTAGAGTGGCAGCATCAAGTTGAAAAGCAAATTAAGAGCTATACCGTATACCACTACAACCCGGAGCTCCCCGGAGGCGAGGAAAGAGTGGCGGTCGAAGGAATGGATGGCGCAGTCGTGCGTTCATGGGTAAAAGTTTATAAGGAAGATGGCTCCTTCGAACTCAAATCCATGGGAGTCAGTTTTTATTCCCCCCTGCCCCGGGTTGTAGAAAGAGGAACGGTTAAAAAGGCTGCCTCGCAACCCTAGCACACCTGTTGTATTAATAGTACAAAGCGTGCCTTAAGTGCATGCTTTTTTATTTTTGGGGGGACCAAACAATAATATTTTTCATAATATATCAGTGTATTTTAGAGAGCACTTTTTGCTTGATGGGGAGAGGTATTCAGATTGATAATGACCGGGCAGAACGCGACCCCCTTATTCGATGCTTTGAAGTCGCATATCGAAGAATCTGTAATACCCTTTCACGTTCCCGGGCATAAGCACGGAAAAGGCCTAAAGGATCTAACCGACTATCTGGGTGTACATACCATGCAAATGGACCTCAACGGTATGCCCGACCTGGATTTTATAAACCACCCCTCGGGTGTCATTCTGGAATCCCAAAAATTGTTTGCCTATGCCTTTGATGCTGACGAAGCTTTTTTCCTGGTAAACGGCACAACCTCTGGAGTCCAGGCCATGATCATGAGTGTTTGTGAGCCTGGCAATGAAATATTAATACCCCGCAACGCCCATAAATCTACTATCGGCGGTTTGATTCTGAGCGGAGCTATACCAGTATATCTCGAGCCGGAATGCAACAGTCAATTGGGAATAGCCATGGGAGTGAGCCTGGAAAGCGTCTGCCAGGGCATAAAAGAGCACCCGCATGCCAAGGGCGTTTTCCTGGTCAATCCCACCTACTATGGTTTTGCTTCTGATTTAAGATCCATTGTAAGAACCGCCCATTCGCATAACATGGCAGTCCTGGTTGACGAAGCCCATGGAGCCCACCTGTCCTTCCACGGCAGCCTTCCCTTGAGTGCGATGGCTGCCGGTGCGGATATGAGTGCTGTCAGTATGCATAAAACAGCCGGCTCCCTGACGCAGAGTTCAGCCTTGTTGCTGCAAGGCAGTCTGGTGCCGCCCTCAAGGGTAAAACAGGTGTTAAATTTGAGCTACACATCCAGCGCCTCCTACTTGCTCATGTGCTCTTTAGACGTTGCCCGGCGGCAGATGGCGATTAAAGGAAGAGATATGTTGGACAGAGTCTCAAAATGGGTAAGCTGGGCCCGGCACAGCATAAACCGGATACCCGGATTGTATGCATTTGGCCGGGAACTAGTAGGGACCCCCGGTTGCTTTGATTTTGATGAGAGCAAGTTGGGGGTTAATGTAAGGCGCCTGAATTATTCCGGTTACCAGATTGAAAATCTGCTGCGCAGCAATTACCGGATTCAGGTGGAGATGTCGGATATCAATAACATTTTGGCGATTGCCAGTATAGGAGACGAACCGGAAAATTTCGATGCCCTTATTTCTGCTTTGCAGGATATCGCCTCCCGCAGCCGCCCTATGGATTACCGGGAAGCACCTCCCATTCCGGCATTTGGCAAAATGATCGTGTCGCCCCGGGACGCCTTTTACGCTCCTAAAAAGTCTATGAGTTTGAAGGCGGCGGTGGGGGAGATAGCCGGTGAAATGATTATGGCTTACCCACCCGGAATCCCGGTGGTGTGTATGGGAGAAAGGATAACGGCCGAGATCATTGACTACATAGAGCTCTTAAAGAGGGAAAAGTGTGAATTGCAGGGGACGGCAGATAGATATATGGATTACATACAGGTCCTGGGAAGGCATTAAAAGGGCTATTCAAACTAAAAAATGGGACAAGCCTAAAAGGGATAGTTCGATTTGCGTTGAATAATAATATACATTGTTTAATATAAAGAAACGAGGCCGGTGCATTATGGAAGAAAAGATCATTGCCCAGCGCATCAGGAACATTCGAACCGAAAAAGGACTTACCCTGGAGGAGGTAGCGCGGTTAACCGGATTTACCAAAAGTCTGATATCAAAAATAGAAAACAACAAGGTTTCACCCCCGGTGTCAACCCTGGCTACTATCGCCCGCGCCCTTAACGTATCTCTGGGTGATTTTTTCAGCTCTGCCGATGCAGAGTCAATCAAATTAGTTCGGTGTGCTGAGCGAGTAGACTATAAATCTGAGGATATGGGAAGCAGTCATTGCATACAGTCCCTGGCCAGCGGGTTTAGAAGGCAGAGAATGGAACCTCTGCTTATAAGCATAGATGATCCGGACACCTTCCAGCTCAGGCTTTACAGCCACCCTGGACAGGAATTTATCCTGGTGCTGGAAGGCAGCATGGGCTACCGTTATGACAACCAGGAGTTCATGCTGGGTGAAGGTGATTGCCTGTATTTTGACGCCCAAAACAGCCACGGGCCATTGC
>JBDKUE010000218.1:0-32996 GCA_039679855.1 Syntrophomonas sp.
GTTTGTCTGGTTGCACAAGCAACAGACCTGCAAAAGTTGGACAAAGCATCAGGAACAGCTATTTGAAAACAATCAAAAAGGACCACCGTGTATCCATTAGACAAATTGAAAGGCTAACCGGAATAAATAGAAAAGTTATTCTTAAAGCTTAAAAGTTGTCAACAACCTCGTCCCCTTGACACGCGACGGTGGATTCGGGAACAAATAAGAAATGGAGTTGAAATAATAGATTACGGAATTGATCCAAGAAGGGCAGTAAGGAGTGAATATTACGCAATGGAAAAAGAAGAACTTGCAAAAGCTGGATACCCGGTGACAACACCATGAAAACTAAATTTGCAGATAGAATAAGAAAATCGTTTCTATATCTAGAAACAAAGTATAACTTCGAGCTAATTAAAAGCCAAAAAGATCCCTTTGGTGAGTATGTTCTATATAAAAATTCTACTACAGCTGTTCAAATCCGATATGAATGGAGAGAAAAAAAACTCTTTATTCTATTAATCCGTTTGATTAATGACCAAATACCAGAATATCCTCACTTCATAAAGCTAGATACTAAGCTTAACCATTTCTATTTTGATGATGTTATGACATTAGTTTTAAATAGACCATTAAAGAAAAACGAAATGGATAGCGAAATGGACTTTGAAAAAAGTATCAAATTTTACTCAAAAGCACTTGAAGAATACGGACGAGATATTCTGATGGGTGATTTTAAGGTGTTTTCAGAGCTAGAGAAATTAGTGAAGAAAAGAGCTGCTGATTATGAAGAGCACTATTAGAAAGACAGGACAAATAATGGGTTTGATGTCCATTTACGCTGGGACACGGGGACAGGTTCCATGTCCCAGCTAAAGAGTAATCCCGGATAAAAAGAATCATCAAAAACCAGGGACGGTTTCAGAAAGTCTGAGATCGTTTTCTGTTTTTGGTAAACCACTTAATCGAGAGGGGTAGGGCTATGAAAATTAGCTGTCTAAGAAAAAAAGGCATATTCAGGACTATGGTTTTAATGCTAGTTATGATAGCTTTTGCGATACCGGTCAGCGCTGCCACATATACATACGACAATTTGGGCAGGCTGACTTCTGCAACAAATAGCAGCGGAGCCAGTTGTACGTATACTGATGATGCAGGTGGAAACCTATTGAGCAGCTCCAACCAGTCTTCCTTGACTGTTTTCATAACCACTCCGCAAGACCAGACCAGCAATGTGCCGATCGGACAATCAGTTTACATGCAGTTCAGTATAAACATTGAGCAGTATAAAAACTTCAATAATATTAGCCTGATGTCAGGGCAAACCCCGTTTGCGATCAATACGTCCATAAACAACGATATGCTTAATATCGATCCAGTAGATAACCTGGCGATAAACACCGAGTATACCGTTACGGTTCCGGCAGATGCCATGGGACAGGGGGACAGGTTCCTTGTCCCATCTAAAGGGTAATCCCAGTTAAAAAGAATTACCAAACCAGGGACGGTTTCAGTAAGTCTGAGATCGTTTTTTGTTTTTCGTAAACTGCTTAAACGAGAGGGGTAGGGCTATGAAAATTAGCTATCTAAGAAAAAGAAGCATATTCAGGACTATGGTTTTAATGCTAGTTATGATAGCTTTTGCGGTACCAGTCAGCGCTGCCACATATACATACGACAATCTGGGCAGGCTGACTTCTGTAACAACTAGCAGCGGAGCAAGTTGCACATACACGTACGACGCGGGCGGGAATTTATTAAATAGCGCCAACCAGTCTTCTCTAAGCGTTTTAACCGCCACTCCGCAAAACCAGGCCGGCAATGTGCCGATCGGACAATCGGTTTACTTGCAGTTCAGTATAAACATTGAGCAGTATACGAACTTCAATAATATTGGCCTGATGGCAGGCCAAACCCCGGTTTCGATAAATAAGTCAATAAGCGACGATATGCTTAATATCGATCCAGTAGATAACCTGGCGATAAACACCGAGTATACCGTTACGGTTCCGGCGGCTGCCATAAAAGCGGTTTCTGGCAGCCAGAGTAACGCCGAAATCACCCTGCACTTTACAACTGCACTATCAAGTCTGAGCATGGTAAGCAGCGATCCAGTGAATAACGCTACCGATGTGTTGTTGGGTGAGACCATTACCGTGACATTCGATCAGAATATTCAAGCCGGGGACAACTATGCTAATATCTCTCTGACTGCTGGAGGCCAAACGGTAGCCATCACTTGCGGCATGGCCGGAAATGTCCTGAGTATAGACCCCAACAATGATTTAAATGCCTCTACAAGCTACACCCTTCTAGTTCCTTCTGGCGCACTAAAGAACCTGGACAATACCGCTGTTAATGAGGAAACAACAATACAGTTTACTACTGGAACCGCCTAATTAAGATCCAGCGCCGGACGCCTCCATAGATGGGACAAGGGACATCCCCATGTCCCTATCAATTAGAGATATTATAGGTGATTGAGCATTGAAAAACAGTGCTCAATTTTTATTTATTAGGCCCTAAGCTCGTAAACGAAAACAAGACCTGGCAACCATATCCAATTGCGCTAAAAATTGGTATATTTATGCGCAATTAACGTAAAAGGACTGAGTACTATTATCAACAGGTCCTTTGTTTCACCGACTTTTCTTTCTATCTAGCGGTATTCTATTTCTCCATATGCATAACCCGCGAAATTATACTCATTATCCAAAAAAATAATTCTATAATAACAATCTTTCGAGGAACCGCAGGTTATATCTTCCCAATCTAAATCGCGAATATACACATCACGATCTTTATTACCTTTACAATAATTTATCCAATCCTGCATCGACTCTAATGTAGTAGGAATTTCTTTAGAACTACTATCATCAATATAATAACAGGCTTTAGCCTTTAATTCTGGTGGGCTTAGAAGTCCTTTATTAATAATAAAATGGGTAATATAGCGTGGCTTTCCGTCATTAAAGAAGCCATCTTGTTTTTCCCACACTTTAATACCAGATGTAGCTTGTAGTAATCTGTCATAATTATTGTTCGCGTTGGGGTTCACCATAAATATTGATTTAAGCTGCTCCTTGACCATTCCCACCGGTTTCCAATTGTATAGCAGAAATTCCGCCGCATATTTTTTATCATCACCTGTATTCAATTTTTGCAGTAAAGTTATTGCATCCAGGTTGGTTCCGTTAGCTAGTATTGCCTTAACGGCCCATAATCTAGCCTTTTCATTATCTCCTATAACCTGATAGTAAAGAGCTATGTCGCTAAACAGCCAATCACTGAATTTAGCACTCAGTACTTGGTTTATCAAGTTATCCGCACTATTTTTATCGCCTGTTTTAACCATGGCAATAGCGGCTAGAATCTGAATTTTGTTATTTGCAGCCTGGTTGTTTATTTTAGCTTTATAAATACTTATAGCCTTTGAATTATCTTCAGATGCGTAATTCATGAAGAACTCAAGCATGGCTGCAACCTGCTGGTTGGCGATACCGCCGAGTTTACCCTGCAACTGAGGCCAACTACCTTTGTACATGTCGTTTAAAACGACATATGCTTCCTGCTGATTGATTTCAAGAGAAAGTGATTTGATAAGATTATTGAATGCATCGTCTGCTTTATTGTTTTGTTGAAGAAAGAGGGCTAATGTGTTGTATCCGCGATAATCAGTGGGATGCTTCGTGACTGCTTGCCTAAGAGTGGTTTCTGCTTTGGTATTATCACCCTGCTTTTGATAGACTATTGCCAGACCCCAATAGGCCTCCAGGCAGTTTTGAGTTCCATCGATGATTTCCTGGTAGGCTTTCTCTGCGTCAGCCGGTTGGCCTTTATCTATGTACATCGCGGCAAGTCCAAGTTTAAGGGGATTTTGCTCACTGGCAGTCACTGCCGCTGTTCCCTGATCATAAGTAGCTTTGGCAGCATCATATTTACCCTGCAAGGTGTAAACTTTCGCAAGACCCTCATAAGCCTTCACTTGTTTGGGATCGATTTTTATAGCATCGTTATAGGCTAGAACAGCCTCTTCAAAGTTGTTCTCACTCACGTACTTGACTGCCAAATCGAGTTTTTCCTGTGTGCGATCGGCTGAACTCTGGCTCCTCCAAAACGCACCTGCTCCTAAGATTAATATAATGACCAATCCTGCGATAATTGCTACTTTACCGTTACCCAATTCCTGATCGTCTCCTCATATCTTTAATTGAATAAAATAATTTACCAATTTAATGCTATTTTATGGCGAACAAGTAACGCAGACCGGGGATGCGGCGGACTAGTTCGAAGGCGGCAAAGCTTGCAATGTAGCATAATATACCGATAACAAAGTAATCCAGGATGATAGGCAGATTCCAATGCAATACTCGGTCTGTAATCAAAAGCAGCAGTGATTGATGGAAAATATATACCGGAAACGATGCTTTGTTCATGTAAGCAGAGAAACGGTTTGAAAAATTAAGGTACTTAGGAGCAGCGGCAAGTACCGCTAGAATTGTGATCCAACACAGTGCCATCTGTACCGGTTTTTCGTAATATAGAATTTGCGTCCAGAGATAAGTGTTTCCACAGATTTGCGATACAACCGAAAATGCATAAAACGCGTTTAAAAACACTGCTATTACTACCAGCGGTTTTCTGAATCTCGAAAGCTGCTCTATAACGCTATCGAAGGAAAATATAAAAAAGCCGAGCAGGAACAACAAACCATAAAGCCCTGTTTTAAAAACCGGGAAAGGATAATTAAAGAGATATGAAGCTCCAAGAATCGGAAAATAAAAGAGTAGCAATAGCCAGAGCCTGGTTTTTCCGCACAGATTGTAAAACTTGCCGTGCTTTTTCAAAAGCATAAACAGGGGTAGAAATATGAGGGAGAGGAAGAACAGTTCAAGCAAGAACCATAGTTGTCCTATGGTATTCGGGTCCGCAACGAAACTGAGGTAAGACGGGAAAAAACTTCCCGTGTAATCGTTGTGATATTTGTAGGTAAAGTATGATTGAACCGGATTTATAAGTATGTAACCCGCGGTAAAGGGCAGAAGAAGTTTGGTTAACCGGTTGTTGAAAAATTGTCCTGCCGAGCGGTTTTTCAGAGCATAATATACGCTGATGCCGGCCAGTACGAAAAGAAGCGGCATTAGCCAACTGGTGAAAAAAAAGATGAAAGAATCCATGGCTGGTACACCCGGATGATTGATATTGAAGCTAAGGCCAAAGCTATTGAAGATAACCGTCGTATGGTAAAAAGGAACGATCATAATTACCAGCCAACGAATGTTGTCAATATAATTTTTTCTCATAATACAAACTTCCTTATCATTGCTGCCTTTGAGCCGAATTTTATTAGAATAAATAAATATTCTAGACAAATTTCCTATATCCTGTTAGTTTCTAAAGTAATCCTGTTTTGTTTGTAACACACAGTGAATCCGGTATTGAACAGCTTGGGATGCCGCCCGAGACCAGTGACGGTTTCAGAGAATCTGAAGCTGTCTTTGTATTTATGCGATAAATCCTCCGGCCAGCTGGAGAGTATATCGCATAAATAAAAAATGTGCCGGTCTCCCAACCGGCACATTTTGGGTTGAGGCCTGGATACTATCGGTTTAACGCCCCATAGGCATCCAACATTCCGCCGCTTTGCGTTTTACCGGCAAGTGCGGGCAGGGGGCGGGTTCCGGCCAGGATGCGGCTTTTGACATCATGGGCGCTTAAACCTGGATTGCGGCTCAAGACCAGGGCGCCGGCTCCGGTGACGAAGGGTGCTGCCTGGGATGTGCCGCTGATATAACCGTAAAGTATGGTGCTGCCCGGAATGAGCTCCAGTATGCTCAAGATCCCCACACCCGGGGCGGCCAGATCAACCGTACTGGGTCCGTAATTGGACCAGGAAGGCATTTGGCCGCGGTTGTTGATGGCGGCAACCGAGATTATGTTGGTGCAGTCAAAGGCGGCCGGGTACTCCGGGGCGCTGTCGGCATTGGCGCCGCTGTTGCCGGCCGAGGCCACGAAGAGCAGGCCGGACTGTTCGATGGCGTCGCGCAGAGCCTGGGAGTATTCGGTTCCTCCCCAGGAGTTGTTGGATATCTTGACGCCCATGGAGCGCGCGTATTCAACCGCTTCGATGGCATCGGAAACGCTTCCTCCATTGGGGCCTATGAATTTGAGGGCCATTATTTTGACCCCGGGGGCTATTCCGGATATGCCCTGAATATTGTTATTGCGGGCGGCGATGACACCCGCCACATGGGTTCCATGGATATCCTGATCGGAGGGATCATACACGGACGCGTCATCGTTATAAAAGTCCCATCCGTTTACGTCGTCTATATACCCGTTGTTGTCGTCATCGATGCCGTTGCCGGGAATTTCTCCTGGATTGACCCAGGCCTGATCGACCAGTTCAGGGTGCTGCAGAAAAATGCCGGTGTCCAATACCGCTACCACTACCTGCGGATTTCCCATAGTGATGTTCCAGGCGGGGACTACGTTGACATCTATGCCTGCTTTGCCGGGTATGAACTGAATAAATTGACCGGTGTTTTTCAAACCCCATTGCTTGAAAAAGAGCAGATCATTGCAGGGCTGGCCCATGGTATGTACCATGTAATCGTACTCAGCGTATTCAGCCACCCCTGAGTTTTGCAGCAGTTCTTTCAAGGTGTTCAATGCCTGGCGGTCGCTGCCCGGCACTTTTATGAGCCTGGCTCCGCTCTTGTAAACCTTCTGGATGCTTGCGCCATTGGACGCCAGGAGCGCCTCCATTTCACTGCTTTTTAACTGCGATTGGGGCTTTACTATCAGGTACTCGTTTCTTATCGGCATGGAGTCCAGAACCCGAGCGATCATTTCTTCCTTATCCAGATTGCTCAGAGTGCTCATGGAGACCGCCGCATGGGCAGGGCGTAAAAAGGGGATTTGAGAAAAAGACAGGAATGCAGCCAAAACGACGATGAAGGCCCGGCGTACCACGGTTGATTTCATCTTATACACCTCCTATTTATGTTCCGATCCTGATGAAGCTGCACCTCCCTCCCAATTGCCAGAAAAACCTATATTTAGATTATATATGAAGTAAATGGTAAATAATAGACAATTGACAGATTTGCATTTGTCAGCCGGTTTTAAGAATGGCTATTAAAAGTGGCTAAATTTTTCAAAAAGTTGGACAAGCCCGGGGGAGCAAAGTAGCATGGATAACTCCACTTCGGTAGAATGCGGGAACAAATTCGGCGCTAATTTGTGCAATAATATATCTATAGCACTGTTTCAACAATTAATGGCATCCGAAAGGAAATAAACAATGGGTAAGATTAGCGGATTTAACGGCAGTTACACTGGCTTAACCGATGATGAAGTCAGGGAGCGGCAGGAAAGATACGGTAAGAATGAACTCGCTCCCGAAAAGCGCACCAGCTTTATCACCAGATTGTTTTCGCTTATCAAGGAGCCCATGTTTCTGCTTCTCTTTGTCACAGCTCTGATTTACTTTCTATTGGGTGAAGTCAGGGATGGAATAATGATGCTGGTATTTGTCACTTTTATGTCCGGCATCAATGTATTTCAGGAGTGGCGGACGGACCGGACCTTGCAGGCCTTAAAGGACCTTTCCGCGCAGAGGGTGAAGCTGATACGAAACGGCGGTATCATGAGCGTTGACAGCCGGGAGGTTACGGTTGACGACCTGATGCTCCTGGAGGAAGGAGAAAAGATCGCCGCCGATGGTCAGATCGTTGAAATGCACGATCTGGGAGTTGATGAATCCACCCTGACCGGAGAATCAGAGGTGGTATGGAAGACCTGTAATGCTTCCGATGCTGAGAACCATACCTACTGGCGGCGGGATTATTGCTACGCGGGGACCACTATTACCCAGGGCAGCGCTTTGGTGAAAGTGACCGGGATCGGTCATAATACCGAGTACGGTAAAATAGGCATGGATCTGCTATCCATCCCCCAGCAGGCCACTCCCCTGGAAAAGCAGATCCGGCACCTGATAAAGATATGCGCCCTTATCGGTCTGGTCTTGTTCATAATGGTTTTCATCGTGACCCTCATCCACACCCTTGATCTGGTTGACAGCATATTGTCCGGAATCACCCTGGTAATGGCTATGATACCCGAGGAGTTTCCGGTTGTTTTAACCGTATTCCTGTCCATGGGCGCCTGGCGTCTGGCCAAGAAGAACTCTTTGATAAGGAGGATGCCTTCCCTGGAGACCCTTGGTTCGGTCAGTGTTTTGTGTGTTGACAAAACCGGAACCCTGACCCAAAACCAGATGGTGGTGCAGGAATTGTACCGCTTTGGCAATGTGTCGGAAAAAGACCTGCTCTACTGGGCAGCCTTGGGCTGTGAAACCCAGCCCTACGATCCGATGGAAAAAGCCATCCTGGATTACGCGGAATCTCTTCAGATCAACCGGGATAAGTTGTTTAACAAGACTCTCCTCCATGAATATCCCTTCAGTTCGGAAACCAAAATGATGGGGCATATCTGGGAAATAGAGGGGCGGCCCGGTTTGGCTGCCAAGGGCGCACCTGAGCGAATTCTTCCCCTGTGCGGCCTGGACTCTGACATATTGTATGGACTGGAACAGGAACAGAACCAGCTGGCCCGGAAAGGATTTCGGGTTATCGCGGTCGCCCACAAGACCAATATGACGGAAATCCCGGGTGAACTGCAGGAAAACCGGCTTGATCTGCTGGGTTTGATAGGATTGGAAGACCCGCCCCGGGAATCGGTGCCTGAATCGGTTGCCATATGCACCAGGGCCGGCATCCGGATCGTAATGATCACCGGCGACAACGGCACCACCGCGCAGTCGATAGGAAAGAAGATCGGCCTTGCCAATACCGGTCAGGTTTTAAGCGGTGTGCAGCTTGACGGGCTGAGCGACGAAGAGGTTAGAGAAAAGGCCAAGGATACCAATATTTTCGCCCGGGTTATACCGGGGCATAAGATGCGGATTGTCAAAGCCTTGAAGGAAATGGGCGAGACCGTGGCCATGACCGGCGACGGCGTTAACGATGCGCCGGCGCTCAAGATGGCCGACATAGGCATAGCCATGGGCAAACGGGGAACAGAAGTCGCCAAGGAAGCGGCCGATATGATCCTGCTTGATGATAATTTTTCAACCATCGTTGATACGGTACGGGACGGCCGCCGCATCTATGATAATATAAAGAAGGCCATCGGTTACATTTTTGTAATCCATATTCCCATAGCCCTTACCGCTCTGCTCAACCCGATCCTGCATCTTCCCTTGCTGCTTTTGCCGGTTCATGTGGTTTTGCTGGAACTGATAATTGATCCGACCTGCTCCATTATCTTTGAGAGGCAGCCGGAAGAAAAGAATGTAATGCAGCGCCGCCCCCGGTCTCCGAAAGCGCAAATGGTGGATAAAGGGCTGCTCGTCAAGGCCGTCTTCCAGGGTTTGGCCATTTTTGCCGCCGCCTTTGGCTCCTATGCCTATTTGATGAGGCTGGGATGGAATCAAGAAACGGCCCGGACCTTCTCGCTGATCGTGATTGCCTTCGCCAACCTCTTCCTGGTGCATGTCAACCAGTCTGATTTTGAGCCGGTGAGTGCCGCCCTGGTGAAATTCAAAGATAAAGTGGTTTGGTATGTCAATGGAGGCATTCTGGCCGCACTGGCGGTAATTGTCTATCTTCCGGCTGCCAATGAGATAGTAAAGACCCGGCCGTTAAGTTTAAGCCAGGTTGTTGCGGCGGTGGGGTTGGCGGCTCTAGCCACCTTTTGGTGGGAAGCGGTCAAGTTCTTTAAAAGGCGCACTTATTCACCTGATATCATCCAATCATGACCTTGCCAGCCGGATAACGTGCAGCGAAAACGAGCCACTGACCTGAACGGGCGCTCAAAACAGTCCGAAAAAGCAAGAGAGGTAGGCAGACTAATTCCTTCAATAAGGAGTGATATTATAAATGCCAAAGGAGCATTTATGGGAGATAGACCGGTTCAGGCCGCAGGATGCCCAGGGGGTGGTCGGTTTGTACCGGGCTATTTATAAAGAGCATTTTCCCTTGAAGGAAGTTTACAATCCTGAATGGCATATAGAGCAGTACCAAAAAGGCGATACTTATCGGGTTGTCGCACGTTTGCCCGGCGGAAGGCTGGCCGGGACGGGGGCCTTATTCCGGTCGGTTGCCACCAATCCCGACCTTTATGAGGGCGGGGGGTTGATAGTCTTGGAGGAATACCGCACGCAGAACCTGGCTATTCCCATAATGCAATATATGAACGTAAACCTGCCCGGGATGTATAATTTAGAACAGATTTGGGGCGAAGCGGTCTGCAATCACCTGGTCAGCCAGCAGTTGACTATCAAAAGCGGGTATACCGCGTGCGCTCTGGAAGTGGACATGATGCCCGAGGAAGCCTACCGGAGCTTATCCGACCGAGGTATGAATACAGGCGGCAGGGTGTCTGCCCTGGTGGTATTCCAGGCTTTTCGTCCTCGGCCGCAAAAACTGTATCTTCCTTTAGCCTATCAGGATGTTCTTATAAAACTGTACGAGCCCTTTAATTTCGGGCATAGTTTTATAAACCCCGATAAAGTGGTCAATGAGGGCTTAAAGACCCACGCTGTGCTCAATACGATGACAGACGCCGGTATGAGCAGGATAACGGTTGCTCAGATTGGAACCGATTTCGCAGCATGGTTGCAAGAGACCGAAGAAGGGCTCAAGGACGTAACCGTGGTGCAGGTTGTTTTGCCGCTTGATACGGCTCTGGTCGATCAGGCAACCGAGGAACTGCGCCGGGCAGGATACTGGCTGGGCGGGCTGATGCCCAGGTGGTTCGGCCATGATGGATTTTTGATGCAGAAAACCGCGTATGAACCTGATTTCAGCAAGATAAAAGTCTATTCCAAACCGGGAAAAGAGGTCTTGCGATTGGTTAAAGCGGATTATGAACAAAGAGGTGCGGTAGGATGATGGATGTAACAGGAGCTACTCTGTGGGATTTGCTCGAATACAGCGCTTCAGAAAGGGGAGACAAGCCGGCTTTTTTATTTCCTTCCCAAAGTGTATCGGCCAGCTATGTAGAGCTGCGGGATCAGGCGGCCGGGGCTGCCAAAGGATTGATGGCCGCAGGTCTTAAGAACGGAGAACACGTTGCCCTGTGGGCGCCCAACCGCCCCGATTCACTGGCTATCGAATTTGGATGTGCCGCTATCGGGACTCCCCTGGTTATGCTCAACAGTGATTATCGTATCCTGGAACTGGAGTATGCTCTGCAGCAGACAGATGTAGCGGCGTTGCTGATTGCCGACCATAATGGCAGCAGCAATGATTATGTAGAGGTAATTGCCAGGCTCTGCCCGGAACTGCTGGTAAAGCCTCCGGGAGAATGGAGCAGCGAAAAGTTCCCTAAACTCCGCTGTGTGGTTGGATTGGGGGAAAAAAGGCTGCCCGGCATGTTGATGTGGTCCGAGCTGATTGAACGCGCTGATACAATAGGGGAGTCAGCTTTTCAGGAACGTAAGCAAGGGGTCAGCCCCCATGATACAGCATTCATATTATTTACGTCTGGAACCACCGGAGAGCCAAAAGGCGCTATGATTTCCCATGCCAACTATCTTGTAAACACTGCGGCGATGGCCCGGGAACTGGTTTTTGACCAATCAGATCGACTGTGCCTTCCCCTTCCCTTCTTTCATGCCTACTGCCTGTGCATGGTTATGCTGGCCGTATATTTTGGCGCGGCATGCGTCGTATATGAACGTTTTAATGCTAATCAAATCCTGCAAAGTATCGAAACCGGATCAACCGTATTATGCGGTACGCCGACTATGTTTGTGGGGTGGCTGGAAGCACTGAGAAATGCCCGGAGCGAAGGGGCTATCTTGAGAATGGCGGTAACCGCAGGTGCATCGTGTCCCGCCGAAATGGTCAATAGTATTTTGGAGAAAACCAGTATTAAAGAAATATGGAACCTTTTGGGCATGACCGAAACCTTGCTGGTATCAGGCAACCGGATTGATTGTTCCCAGGCAACAGAGTTCATCTCGGTTGGCAAACCCCTAATCAGAGTTGAGGCCCAAATAGAGAGCATAACAGGTGAAGAAGAATTGCCGCCCGGCGAAAACGGCGAACTGTTGGTCAGGAGTCCGGGCAACATGCTTGGTTATTACGGAAAGACTGAAGCGACGAGTAAAGCAATTGATGCCCGGGGCTGGTACCATAGCGGCGATATGGCGTTTAGGGATCTAAAAGGAAACATCAGTATTGTAGGACGAATAAAAGAGGTGATAATTCGAGGCGGGGAAAATATATTTCCCCGGGAAATAGAAGAGTACCTGCTGACTCACCCCAAGGTTAAAGAAGCTCAAGTTGTGGGCATCCCTTCCGAATACTATGGCGAAGAACCGGTGGCTTTTGTGATTTTGCACCAGGAAGAAACCGCAACCCAACTCGAACTGAAAAAGTATTGCCGGGAGAGAATAGCCCTGTTTAAAGTGCCGGTTTACATTTACTTTGTTGAATCATTCCCCAAGACTGCCAGCGGAAAAATCCAAAAGTTTAAACTGCAAGAGCAAGCAGCCATGATACTTAATAAAAAGAAGGAGGAATAATTAATGGACCGTGATACAATTCTCAAAAAACTTCTAGAGATTCACCAAAACCAGGCGAAAGAAAAGAAAATAGATATTGCTTTGATCGGGTGCGATTTAGAATTGTCGAAGATCGGGTTTGATTCCCTGGACTTCGCCGAAATTATTGCCCAGGTTGAAGAGGAATTTGACTGCGTGATACGGATGGACAACATGTTAAAAATCAAAACCATTAATGACATTGCTGATTTTGTTATGAAAGAAATATCATCGGATATCATCCAATCATGACTTTGCCGGCCGGATAGCGATAATTGGCCGGTTTTTTATTGTAGGTCAGGGCAAAGGCCAGGGTCAAAGGACCCACCCGGCCCAGAAACATGGCGGCTGCTATGATCAATTGGCCCGGGATGGACAGGCTGGTGGTTACGCCCAGGGTCAGGCCAACCGTACCCACCGCCGAGCATACTTCAAACATGATGGGCATCAGGGCCGCTCCTTCGGTCAAGGTGAGAATAAAGGTAGCTGCGATAACCACCCCGATATATAAGGCGGCTACGGTTAAAGCCCTTAAAATATCTTCATAGGCGATGCGGTAGCCATGGATTTCGGTGTCTTTTTTACCCAGCACCTGGCTGCGAATAGCGGCTATAAGAAGGGCAACCGTGCTTGTTTTCATTCCTCCAGCGGTGGAGCCGGGGGAGCCGCCGATAACCATTAAAAGGGCTATCAGAAGCTGGCTGGACAAAAGGAGACTGGCAAAGTCAATGGTGTTGAATCCGGCGGTTCGCGGGCTTACCGATTGAAAGAGGGAAGCCAGACATTTGGTAGATAGGGGCATGCCAGCCAGGCTGTGGTTGTATTCTGTAGCCAGTAAAATCAGAGTCCCGCCGGTAATTAGGATCAGGGTAGTATATACCACCACCCGGCTGTGCAGGGAGAGCGATTTCTTTTTGCCGGTGGCCAGACCAAAAAGCTCGTCGACTACCACAAAACCTAGGCCGCCGGTGATTATCAACCCGGAAATCACCAGGTTGACAACCGGGTCATGCACAAAGGACGTGAGGCTTGTGAAATTGCCCCACAGGTCAAACCCGGCATTGTTAAAGGCCGAAATTGAATGAAAGAGTCCAAACCAGAGCGCTTTTTTCCAGCCCAGCAGGGAAGACCAATGCCAGGCCAATACAATAGCCGCAACCGCTTCCGAGATGAAGGCAAAGAGCAGCAGGCTGCGAAACAGGTTCACAACCCCGCCGGGGTCGATTTTATTAAGAGCCTGCTGCATGATCAGGCGCTGCCGGAATTGAATCTTCTTACCCAGCACCAGGGCATAGAAGACGGCAAAGGACATGATGCCCAGTCCGCCCACCTGAATAAGCAGGAGTATTACCACCTGCCCGAACACGGACCAGTGCGTGGCTGTGTCAACAACGATCAGACCGGTTACACAGGCGGCCGAAGTTGCTGTAAAGAGGGCGGTTAACAAGTCGCTTTGCCCCGTATTGGTGGAGAAGGGCATGTAGAGCAAAAGGGTTCCGGCCACTATCAGTAGAAAGAAGCTCAAGGCCAGAAACTTGGGTGGGCTCAGTTGTAGTTTAGCACCGGTCATCGATTTTGGCCTATTCATCGATCAGCTTGCCCAGGTTTTCCAAATCGCAGGTTGTGCCTATCATAACCAGCAGATCGCCAGCTGCAATTTTTTCCCGAGGTCCGGGTGCTACGATAATATCTTCACCCCGTTTGATGGCCATGATGTTTACCTGATATTTGCTGCGCAGGTCCATTTCGGCCAGGGTTTTTCCTTCAAATACACGCGGGGTTGTCATTTCTACAATACTGTAATTGGATGACAGGGAAATATATTCGAGAACGCTGTTGGAGGTCAGGGCGTGGGCCACCCTTACCGCCATATCCCTTTCCGGATATACCACCAGATCAGCGCCCAATTTTTCCAACACCCGGCCATGCAGTTCGTTTTGCGCCTTGGCTATGATCTTCTTTACGCCCATTTCTTTTAACATGATGGTGGTCAAAACATTGGCCTGGAGGTTTTCGCCGATAGCCACCACCACAACGTCAAATTCAGCAAGACCGAGCGATTTTAGAACATTTTCATCCATGCTGTTAGCCTCGACGGCCTGGGTGGCGATATCGATCATATCGTTTACCCTGCTTTCATGAGTATCGATGGCTAAAACCTCATGCCCCATGGCGCTCAGTTCCTTGACCAGGCTGGAGCCGAACCGTCCGATGCCAATAACCGCTACCTGTTTCTTTTCCATAGCCAATCCCTTCCGAATTTTCATCAGATATATAAATAATGAGCTGATCTTTAATTAATATACAATAATTCGCCATCCATGGAAACCGCAAACGCCAGGTGAAGTGCGCCAAAAACCCAATACAAACGAGCATTCGGGTGAGATAGGGAGCAAGGGCGAGGACAAACTGTCAAGACGGGAGGAGCATCGCTTATTCGCCGCCCAGTGCTTTTGTGTGTCCTCCTTAATTCTGGTATAAATAGATCAAGGAGTATTTAGTCAACAAAGGGCAAAGATATTTCCCATTCACTTCTTTATTGTTAAGACTTTACTATCGACCCCCAGGAGTGTTGTGACCAAACGAAACGCGATGACGATGTAAATCCGACCGATTTGCTGTATTCTTCAATCTTTTTATAGAGATGGACAGTAGATGTTTCTCGGGCCTGGTCTTGCTATCCTTTTTTAAACCAGGCCGGGGCAAGAAGGAAGGAGGTTCAAGCGTGTCAATTTTAAATCTGGGGACCTATCTACCCAAACAGTGCGGAATCGCCACTTTTTCCAAGGATCTGAGAGACAACCTTGAATTAACCGGTCGTCGGGTGCTAATAGCTGCTGTATCTGATGAAGAGTACTCCTATGACTATCCTGCACAGGTCATCATGGAACTCAGGCAGCACCATGCTGAGGATTACGAACTTTCTGCCCGGTTGATAAACGCCAACCCGGGAATAGACCTCATAATTGTTCAGCATGAGTACGGAATCTATGGGGGAGCAGATGGGGAGTATGTTTTAAACCTGGCTGGCAGCCTGAAGAAGCCTTTCATGGTTGTGGCCCACACTGTATTGCCGCAGCCTTCACCCAATCAGCTTCGGGTGCTAAAGGAATTGGCCGGCCAGGCGGCAGCGGTGGTATGCATGAGCACCCGCTCGGCTCGTCTTCTGAGTTCGGTGTTTTCGGTTGCGGCTGAGAAGATATTCCTCATCCACCATGGAGTGCCGATGTTTCCCAAACAGGACCGGGAAACCCTTAAAGAATTGTACGGCCTGCAAGGAAATAAAATAATAACCACCTTTGGACTGATCGGGCCCGGCAAAGGGCTGGAAAACGGAATCAGGGCCGTAGCCCGGATTCTTTCCAGGCACCCCCATATTCATTACCTTATCGTCGGACAAACCCACCCTATGCTGTTAAAACGGGAAGGGGAGTCCTACCGGAATATGTTGGAAGAGCTCATAGATGAATTGAATTTAAAGGGGCATGTCAGCTTTGTCAACCGGTTTCTGTCCCTGGATGAGCTGGGGGACTATTTGAGCATGAGCGACATCTATTTGAGCCCTTATCCCAATATGAACCAGGCCGTATCAGGAACTATGGCTTTCGCGCTGGGGTGTGGAAGGGCTATAGTATCCACTCCTTACGAATATGCCCTGGAGATGCTGCAGGGAGGGAAGCGGGGAGTTCTGGCGCTTTCTCCCCGCCCGGATCACCTGGCTCTGGCTTTAAGCAAGGTTTTAGACGATGAGCAGGTACAGGCTGGCCTGGAAATAAACGCTGAACGAATGGGCAAAAGGATGCTCTGGCCTTATGTAGCCGAGCAATACGGTCTGCTGGCCGAACGATTGGTCGGGCTCCAGCAGGGCCAGCTGCTGGCGAGGTAGGGTTATGGCCCATCAGGAAACAGATCTAACCGTATTTCTGGAGCAGCTGGATTATCGGCACCTGAAGAATATGACCGATCATACCGGCATGCTCCAGTTTTCCATCGGCCCGGTCCCCGATCCCCGCAGCGGCTATACGCTGGATGACAATGCCCGGGCGCTGCTGGTCTCCTTGAATATGGAGAAGGGCCCGGAGCGGGATTATTTGTGCCGCATTTATAGGGGATTTCTAGAGGATGCCTGGCAGCCGGAGGGAAGTTGGCACAATCTAATGTTGGACGGGCATTACCTGCCCGCCATGGATTCCCAGGACAGCAGGGGGCGGGCTTTCCTGGCCTGCTGCTGTGCGGCCCTGGACGAGAGTGACAATATAAGCAGGTGGGGGAAGCTTATGGTCCGGCGCACTCTGCCCGGTATGCAGGATATGCGATGTCCCCGCTCCATGGCCTATGTGCTGCTCGGCTTAAGCCGCCTGATGTTAAGAACCGAAGCGGAGCGCTCCTGCCGGGAGCTGGCCGTTAAATACGGGGAGGCTCTGCTGAGCATGCACCGCCAAAACAGCGCCCCGGGGTGGCTGTGGTACGAAGACCGCCTGACTTATTGCAACGGAATCATGCCCCAGTCCCTGCTTGCTTTTTACCGGGCAACCGGTGATTACCGGGCGCTCCAGGTCGGGAAGGAGAGCCTGGGATTCCTGGGCGAAAATCTTTTTAAAAAGGGTTATCTGAGTATAGTGGGCAATCAGGCCTGGTGGAGACGGGGTGAGGCATGTTCGGATTATGATCAGCAGCCGGTTGACGCCTGTTCCACCGCCCTGGCTTTTGCCGAGGCTTACCTGGCGACCGGCCAAAACGCTTACCGGGAGAAGGCTTATACCGCGTTTCGCTGGTATGGTGGTTGCAATATCAACTCGTTGCCTCTTTACGACCCGGTCAGCGGGGGCTGCTGTGATGCCCTGACTCCTTCGGGGCTTAACCGCAACCAGGGGGCCGAGGCAGTTCTTTCGCTGCTTATAAGCACCCGGCTTATAAACCTGCTGGAGCTGAGGGGTTAGAATTTATCCTTTATTCCCGACATCCAAAGTTGACCTGCGTCTTTGTATGATGCTGTTTCTAATGGATTCCGGGATGAGTTCGCCAACTTTAGCCGTAGCCAGGCAGACATAGGTGTCGGATGCTCCGTAATAAACCAGGAGCTCATCATCGGCCCCCAGTGTTTCCTTGTCTTCGGCCGGTACTGCTCCGCAGGTGAAAACGACATTGGGAACCCAGCATCCTTCTGAACCCAGCTCGCATTCCGCTTCCGGGGAAAGGATAGGGTTGGGTGAGCGGTACAACAGCCGTTCCGGATTCTGGTAGTCAACCAGGATTACCCCCAGGCGGTAGACCAGCTTGCGATCCACTCCATGATAGATCATCAACCAGCCGAATTCGGTTTTTATCGGTTGAGTACCGGCGCCGATCTTCAATGAATCCCACATATAACCCGAGCGGGGACCGAATATTATGGCATGATTTTCTTTGGGGGCCGGAAAGACCAGCTCATCGAGATAGGATACCCATACGCTGGGCTCGATGCGGTGGTAGATTACATATTTGCCGTTTATTCGTTCCGGGAACAGAATGGCGTCCTTGTCCCAGATACCGTTAAAAGCGAGTCCGATCCGTTTCCACTTTTCAAACCGGTAGTTGACAAAATCATCAATCGGAATGGAAGCCGCAGCGATTTGAGCCACCTGCCCGTCATAGGCGGTATATAGCATTATAAGCTCTCCATTAATGATTACCACCCGGGGATCCTCACAGCCACGCTTTTCGTTTTCATTGGCCGGGGCGAAAACCGGATCCTCCAGCCTCTCCAGAATATGATAGCCGTCGCTTATCGCCAGGCCGATGCGTGAGGTTTCATCCTCGCCGAAGGCGCGGTACAGAATGTATACTTTGCCCTCTATTCTAACGGCAGCGGCGTTTAGTACGTAGCGGCTCTCCCAGGCGTGGTCCTTAATGGGAAGAAGCAATGGATTGTTGGGGGCACGCCTAAGCGCAAGGGCGGGGGGGAATTCGGCCAGATCCTGGGGCACCACGGTTACATCGGTCGGCTTAACCCCCACCAGGATGTCGAGCAGGTTCTCACTGGCCCGGCCCTCCCCAATGAGCTGTTCAACCAGGTGGCTGATATCATCCAACTGGTAGCCCAGTTCCGCTTGGAGCTCTTCCAGAAGATCATGGTTGAACCATTTTTCCTCAACCTGACTGGACATGGGGGTGGGGACGCCCTTGCCCCCTTTATAGCCGTAGCTGGCCCAGGTCCAGGCCGAGCAGGGCAAAAAGGTTCCGTCATCAAGCACCTGAGAAAGGCCGTAGCCCTCCATCAAGAGCTGCAGGTTGTGAGCTGTTTCGAGCTCGCCCCGGGCTTCCAGGCTCGATATCAGGTCCTTGACAAAACTCACTACTGAACGGTGATGCATGTTTTCAAAAATGTTGTGGGCGGAAAAAGCCGTGGTGTGATATAACCCTATAAGAGAGTTGCGCAGCTTGTCCCCCAGGTTTTTTCTTTCCCGGGCATAGGCCTTCCACAGGTGGGAATAGTCCTGGGCGATCATGATGTGGCGCAGGATGTACAGGAAGAAGCGCAGGCGCGGGTAGGCGCCGCCGAGTCCTTTGCTCAGGTGGTTGACGGTTATCCGGGTGGTGAGCTTGTTAAGGTCCGATATACTGGCCTGGCTGACAGCGTCATTCAGGAGCCTGGACCCCAGAATTATCGGTTTTATTTCCACAAAATCCATCTTTTCAGGGGTCAGCACGTCCAGGATCCACAGCAAGGCCCGATCCGCATACTTCCGATTCTCCAGCAGGTTGGCCAGGGTTACGGCATCACGCACATCCATCTTATCTATAAGTTCCTGAGCAGTCCGGCAGCCGGCTGGTATCATTACATTCAGCGGGGGAAAGCGATGCAGCATTTCTTCCAGAACTTCTGTCTTTACGGCGAATATTTTGGGGAAAGGCTGGAGGGAAAAAACCGCGTCAACAAACTGGGCGGTGCCGTCTTCCGTGTAAAGATCTCCCGGAAGCAGCGATTCCAGGCTGTGTTCCAGATTTTCCATCAGGCCCTGGATTTTTTCGATAAAAAACGTGGGCGGTAAAATAGCCGCTGGTGATTTGAGATACTGGGGTTCTGAAGCTTCACCGGTCAGGCGCACGAAGATATAATGATTGAAGGCTTCCTGATAGCGGGCTTGCAGCTTATTGAATACTTCTTCCGTCCTAACCACTTTGCCACCTTTGCCTTCAATCTGTTTGGGAAGAATAACCGGCAGCCCGGGAATAAACTCCAGGTAATAGGTGGGGGTCAAGGGGGGCTTGCTTTCAATAGCTCTGTGAACCCACTGGCTGTAAAAGGCCTTCCATAGATGTACAAAAAATTGCTTCTGGGATTCTTTTTGGCTGTGGGCCAGGGCTTCCTGGAACTTATAAAGTCTCTCCGGGTCTTTTTTACCCGGCCAGGCGTCTTCTAACAATTGAGATTCGCTCATGTAGCGGGCCAATCTGCCGTCAAAGGCAAAGGTCAGAGCGTTCAAGAGGTCGTCAGCCTGCAAGGTCTGATTGAAGCTGTATTCAAGCAGAAAATGGTATACCAGATCAGCCCAGGACTCACTGCTCAATCCGCCTGATTCCTTAAAACCTGCCGGGCTGGCAGCAGTTTTTTCTATTTCCTCTTTTATAGGGGCGGGCAGCACCTGTTCATATAGGCGGTGGTACTGTTCGTAGTAGCGCTTAAAGGCCATGGTGAGCACGTGCGACATATCTTCGACTATAAGGGGCCGATCGGTGAATCCGTTGCCGTAGTGATCCGGGTACTGTACTACCGGCTGGCGTTTAGCCCAGAACTTCACGTCCCGTTTTATACAGGTAAAAAGGGCTTCTGCTATCTCTTTAAATATGAAGTTTAGCTTCTCCAGACTGACCGAACTGAGTTTGGCGCCCAGCCGGACCTCGCAGATCTTATCCTGCCATATCACCGCCCTACTTACCATCCAGGGATCAATGCCATAGCCCTGGGTTATGTCCGTCCAGAACTTGATTTCCAGGCAATAGTCCTCCAAAAGATCGTGGGAAATGGCATAGACGCCGCTCAAGGGATCTCTTAAACTTACTTTATAGAAGGCTTCCAGGAGGGGAGCAGCCAAGAGGCTGCCTACCACATCTTCATTATAGTGGCGATCGAACACCGCCAGAGACAGATCGTATTCGCCCCTGATAGGCTCTATAAGGCGGTTGACCCATTCCGGTTGAAACCCCCGCTCATCTATCTGTTTGAGGTCGGCGGCCAAAATAACAACATCCGATTCCAGGACCCGGCATATTTCAAGTATGGCTCGAATGCTGGCCCCGCGTCCGTTGGCTCCCGGTTTCATGAGGAATTCAATATGGGGGATGTCAAATCGCGCCTCTTGCATGGCTTCCAGGACCTCAGAGCCAGCCGGATCACCGACACACAGCATAAGCGCGGCCCGCAAGGGCTGGGCGGAGCGCAAACCTAATTGAACAGTTGATAAGACCTGGAGTAGAGCATCTTTTTCATTATAAAAAGGAACGGCTATTACTAAATCGACTTCCGGAAAATTGCGGGCCTGATTTAAAGCCTCGGCAATGCTCTGATCAAACAAGATTTCACTTATATCCGATGACAAAATTCTACCTCCCGAGGAACAACAATTGTGAGATCACTATACGATTAGCATAACTCATTATTTTACGCTTGTGTTAGGCAATATATGCCCGGGAATTGTACAATATATTATATATTTAAGAAGAGAATGGGGGGAGGCTTCATGAAAGCCGTTATTTTAGCGGGAGGAAAGGGCATCCGTCTCTGGCCGGAAAGCCGCAGTGACAAACCCAAACAATTGTGCTCTTTTTTCGGCAATAAATCTATGCTTGAACACACCATTGATCGCCTCGACCCTGACTTTACTTCGGAAACGCTTATTATTACCGTAAAAGACCAGGAAAAAATGATCCGGGAAGTAATGTTTGAGGCTGGTTTACACCATCGTATCAAGATAATCTGTGAACCAGCCGGCCGCAATACGGCACCGGCTGTAGGACTGGCCCTGGCCAGTTGTCTGGACGCGGATCCGGCAGAGGTTATGGCAATTTTTCCGGCGGATCATTATATAAGAGACACCAGAGCCTATCAGGATGTCCTGGCCAGGGCGGTGGAAAGTGCATCCCGGGGATACCTGACTACGGTAGGTATACCGCCCGCCTACCCGGAGACGGGTTACGGATATATACATAAGGGGGAAAAGCTGCCCGGTTTGTCCGATGCCTACCAGGTGCAGGCCTTTAAGGAGAAGCCGGATTTGGCTACTGCTCTTACCTACCTTGAAGCGGGCAGCTATTTTTGGAATTCGGGCATGTTCGTGGCCAGAATTGATGTCTGGAGTGAAGAGTATCACAAACACCTGCCCCGGGTGTATGACTTCATTATGCAGGGATACGAACCTTATCTGAGCCATTACTCTGTCCTTCCTGATATTAGTCTTGATTATGCCATTGCCGAAAAGTGCAGGCGGGTGGCTATGGTCAGGGGGGATTTTGGCTGGAGCGATGTAGGCAGTTGGAAGGCCCTGGCCGAGCTGCTTGATACCGATCAGAATGGCAATGTATTGGTCGGTGACGACATATTGGCTCTGGGAGTTAAGGACTGCCTGGTCAAACAAACCGATAAGACGGTCGCCCTCCTGGAAGTCGACGGGCTGATCGTTGTCGAGACCCGGGATGTCATTTTCATTTGTTCCAAAGAAAAGTCGCAGCAGGTAAAAAAGATGGTGGATCTGCTGGTTGCCGAGGGGCGTGACGTACTGCTCTAATATTTTTTAAACCTGGTATAGAATTGATGTTGAAAATGAGAAAGGTTTTGCATAAAATCTTAGTATAATATCATGAAGTGAAATTGGGACCGGGAGAGGGGAGGTATTTCCCTATGATTACCAAGCTGTTTTTAGAATTGAAAAAGCTGTTTGCCGAATTGGCTTCCACTCTTATTCTGGGAAAAAACAAGGATGCAGCGCATATTGCCCTGGTATTGTCAGAAAAGAGCAGGGCTTTAGCCGAAGAACTGGCGAAATAAACGAACTGCATTAAACCGCTCTTTCTTTATAAGGGCGGTTTTATTATTTTCTGAAAAAATTACCGGTACAAACAGCCCAATAAAATTGGCAATTCAAGTTTTGGTGTCGATAATTGTCACAGGATACCGGACAAAGAAGAATAAATACCGGCGATGTAGACGCAAAAACATGCAAATGAGTCGTTGATGGCCGACAAAATAGGATCCTGGGACCTAAGGGCCTAAAGCGTCTTAGACCTAAGGACGATATTTAATATAGAAGAATAGTATGCTCCAGGCTGTCTTTTTTGCTATTTTGCCTATTGCCTGGAGACAAAATTTACTGAAATTACAAGTAGGATTAAAATGCCCCAGAGCCCAAATTGACACCATCTTGAAGCATTTCTGAACCGGTTAGATCTTGAGGATAACAAGATATTTATTATTGTTGAGATTGGGGGGGGATCATTTGCCGGACCATTCCGAGATAATCCAGGGACTGCAATCGGAAGATGAAAGAGATCGTGCTTTTGCCGTAGAAGACATAGTTTTTGACGGTATAAGCGGAGGACTTGACCTGCTGATTGAACAAATCCAGCGGGAAAAGTCCGTTTTTGTTAGAGAGGTAATTGTCAATAACATCCCACAAATTCAGGACCCTGCTCTGGTGCAAAAACTGCTTCCCTTGCTGCGCAGCGATGACGCCTTTATACGCAACGCCATAATCGATATTGTGTCCACCAGGAGGGACGAAGTCGCGGCTTATCTGGAACCCTTGATGGAGGATGCTGATAAGGACGTGCGCAAATTTGCCCTGGACATCCTCTACCAGTTGAATACCGAGGAAGTAGCCCCCTACATGGTGTGCTTCCTGAAAGATAGCGATATCAACATTATCATCACCGCGGTGGAATATCTGGGCAACCTGGGAGCAGCCGGGCAGACTCCGGCTATCAATACCGTTTTGGAGAAGGCTGAAAACCTGCTGCTGCGCTGCACCTGCCTGGAAGCCCTGGCCAAGATCGGAGATGATAGGTCCAGGGAAATCGTAGGCCGCCTTTTTCCCAATCCTGATGCGGTAAAAGGACTGGAGCTCTTTTCTTACCTGAAATATATGGCCAAACAGGGCAATGCCGATACGCTGCCTTTTATACTCTCTTTAATGACGTCCAAAGGGAAACTATTAACCAAGGAGATCATCAATACTCTCCAGGGTATTCTCGAAAGAACCTCTGATGGGCAGTTGACCGATGAAATGCTGGCTCAAATCCTCGGCTTCATCGGCAGCGATATTAATTCCATTAACAAGTACGAGCTGCTGGTTTTTCTGGGTCAGTTTAAAAACCAGGCTATCCTTGATGCGCTGCTGTCTTATAGCGAAAGTGAGGACCGGCTGCTGGTCCTGGGGGCTATTGAGGGCCTCGGACTTTTGGGACGTCCGGAGGCGCTGCCTGTACTACAAGGGCGGTTGGCCGGCGTCCAGGATGAAGACATTCAGGATGCTATTCAGAAATCTCTACAGCAAGTTAGCAGATGAGGTGAAGTTGATTGGAACTATCTATTGAGGATTTTATCAACCTGCGCAATCTGATCTATGAAAGAACCGGCATGCAGTTCGGAGAAAACAAAATCTATTACTTCAAGAAGCGTATTCAGAAGCGTATGGAGTATCGGGACATACCTAAGGTAGCCGAGTACATTCGCTACTTAAAGATGTTCGATCGCGACAATCGCGAATTTCAGGACCTTATCAATCTGATTACGGTAAACGAGACCTATTTCTTCAGGGAGTTTGAACAACTGGCCATTTTTGGGGAGAATTGTCTGCAGGAAACTCTGGAGAAAAAACGGGCCAGTGGCGATAGAACGTTGCGGGTGTTTTCGGCCGCCTGTTCATCCGGCGAAGAACCCTATACCCTGGCTATTATCCTACGGGAAATGCTGGATGATTTTAAATCCTGGAACGTCCTGGTCAAGGGTGCTGATATTGACGAAAACGTTCTTACTGCCGCTCTAAAAGCCGAATATGATTCGCGTTCGGTAAAGGATGTTCCGCCGGATTATCTGGAGCGCTACTTTAACCGCCTGGGCGGGGGCATGTACCGGGTTAAACAAGAAATACGCGATCTGGTGTCTTTTGAGCACGTAAATCTTATGGATCGCAGAGCATTGCGCAACGAGAGAAATTATGACTTCATATTCTGCCGCAATATGCTGATCTACTTTGACGACCAATCGCGAAAACAGGTTGTCGAACGTTTTTATACCATGCTCAACCGGGGTGGTTTCATATTCCTGGGGCATGCTGAGTCCCTGAGCCGCATTACCACATCATTTAAGATCAAACGAATCGATGGTTTTACTGTATATCAAGCTTAAATAGTCAGGGAGGAGTTTTGCAGGTGAAAATTTTGATTGTAGATGATTCAGAAATGGTTAGGAATTTTCATTGCTACATCTTGAAATCTCAGGGTTTTCAGGTAATGACCGCGGTGGACGGGGCTGATGCCCTGGAAAAGATATATGGTGGCGACCACCATTTTGACATGATTATAACTGACATCAATATGCCCAATATGGATGGCTATTCGCTTATAGAGAGGCTGCGGGAAGATGAGCAATTTGCCAGTGTGCCGGTAATAATAGTCTCCACCGAGGACGAAGCCCAGGATAAAACCCGGGGTTTTGAAGCCGGAGCCGATGTCTATATCGTTAAACCCACCGAACCGGAGTTGTTGGTTGAGCAGGTACTTATGCTTTTGGGCAGCGAATAAAGGAGCAGGTCATGAAACTGCAATTTGAACCGGACGATCTGGAAATACTGGAAGGAATAGTTGAAGAATCAACCGAACATTTGAACGGTATCGAAGAGGGAGTATTGAAACTGGAGGCGGAATTTGCCCCCGAACACCTGGATCACGTCTTTCGCGCCCTGCATTCGGTAAAAGGGGTGGCCGGTTTTGTGGATTATACCCCCATCAAGGATACCGCCCATGTCCTGGAGTCGTTTTTAAGCGACATGAAAAAGGGCCTCTATGAAGCCAGTTCGGAGATAACCGATCTGCTTTTGCGTGGCATTGATATCTTAAACCTGCATGTAGCCCAACTGGCCGGACGGCTGCCCGACCTGGGGGCCAGCGGGGGGCAGCATTTGGAGCTCGAAATTGAGGAATATGGTTTTCGAGATTTTGTCGATGAAGCTGAAGCGATAAGAAAATTGACCTTGCAGAGCGAATCATCCCCTGAACCATGCGAATCTCCGGTTGCCCCTCCCCAAAAGGATGCGTCCGGCGAAGTCGAACGGGTAATGAAGCTGGAAATAGGATCTTTTTTGGAACAGTCCCGGCTCGACTTCATCGAAGAGGTTTACGAGCATCTGGACACCATTGAAAAAAACTGCGTTGCCATGGAAAAGGACAGCTCCAATAAGGATCTGCTCAATGCAATTCTACGGGGATTCCACAGCATAAAGGGCGGTGCCGGAGTAATCTTGAGCATGATGGAAAGCGACGGCCAAGAAGACGACCCCTTTTATATCATAAAGAACCTCACCCACACGGTTGAATCACTCCTTCAAACTTACCGCAATATGGAATTGGGCATCCCCAGCGGAGTGGTTGACATCATCCTGGAGGCAGTCGACAGGTCCCATGCCCTGGCCAAGGCCATTGAAGAAGACGGCCATGAACAGGTGATAATTGAGGACCTGGTTCGGAAATTGCAGGTCTTCTCTTCCGAAGAAAACCTCCAGCCCGCAGAAGGCAAAACCCTGGTGGAGGAAAACAATCGCAAGCTGCCCAAACAGCTCACTGCCTTTGCCAACATAACCCGTCAGGGGCTGGAATCAATATCATTTCTGGTCAACAGTGCCAAGCCCGGATTCGCGATAGCTGGGAAAAGAATAAATCAATACCAGAGGGCTATGAACGCCATTATAAAATCAGCCCGGCAAATGGAATACCTGGATATTGCTGAACTGGTTGAGGAGATGCAGACTCATGTCAGTAAAGTCAAGTCAGGAGATTCGGTTGATGAGAGCTTTATCAATGAGCTGAAGCAGCAATATGACGTGCTGCAGTCTCTACTGGACTCTCGCATTAAGGACATCGAAGACCTTTGTACGGTTCCGGTAAGAGAATATGAAAGCAAATTAGGCGAAATACTGGTGGCGGAGAATAAAATAACCCGCGAGAATTTAGAGGAAGCCCTTAAGGAGCAGCGAAAACTGGGCGAAGTTCTGGTCGAAAAAGGACTGGTCAAGAAGGAGGATATTGATCTGGCCCTGGCCAAACAAAGCATGGCCAGGCAGCAGGGTAAAGAATCCCGCGAACCGGCTCAGGCTGCCGGGGGTGAGGTCGGGGGGCAGTCCATTCGGGTCAGCCAGGATAAAATGAATAGATTATTTAACATGATCGGCGAATTGTTGATATCCAAAAACCGGATTTTCCATCTGGCCGACCAGATCAATCTGGAGTACGAAATCCCTGAGTTGTCCCGCGATGTGAAGTCGGTGGCCTTTGAAATTTCCCGCATATCCGATGAACTGCAGGACGCCATCATGTCCGCCCGGATGCTGCCCTTGAGGGTTTTGTTTCAGCGCTACCCGCGCACCATACGGGATACAGCCCGCAAGGTGGGCAAGCAGGCCGATCTGATTGTTACAGGCGAAGAGACTGAACTTGATAAAACGGTCATGGAAGCCATTAATGATCCCCTTGTGCACATGCTGCGCAATGCCGTGGATCACGGCATTGAACCACCCGATGTCAGACGGGCCCTGGGCAAACCGGAGGCCGGAACGGTCTGGCTGCAGGCGCGCTACCAGGGCAACAACGTGGTAATAGAAATAAAGGATGACGGCAAGGGTATGAATCCCGAGGAGATAAAAGCCAAGGCCCTGAAAAAGGGCTTGATCAATACCGAACAGATCGAAACCTTGAGCCTGGACGACACCTTCCGTTTGATATTCGCTCCCGGTTTCTCCACCCGCGATGAAGTCAGCGAGCTGTCCGGCCGGGGCGTGGGAATGGATGTTGTAAAGAACAACATTGAAAAGGTGGGGGGCTCGGTTACCATGTCCAGCGTGGTCAATGCCGGTTCCCACTTTACACTTAAGATTCCCCTTTCCATGTCCATCATCCGCGGTTTGATGATTCGCAGCGGCGGCCAACAATACGTCATCCCATTGGATGCCATTGAGGAGACGGTAAAGATTATCCCTTCTGGCATCCGTCGCTACAAGGATCTGCTAGTTGCCGATATTCGAGGGGGGATTCTGCATCTGGTCAGGCTGCAGGATATACTCGACCAGGACAGCCAGGCGCCTCAGGATGGCAATCTGGATACAGCAGCCGGGCAGGATAGAATTTCGGTGGTTGTTCTGGAAAACGACGGCCATCGCTTCGGCCTGATCGTGGATTCTTTCTATAAAGAGCAGGAGTTTGTAGTAAAGGCTCTGGTCGAAGAACTGGCCCAGCTTAAGATATACACGGGGGCCAGTATACTGGGTGACGGGAATGTGGTCTTGATACTGAACCCGGCTCAATTGTTCAATACGTTTTTACATTCCAGAAAGGCAGGAGAAGCTGATGGCGATAACCATAGCGCTGGGTAATCGCAAAGGAGGAACCGGCAAAACCACCAGTTCCCTAAACCTGGCCGATGCCCTGGCCCGTCAGGGTAAAAAGATCCTGCTTATAGACGCCGATTCCCAGGCTCAATCGACGACCAGCTGCGGTTTTCTGCCGCAGCAGATCCAATCCAGCCTGTACGAACTGCTGCACCTGCAAGCCCAGGGCCGCAGTGATATAGTATTCATCCAACAGACCATTATCAAGCAGGTAAAACTCTTTGATCTTATTGCCTCCAAGCCCGACCTTTCCGCATTTGAAATAGAAGCTAACAAGGTCCCGGGACGGGAGGGACTCATGCGCAATCTCATCATGGAAATTGACTCAGACTATGATTATATCCTGATAGACTTGCCGCCTTCTCTGGGCCTTACTACCATATGCGGACTGGTTGCTGCTGACTATTTGATAATACCCATAGAACCGACTTTCCTTTCAATGGACGGCCTGGCCCAGATGATGAGCATACTCTACCGGGTGAATGCCGAATTGAATCCGAGACTTCGGTTGATGGGGATTTTGGTCATCAAGTCGGACTTGAGAACCAATCTGGCCCGGGGAGTGGTTAGGGAGATAATTGAGAATTTTGGAGCCGAGCGCATGCTGCCCCTCATAAGGACCGATATTAAGCTGGCCGAATCGCCCAGTTATGGCAAGACCATATTTGAATACGCTCCCGGCTGCCGGGGAGCTTCGGATTATTGGAGACTGGCAGAATCCATTCTGGCCAGGAGTGGTTTGGCATGAAAGACAATCGCAAAGGATTGGGCATGGGTCTGGACTTGCTGCTCAAAGCCAGCAGCAACACTCCGGTGGGTGCCACCCAGGCCGGGGATGAGGCCCAGATTAAGGAATGGTTGGATAAAGCTCTGGGACATGATGAGGAAGGCTTCTTCCTTGAAGCCTATTACTATTACCGGCTGATTATTGAAAGGTCGCCGGCCGAAGAAGCAGCCAGCCAGATTTTATCCCAGGCCTTAAACAACGCAGCCACTATTCTATTTGACAACGGTTGTAATGAGGCGGCTTGCGCTTATTTAGAGAAGGCCCTGGCCTGCTGGCCCGATAATACTACGGCCCGAGACAACCTGAAAATGCTGAAGGTGACAGACTGAAAGGTTCAGCTTTATAAGTAGACAGTTCAGGGGTTTTCTTTAAGAGGAGGATAAGGAATGTCTTCGATAGTGGGGATAGATTTAGGAACAACCAACTCCCTGGTAGCCTACGTCAACAGCGAAGGGCGGCCGGAAATCATTATCAATGAAAGAGGCAGTCGCTTGACCCCTTCGGTGGTCTTTTTTAAGAGCGAGCAGGAGGTTCTGGTGGGCGAAATGGCCCGCTCCCAATCATTGCTTCAGGCGGAAAGAACGGTAGCTCATATCAAGCGCCAGATGGGAAGCAACTACGAAGTCAAGATAAATGAGCGGGGTTATTCACCGGTTGAGATATCAGCCTTGATACTGCGCAAATTAAAGCAATATGCCGAGAAAAATTCCGGGGAGCAGATTTCCGAGGCAGTAGTAACAGTGCCTGCCTATTTCAATGACAATCAGCGTCAGGCTACCTTTATGGCCGGTGAACTGGCGGGAATCAAAATACTGAAGCTTTTAAATGAACCCACCGCCGCGGCCCTGGCCTATGCAGCCGAACTAAACCGGGAAGAGAAAATACTAGTTTTGGATATCGGCGGCGGCACCTCTGACATAACCATAATGGAATACCAGTCCGGCATATGCCGGGTTCTGGCGACTGGTGGTTCCACTTCCCTGGGAGGAGTGGATTTTGACCAGCGCCTGGTCGAACACATATTAAACACTTTTGAACAGCAGACCGGAGTTGGTCTGGCCCAAGATCCGGTCGCCTTGCAGCAGGTAGTGATTCAGGCCGAAAAGGCCAAAGTGGATCTGTCCACGGTCAATGAATGCTCCCTGCTCATCCCTTACATAAGTATGGGACCATCAGGTCCGGTGCATTTAAACCACTTGCTGGAACGGCAGAATTTCAACAACCTGTGCGACGACCTGTTTTCAGAAATAAAGGAATTGATTGAGCAAACCCTGCAGCGGGCCGGTTTGCCGGCCGATTGGGTGGAGGCCATTGTGCTGGCCGGAGGGGCATCCAGGATGCCCGGTTTCTTAGAGAGAGTTCAGGAAATGTTTCCGAGTGCCCTGGTAAAGGCCCATATCAATCCCGACGAAGTTGTGGCCCTCGGTGCCGCCTTACAGGCAGGCATGCTGTCCGGTCAGGTGCAGGATGTACAGCTGCATGATGTTACCAGTCACACTCTGGGTTTAGAAGACGATCAGGGCAATTTTGTGCCTATCATAGAAGCCAATACTCCCTATCCGGCACTAAAATCGCGGCTTTTTACCACAGTGGAAGACAATGTTCAGGAAGTAATCATCCACATAGTGCAAAAGGATGAGATGTCAGAAGAAAGTGAGAAAGAATTGATTTCTCTGGGAAAATTTCATTTAGCCGGTATCAGGCAAGCGAAAGGGGGGGAGCCGAATATCGACGTAAGCTTTGAGATCGACCGCAACGGGATCTTGAAGGTATCAGCGATAGATATAGACACCGGGATTATGAACGAAATCCACATAAGTGATATGGGATTCGGGGCCGAAAACAGTTTTTATGCTCGGAGAGGGAGCAGTTTACGAGTTTTATAAGGAGGGAACCTTAATATGGCAAAAAAATTACAGAGACCAGGCAAATCAGGTGTAGGGGGAAATACCGGTATAACGGTAAAGAACGACGACAGTGAGGACATCTCCAAGAAGCGCGATCTGGCCAGAAAGATGGCCCAGGAAAAAGCCAAAGCCCGGACCATGGCCAAACAGCAGGCCATGGCGGAGAGAATCGCCTCGGCTTCCGAACAACTGGTAGCCGGAGTTGAGGAGTCTAATGCAGCGGCATTGGAGTTCGCACGGCTCATGGATGAAGTTACCCAGGAATCGGATCAGGCGGGCATCAATGCCGAGAAGATGCGTGAAGCCAGCAACAACCTTGATAAGGCATCGCTGGACCTCTATCAGGTAATGGAGAATCTTATCAGTGAAGGTGATGCCGGGGTAAAAGCCAGCGAAGAATCCATTCAGACCATGGAAAATATGAACGGAATGGTCAAGGAAGCCGCCAATAAGAACTATCAATCAGCCCAGCGCATCGCTGAACTGGAGGTTCAATCGCAGCGGATCGGCGACATTGTTCAGGCAGTGGTCATGATTGCCGATCAGACCAACCTGCTGGCCTTGAACGCGGCCATTGAAGCTGCCCGGGCCGGGGAACACGGGCGCGGATTTGCGGTAGTAGCCGACGAGGTCCGCAACCTGGCAGAGATATCAGAGCGCTCCGCCCGCGACATCAGGGGTGTGGTAGATGAAATCGTGAATGGTGTTACCGAGGTTGTTCAGGATATCAACCAGACGGTGGAAAACTTTAACGGGATGGCCACCGGACTTGAGGATACTGTAAAAGGATTTGTTGAAGTAGGGCAACAGATTGATGGATATAGTGATAAAAACAAGGCCGTTATGGATGTCTGCAAAGCACTTGGCAACAACGCCAAAAAACTGCTGGAAGGCAGTGAAAATATAGCATCAGCAACCGAAGAAGCTGCCGGTGGAACCAGGGAGATCGCCAAAGCGGTCGAGGAACAGACCAAAGCCCTTTCGGAGGTCAATATCGCCAGCCAGGAACTGAGTGAAATGGCCGAAGACCTGAAGAATTCCACTAACATAAACAAATCTGCCGAAGAAGTGGCGGCCACCGCCGAACAGTTGTCGGCCAATATCGAAGAACTGAGCAGTTCAGCCACTCAAATTGCCAGCGGGATCATGCAGATGAGTGAAGCCGCCCGGGTCATCAACCAGGAAACTGAGGAAGCAGCTAAACTGGCTGACTTATGCCAGCAGCGTTATGAAGAATCAATGAAATTTGCAGTTGAATCCGGAGAATACCGGGAGAAGGCAACCGATTTGTTTACCGAAATGAGAGGGAAAGCTGGGGCAATTGCAACATCACTTCAAGACAGCCTGTCATCCTACGAATCGACCAATGGGGCGGTGGAAAGCCTTCAGGACAAGATCCGCCGCATCGAAAAGATAGTCGATACCATTCAAAACGTATCCATTCAGACCAACATGCTGGCCGTCAACGGCTTTGTGGAAGCAGCTACAGCCGGGGAACACGGGCGCGGCTTCTCAGTGGTGGCCGGCGACATCCGCAATTTGGCTACCGAATCGGCTGAAAATGCCGACAAGATCAAAGACCTGGTCAGGGATGTGCAAAACCAGATGACCAAGGTTATTGCCGAAATAAGCCAATCCGAAGGGGCTTCCCGGGAAGCGGCCGGTTTTATACCGCAGGCGGTCGCCAAGAACAGCCAGGTTACCCATGCCCTGGACGAAATTGACCGGGTAAGGCAGCAGTTCTATGTCAGCGCAGAGGCCATTAAAAACGCCGGTGAAATGAATAACGAGCAGGTTAAGAGTGTTGAAGCGATTGTTGAGAGAGTGAACGAACGAATTCAGGAAGCCACTCAAGTTTCACAGGAACAGGCCAAGGCCATTGATGAACTGGCCAGTTCCATCGAAGAAATAGCCTCTATTGCCGACGAAATGCAGATGGGTTAAACGGGGAGAAGACTTGATGTTAAGGAGGGAGATTTATGAGCACCGAAAAAGTTTTCTCCTCAGCTGAGATGCAGCTGGTTACTTTTAACCTGGGTGATGAGAGTTTCGGGGTGGATATCATGAATGTT
>JBDKUE010000224.1:0-25626 GCA_039679855.1 Syntrophomonas sp.
TATTCTCGAAAGTGGAGGCTGTATTACAGATCGGCAGCCCCAACATGATAATAAATGGTGAAAGTAAGGAAATTGACCCCGGTAAAGGAACCGCGCCGGTAATCGTCGAAGGCAGGACCCTGGTGCCGGTTAAGGCTATAATGGATGCGGTGGGTGGCACCCTGGCCTGGGATGACGCTGAAAAGCGGGTGACCATTGGCTACAACGGCCAAACGGTTGAGTTGTGGATCGGCAGCAATGCCACCCGGGTAAATGGAAGCGCCGGGACAACGGATGTGGCCCCACAGATAATAAATGACCGGACCATGCTGCCTATTGGGTTTATCTCTCAAAACCTGGGCCTTGGCGTCACCTGGCAGGCTGATACAAACCAGGTTGTTATCAAGACTAGTACCAAATAACCGCAGCTTTCAAACGCGGATTAAAAACGGGGGATGCCTGGTTTTCCAAGCATCCCCCGTGAACTTTTTATCATCCCCTACCCTGCCGCCAAGCAACATCGAGATGGCATTATTTCAACTGTATACAGGACGGATGTATTCCCAATCACATTTCTACTATTAAGGCGGTTCCCATACCACCGCCTATGCAGAGAGTGGCCAGTCCTTTCTTAGCACCCCGTCTCTGCATCTCGTAGAGCAGGGTTACCAGTATGCGAGCCCCGGAAGAGCCAATCGGATGGCCAAGGGCTATTGCACCCCCATTGACATTAACCTTATCCATCTTATCAGCCCAGCCTAAATCACGAGCTACCGCTATTGATTGAGCGGCAAAAGCTTCATTAGCTTCAATTAGATCAAGGTCATCGACTGTCAGGTTTACTTTGGCCAGAGCTTTTCTAACTGCGGGAACCGGCCCAACACCCATGACACTGGGATCTACGCCCCCGGAAGCATAACTTACAATCCTGGCCATGGGCTTGATTCCCAATTCAGAGGCTTTTTCTGCGGACATAACCACCAGCGCGGCAGCGGCGTCATTAATACCGGAAGCGTTGCCGGCGGTTACGCTTCCATCCTTCTTAAAAGCAGGAGGCAACTTGGCCATGGCTTCCAATGAGCTCTTGCGCGGATGCTCGTCAGTATCGAATACAATGTCACCCTTCTTCCCGGGGATGACAACCGGAACGATTTCATTTTTGAATATGCCGCTTTCAATAGCCTGGGCGGCCAACTCCTGGCTGCGGAAGCCAAAGGCATCCTGCTCTTCGCGGGTTATTCCATACTGGTCGTTGACGTTCTCAGCTGTTACGCCCATATGGTAGCCGTTGAATATGTCGGTCAGACCTCCGAACACCATTTCATCGATCAGCACACCATTGTTCATCCGGTATCCCCAGCGGGCCTTGGGAATGAGATAAGGAGCAAGGTCCATGTTTTCAGTCCCGCCGGCCAAAATGATGTCGGCATCACCGGCTTTGATCATCTGGGCTGCCAGGCTGACTGCTCTTAAACCCGAACCGCAAACCTTATTAATAGTGAAAGCGGTTACTTCTTTGGGAATCCCGGCTTGAATCATGCACTGGCGGGCAACATTCTGGCCCAATCCGGCCTGCAACACACAGCCAAACACAACCTCGTCGACCAGTTCACCGCTTATACCGGCTCTCTTCAGGGCTTCAGCCATTACGATAGCGCCCAGTGTTACTGAGGAGGTATCTTTAAGAGTGCCACCGAATGTTCCAATGGGTGTACGGCATGCGCTTACTATTACAACGTCTCTTGACATTTTAGTCCTCCTTTTATTTACTTGAGTAATATATAACCCGTGTACTGGCAGTATTTCATTTAGTTAACCGAACTCTCTGCTGCTTTAGCGGCTTTTAGTTAAATCCCTCAAAAAATTGGGTATTTACAAAAACAAGTTTTTTAGGCCGAACCAGCATTATTTTCGGGGCTGTAGACTTCTATTTTCCCCTGAAAGAAGGTTTGCGTTTTTCAAGGAAGGATTTCATTCCTTCCTTTTGGTCTTCAGTACCGTACAACATCCCCCATGCGTCAGCTTCCATCGCCATTCCGGTTTCAATATCACAACTCCAGGCACTATTGATCGCCTTTTTGGCCATTTTTAAGGCAAACGGCGGCTTGGCGGCAAGCTTCTTCGCCCATTGTTTGGCTGAATCCATCAGTTCGTGCAATGGCACAATTTTATTGATAATACCGAGCTCCAGTGCTGTAGGAGCGTCTATCGTTTCTCCCAAAAAGATGATTTCTTTGGCTTTGTTGATGGAAGTGCGCTGAACTAAACGCTGAGTGGCACCTGCTCCGGGTATAATTCCTACGTTAATTTCAGGCTGAGCAAATTTGGCGTTTTCTGCGGCTATAGATAGATCGCAGAGCAGCACCGTTTCCATACCGCCTCCCATGGCAAATCCAGCAATTGCAGCAATAGTAGGCTTGGGGAAGTTGGCCAGCAATTTCTGCCCTGCTATGATTCTTTCCGCATATTCTCTTGCCTCAACCACTCCAAATTTCGAGAAGGACGCCAGATCGCCTCCGGCACAAAAGACCTTTTCTCCTCCGGTGATTATTACTGCCTTAATATCAGGGTCATCGGCTATACACGACAGAATCTCATTGCGTTCATCGCTCATTTCCCTGTTCAAAGCGTTCATGGCCTGGGGCCGGTTAAATTGAATTATTGCTACATCGTTATCAATAGTCAGAAGGATGGTGTTGTACTGTTTCTCCCGGTAAGTCATGCTTGTCAACCTCCTTACAGTCTAACTCCCGAAACTTTAAACTATTAGAGACGAGCATTTTAGTATTTGAATATTCCTTCTCCCGTCTTGCGGCCCAGTTTGTTGGCCCGGACCAGCTTATTAAGAAGCGGACAGGGGCGGTATTTAGGGTCGCCAAACTCTTTATGTAGGGTTTCCATTATCTTAAGGCAGATGTCCAAACCGATCATATCGGCCAGGGCCATGGGGCCCATGGGATGACCGGCTCCAAATCGCATCGAGATGTCGATGTCTTCGGCACTGGCCACGCCTTCCATCAGGGTGTAAAAACCTTCATTGATCATGGGTATCAAAAGGCGATTGACGACAAAACCAGGAGCTTCGTTTATTTCCACGGGAGCTTTGCCCATCTTAAGCGACAGGTCTTTGATGGTGTTTAAGGTGGCCTCGCTGGTGTTGGCACCGCGGATAATTTCGACCAGTTTCATAGCCGGCACCGGGTTGAAGAAATGCATTCCAATAACTTTGTCCGGTCTGCTGGTGGCAGCGGCAATCTCGGTAACGCTAAGGGCGGAAGTATTGGTCGCCAGAATGCAGTCGGCCTTGCATATGGAATCAAGCTCTTTAAAAATAACCCTCTTGATATCCATAACTTCTAAAGCCGCTTCAATTACCAGGTCACAGTCAGCTGCGGCCGCCATGTCAATAGTGCCTAAAATTCTACCCATAACCGCCGCCTTGTCTTCGAACGTCATTTTGCCTTTATCAACGTTTTTGCTTAAAAGCTTGTCAATACCGGCGATGCCTTTGTCAACAAATTCTTGTTTTATATCCCGGACAACCACGGTGAATCCGGCCTGGGCGGCCGTCTGCACAATGCCGGCTCCCATGGTGCCGGCGCCAAGAACCATTATCTTCATTCCAGGACCTCCTCAAATTTGATCTGATTGTTTTCATCGGCCGGTAAATACGGCCTTACGCTTCTCTATGAAAGCTCCCATGCCTTCTTTTTGATCGGTAGTACTGAAGCAAAGGCCAAAGACATCGGCTTCAATAGTCATAGCCCGGTCGATATCTGTCTGCAGGCCGGCATTGACTGCTGCCTTGCAGAGGCATACGGCGTTTTGCCCTTTGCCGGAAATGCGCCTGGCCAAACCTTTAACATAGTCTAGTAATACTACAGGTTCTACTACATGGTTTACCAGGCCGATTCTCAGGGCTTCATCAGCGCCGATAACGTCTGCCGTATAGAGCAGTTCTTTGGCCATTCCGGCCCCTACCAGTCGGGGCAGACGCTGCGTTCCTCCGAATCCCGGAGTTATACCCAATCCAACCTCAGGTTGACCGAACCGGGCTTTGTTCGAAGCTACGCGGAAATCGCAGCACATGGCCAGTTCGCAGCCACCCCCCAGGGCAAAGCCGTTTACGGCAGCAATGACCGGCTTGTCTAAATCTTCAATGTCAGAAAAGACCTTTTGCCCAAGAATACCGAATTCACGGCCTTCCATCGCTGTCAGTGTCTGCATGTAGGCAATATCTGCTCCTGCTACAAAAGCTTTGTCTCCAGCACCAGTAATGATTAATACATCTATGCTCTCATCTTTTTCGACTTCGGCAACCGCTGCCTGGATATCTCGCAAAGTATCACTATTTAAGGCATTCAGGGCTTCTGGACGGTTGACGTAAAGCACTGCAATTCGGTCTTCTTTTTCCAGAATCACGTTTTGATAGGCCATTGCTGCTTCCCTCCCTTCTCATACAAATTTACTGCCTCCTTTCCTGTTTATACTGTCTATTAAAGCTTTAGAATAATGGCTCATATTTAACGCGGTAAAAAAAGAAGGGCCGCTACGGTTCGCAAGAGACTAACCCGAAAAATTATGTTATCCAGCCAGTCAAACTTCCGAACCGTAGCGCCATATATAAAAAAGTAATATAAGGGGGTTACAATTTTATGATTGAAACAACAATCATTTGTTAATACTTAATAGCAAATAGCGTGCCACCTGCCTTCTTTTTTGGGGGTATGCCCACGCCAATCCCATCATATAGCCGCTTTGATGCTTATTTAATTTGTGATTATAATAACGATCCACCAAATTAATATGTTGTTTTGATAACCATACAGTGTACGGTTTGCCGCACACTTATTCAGCCAACAAAATTAATGGCTGTACCGGTCAGCCAGCGCATCTTTGACCACCGCTAAACATCCCGACGCAACGGGTATGGGCAGCCAGGTCTGCTTGAAAAGCCTTTTAAAACGCCCTTTCATCCAAGTATTTAGGCAATGGCATAATATTTGCATTATCATACATTAAGTTTTGCCATGGTTTGTTAAGGAGGGATGTTTAAAGCGCTGAATAGAAAAGGAACCCGCAGGATATGGTTCTAAAAAGTATTACTACAATACCGAATTATAGCCGGGGATCATCTCATCAGCGTATCAGGCGCAGCTAATTTCCAAAGCTCTTTGCAGCAGTCACCTAATCGTTTATGAGAGGCTCCCTATCCGATGAAAGGTATTAGGCAACTTTTAGGAGGTAGATCTAGTGAATTTTGATTTAACTGACGAGCAAAAAATGGTTCAGGAAATGGCCAAGAATTTCGCCGAAAAAGAAATTGCGCCCTACGTGGACCAGGATGAGGAAAACCATTATTACCGCAGAGAGATATTATCCAAAATGGGTGAACTCGGCCTCCTGGGCTGGAGTATTCCCGAAGAGTATGGCGGAAACGGTATGGGGTGGATGGAAGGGGTTTTGGCGCTTTACGAAATAGCCAAAGTCCATACTTCCTGGCGCTTAAGCATAAGCGGTAACTGCTGGGGCCCGGCCATGACTATCAACCAGTATGGTACCTCTGCACAAAAAGAAAAGTACATTCCCAAGCTGGTCAGCGGCGAGCATGTGGGCAGCTTTGCCATAACCGAAGCCAATTCCGGTTCCGACGTAGCCAGCATGAAGACCTTTGCCGAAGATAAGGGCGATCACTATTTAATGAATGGCAGCAAGATGTGGATCTCTGGCGGACATGTTTCCGACGTAGGCCTGGTCTACGCGGTTACCGAAAAGGGAGCCGGCCACAACGGCTTATCCTGCTTCATTGTTGATTACAACAACACCCCGGGGATCACCAGAATTCCCATCCACACTAAAGTTGGTATGTGGACTGCTCCTACTTCGGAACTGGTATTCGAGAACGCGGTGATACCGAAAGAAAACCTGCTCGGCCCCTTGAACAAGGGCTTTCTTATCTGCATGTGGCAGCTGAACAACACCCGTATGGGCTGCGCCACCGGTGCCGCAGCACTTTCCGCCGCCTGCCTGGAAGGCTCCGTTCAATATGCCAATGAGCGCACCCAGTTCGGCAAACCTATCGGCAAATACCAGATGATTCAAGCCCAGCTGGCCGAAATGAAATTGGAAGACGACGCTGCTAAATACCTGGTCTATCGGGCTGCCTGGTTGAAGGATAAAGGGCTGCCCAGCCAGCAGGCTACTTCCATCGCCAAGCTGTTCGGCTGCCAGGCCGCGGTTCATGGCGCCAATATGGCTATGAAGATTTACGGCTCTTACGGCTATTCCACCGAATATCCCTGCGGCAGATGGCTGCGCGACGCCAAGCAGTTTGAAACCCTGGAGGGAACCTCCAATATGCATATGCAGATAATATCCAATATTGAGCTCGGCTATCAGCCCAACAGATAGTTTCTCGAGGCGCCGGCTATTTATTTTTGTTGGCAGCGTTTCTTAAGGCCATATCAGGGAGTGTTATATGGTGGTTATTGAATGGATAGTTGGTGCAGGGTTGTTATTGCTCTCTATATTAATTGCGGCCAGAACTTTTAGAAAAAGGCAAAAATTTTTCAGGTAAGGAAGGGAGGATTACGAATGAGCGAATATGGTTTTTCCTTACACCCCTATTTCAAGGAGATGCCCGGGATTGGCAAGGCCGTCAACAAGGCCAACAAGGCCAATACCGAAGAGCTCAAAAAAGTCGAAGCAGCAATAGCTGCAGAAGTTGAAAGGGTAAAAAACTCGGGTAAAGCCACCGAGGCCATGAACGGTAAAGGCGAATTGGATGTCTGGCAGCGCCTGGAATACTTGGTTGATCCCGGCTCCTGGTGCCCACTGCACTCGATTTATGATCCCAGCAGCAATGAGGAAGGCAGCACCGGGGTTGTCGATGGACTGTGCAAGATATCCGGCAAATGGGCGGTAATTATCGCATCCAATAACAAAATAATGGCCGGGGCCTGGATCGCCGGTCAGGCTGACAATATCCTGCGGGTGACCGACATGGCTAAAAGACTGCATATACCCCTGGTATGGGTATTGAATTGCAGCGGTGTTAAATTGATGGAACAGGAAGAAGTATACGCCAACCGCAGAGGCAACGGCACCACCTTTTACCGGCATGCTGAATTGGAACAACTGGGCATTCCGGTTATCGTCGGCATTTACGGTACCAACCCGGCCGGCGGCGGCTACCACGGCATCAGTCCCACCACCCTTATTGCCCATAAAAATGCCAATATTGCCGTAGGCGGCGGCGGTATTGTGGGTGGTATGTCACCCAAGGGCTACTTTGATGAAGAAACCGCCGAAGCCCTTATTGACGCTACCCGTCAGTTGAGCTCCACCCCGCCGGGAAGAGTCGAAATACACTACAATGGCACCGGATTCTTCCGGGAAGTTTGCCAGACTGAACATGCGGTTTTGGACCGGATCAAACAGTACATGAAAGATATGCCGGCCTACCATGCCGACTTTTTCCGAGTGGCTGATCCAGTCGACCCCAAGTTCCCGGCCGAGGATCTTTACAGCCTTCTTCCGGCCAATCAGAGAAGAACCTATTCCATGCCCGATATTCTGGCCAGGCTCTTTGACAACAGCGAACACCTGGAATACAAGCCCGATTACGGCCCGGAAGTTTACTGCGGCCTGGCCAAGATAGACGGGTACCTGTGCGGCGTCATAGGCAACAACCAGGGTGCTCTGGGCGCCGAGTATCCCGAGTATACCGACAAGTATCAGGGCATGGGCGGTAAGCTCTACCGGCAGGGCCTGATCAAAATGAGCGAATTTGTCACCTTCTGCGGCCGCGACCGCATTCCCATGGTATGGCTGCAGGACACCACCGGCATAGACGTCGGCGATATTGCGGAACGCGCTGAGCTGCTGGGCCTGGGCATGTCGCTAATCTACTCCATAGAAAATACTGAACTGCCCATGATGCTAGTGGTTATGAGGAAGGGCACCGCCGCTGCCCACTACGTAATGGGCGGCCCCAATGCCAACAACAACAATATCTTTACCCTTGGAACAGCGGCTACGGAAATATACGTCATGCACGGGGAAACGGCAGCAGCTGCCACCTATTCCCGCCGCCTGGTCAAGGAAAAAGACGCCGGCAAGCCCCTGGAGCCAATTATCGAAAAGATGAATGATATCGTAAAAGACTACTACGACAAATCGCGTCCTGCCTATTGCGCCAAAAAGGGTTTTGTTGACGAGGTTGTCAACCTGAGCGATTTGAGGAATTATTGCAAGGCATTTGTCGGGGCCGCTTACCAGAATCCAACCAGTATCTGCCCGCCCCATCAGATGATTACACCCAGGATTATAAAGGGATAATTGACCTTAAACCTCCCGCCTCTTTATATAGACCCGCCGTGTGAGGAGCTCCATGGCGGGTCGTTTATATCTCGTATATTTTTTAGTGATGAAGCTTTTCACATGAAATTAGTTGGCCCGGAAGAGTATACTAGAATTGGTATGCAAACTATTTGCGTTAATAGATTATTCATGTTTTAATAATTCAAACCGGGTTAGTTAAAATCGAAAGGAGGGGTAACATAGTGGATTTTGTCACTTTTCCCAATTCGTACATTCTGGTAAAGGACCTGCTAAACACAGATTTTCAGCCGCTTCATCCCGATGATTCTTTACGCACGGTTGTGAGCAAGTATAAAGAGACCAAAGTGGAAACCCTTCCGGTTGTCGATGATGAAGGTAAATTGTTGGGAGTTCTGCCCCGGAGAAGGCTTTATAACGCTATCCTGGACAATGAAAGCCTTGATAAACCATGCAGCCGGTACATGGTGGCAACTCCCTACGCTCTTTCTTCCGATCTCAGCTACAACGAACTGACTTTCATTGCCAAGGTCAACCAGACCCAAGTTGGTACCGTACCGGTAGTCGATACGGATAATAAACTGGTTGGTGTATCTGGAAAATTGGAATACGTCAGGGAGACCCTCAACCTCACCAGCAAGGCCAAGGCCCACCTGGAATCGATCTTTCAGGCCATGAATGAGGGAATAGTAGCCACAGATGAAAAGGGCCAAATTGTCCATATCAACCGGGCAGCTGAAAAACTGTTTGGAATTGACGTCTGCGATGTAATAGGACAGCCTATTACCGATATATTTCCGGAATTGAGCTTTGACTACACCCAGCAGCTCGGTGTCAGGCATACCATTCGTTCAATTCCCGTAATAGTCAATCAAGTCCCGATCATTCAGGGTAATGTTACTACCGGAATGAACTACGCTTTTTTGGATTTATCCGCTTTTGATAAAATTGCTACCGAACTTGAAATCGTAAAAAGATTACAGGCCAACCTCCAGGGGGTCCTGAGCGCTTCTTCCGACGGAGTGATTGTGACCAATTCGGAAGGGCTGATTGAATTCTATAATGAAGGTGCCGTCAAGCTGCTTAAGGATTCGCCGCAAACCCTTATTGGCCAGCCAATTGAAGGGATTTTGGGGAACCACACCTCAATTAATGTTGCCCGTACCGGGATACCTGAAGTTGAGGTATGCTCGATTGACGGCAGGAACTGTATGGTTTCACACGTTCCGGTTAATATAAAAAGATCCGCCGGTCTCCCGGTAGGTGTAGTGAGCACCGTATACCTTGATGACAACCGCCTAACCGAGGAACTGGCCCGAAAATGGTTTTCATTACAACAGCAAATCCAGTACTATCGCGGAGAACTTGAAAGACAGGGAGCAACCGGCGATCTCGAGTTCAATAAAATAGTTACTGCAAATGCCTATTTCATTTCCCTGAAAAAAGAAATGAAAAAAGTCGCCTGCAGCACATCAACAGTTCTCATCACTGGAGAAAGCGGTGTCGGCAAAGATATGTTTGCCCGCGCCCTGCACGCGGCCAGTAAACGAGCCAGACGGCCTTTTGTAAAGGTCAACTGCGCCGCCATACCGGAAACCCTTTTAGAATCAGAGCTTTTTGGCTACGAGCCGGGTTCCTTTACCGGCGCTTTAAAGAAGGGAAAACCGGGGTATTTTGAGCAGGCCCACGAAGGAACCATTTTCCTGGATGAAATCGGTGAAATGCCCTTGTCTATTCAGGTGAAAGTTCTGCAGGTTTTGCAGGAAAAGCAGTTCATGCGTGTCGGAGGGACCAGGACCCAGACTGTGGATGTTAGGATAATCGCCGCCACTAACCGGGATTTGCGTGAGGCTATGGCTAAAGGAGAGTTTCGTGAGGATCTTTACTATCGTCTAAACGTGATAGAATTCAGCCTTCCTCCTCTACGCGCCAGGTCTGAGGATATACTGCCCCTGGCGGAAGTATTTATTCAAAAGTACAACCGCATTCTGGGCACGTTTGTTACCGGACTAAGTCAGGAAGCCCGGGAGGCTTTAACTTCTTATTCGTGGCCGGGAAATATAAGAGAACTGGAAAACGCAATAGAAAGGGCCGCTAATTATGTCTGGGAGGGTGAGATAAACCAAGAGCACCTCCCTGCCCATATTTACGAATACGTTGAAGTAAATAAGCCTGAACAAACCTCTCTTTCTTTGTCCTCCCTGGAAGACGTGGAAAAGGACATTATTCTCGACGCTTTGAAGAAAACAGATGGAAACAAAAGCGCAGCAGCCCGCCTGCTCAAGATCAGCCGTTCATCATTTTATGAGAAGCTGGCCAAACACGGCATAAGCTAGCTCATAGTTAAATCTTCTCTCTTTTCAAGAAGAAAAGCCGTTGGGGATTTCGCCTTACAAAAATCATGCAGCAAACCGCCATCAATGCCACAGCGGCCAAAACCTTCCAGGCTATGCTGTATGAATAGACCGGATCATACAGCCGCGCCACCCCAATGGGTCCTACAGCCCCCCCCAGCAAACCGGCCATGGTTATCGTGCCCCAGATCTTGCCCATGGAACCCACTCCGAAGCGGTCTGCAACCACTGCTGACAGAGTCATAGCCGCTCCATGGGCTAGGCCTACAACCAGAACCACCAGGAAAATCATCTTTACCCCCCCGGGATTATAAGCGAAGAGCAGGCATCCCGCACAGAAGAGCGAATAGGAAATGATCATCATTATTTTCCGGTCCTTCACCATATCGGCCAGCCAGGCCCAGGCCACTCCGCTTCCCGCGGCGATCAAGCCGGTATAGCCGAACAGGGTAGCAGCTTTCACGCGGGTCAAACCCATGTCGCACATGGCCATGACCGCATGGTTGGTTATGGAATACCAGGTAAACAAATAGCCCAGGTAGCCAAACAGGAGCAGCCAGAATTCCCTGGTTGAGAGAGCTTCTTTAAACGACCAGTCCCGTCCGTGGCAAACGGAGATCTTATCCACGGTGCTCCTGGCCTCTTCAATTTGCCGGGCTTCCCCGGCACTCATACCGTCGACATACTGGCCCACCTCCCGGGGATGGTTCTTGACCAGCAGACCTACCAGCAGAATAACCATCAGTCCGGTCACTATTCCCAAACCGGTTACCGCGTTCCTCCAGCCAAATGCTTCAATAAGATAGGCCAACAGGGGATTGAATACGAACAATCCGAATCCGGTCCCAACCGACACCAGGCCTGCGGCCAGGCCCCGCTTGCGCACAAACCAGCGCGAAACCATGGTGGTATTGACTACCATGCCTGCGCCCACCGCCGCCAGTGAAAACAAAACTCCATAGGAAAGATATACACTGAACAGGCTTCGCGCCTGCCCGAAGATGGTCAGTGAGACAGCCATAATAAAAGCTCCCGCCAGAATCATCTTTTTAGGCCCAAAACGGTCCAACAGAGCGCCTCCAAAGGGCTGTAGAAATGCCTGGCTGAGTATGCTCAGAGAAAATACGCTGGTTACCATCGCCCTGCTCCACCCGAATTCATCGAGTAAAGCGCCGAAAAGCGTGCCGAAACAGAACTTGTTGCCGTATATAATAGTAATTACAATAAATCCTATGAGAGCAATAACCCATCCATAATAAAGCCTTGATGAGATTTTTTGCATCAATTAATCCCCTTCCCCTTAAGCAGTCACAAAATTATGGCGGGATCATGTCTCCCTCTTAAAAAAGTATAACATCCGAAACGTCCTGGCTGGCTTGCAACTGGAAGGCAGGATTCACCAAAATTCTAGAAATTTTAAGCCACAGCTTGTCACCGCGCATCCCGGTTAATACCCAATGCCTGCAGATCACAGTCTACCTGCAGGCATTGGTTGCACGGATTTATATTATCTATCCATTATTGTGGCGGTAGCGGATAGATGGAGCGAGGATTTAAATGCTACTCAAGAACAACTAAAATATCTCCTTCGTTAACGCGATCGCCTACTTTGACCTTGATTTCCTTTATGGTTCCGTCTTCTGGTACAAACACCGGGTTTTCCATCTTCATGGCCTCAATAATTATGATTTCATCGTCCTCGGTTACTTGATCGCCGACATTGAAGTTGATTGCCAGTATTTTCCCAGCCAGGGGACTTTCTACATTAGCCATTGTTATAACCTCCTGTTAATTTAATGTTATTTTTACCTGGGTGTTTAGAATGCAGCCGGCTGCACACTGTCAAGTGCATAATTTCAATCTGTTGTTCTCCCAAAACCTCCTTTTGATCAGTACTAGGCGGTAAGTCAGGCCCAATTGTCAATAAACAATGCAATTACTATGCCAAAAGGCAGGTAATTCTTCTAATTGAATTGGATTGGGCCGCAATACGCCCCTTCAACTCATTATTAAATCTAATTCCAGCGCCTGATTCTCTTTTTTTTTGGACCCGTTTGTCTTTACTAACATCTGTAAATAGGGTTCCTATCTCTGCATCATTCCCTATGGTTTAACCTTGACTTCGATCAAAAAGCGTCACAGGTTGATAAAGTGTTTGTCTGCTTACCCATACATGTGTAGGGAAATGCGTACACTTTGTTTTAAAACATAACGCCCTTTACATGCCCGATAAAGTTTATTTCAAGCGCCTGACTGTTATTTTGTCTGGAATTATGGGGTTTCTTTCAGGTTGGTATATTTCTTGCAATTTAAAGCAGTAACATAAACTTTTCATTTTAATTTGTAAGGCTGTTCAGTAACAAGGGGGGATGTATTTTCGGAACAATCGGGTCCAGCGACCATATAAGCAGGATTCTCCGGCCTTTCCTTGCTATCCCCCGCTCAATACAAATTCCAACCCTCTATTTGGATAAGTATTGGCTGTCAACATAAGGCCGGTCTTAAGTCAACTGAATACGAAGAAATCATCGCTAATAGGTCATGAAAAGTAAGATTTCCTTTATAGGAACCAGGTCAAAGCGGGCAATCGTTGAACAAGGGCTCAACCCGGGGCAGTGTTAGATTAGAAATACAACTACCCCGCCCTTATCTAGTTCAAGCAGTTGTGGGGGAAGGAACAGTTAAAAATTATGGATGACGCCACACGCAGGCAGACAAGCCACTTTATTAGCTCTTCCGTTTCTCTGGTGTACGTAATATAAGAAGGGGTCGTAACAATGCAAAGTCTTAACGCAACTATTGCTGTTGCGATTTTTGTAGCAGCCTACGGAATAATAATGTCGGAAAAGCTTAATCGAGCCGTGGTAAGTCTCGCCGGAGCGGTTATCATCATTGCCACCGGTGTCTTGACCCAATCAGAAGCCATTGCGAGTATCGATTTCAATACCCTGGGACTACTTCTAGGGATGATGATAATTGTCATAATCACTCGAAGAAGCGGCGTTTTCGAGTACATAGCCATTAAGGCCGCAAAGGTAGCCAAAGGCGATCCGATTAAAATACTCATTCTCCTATCGATAATAACCGCCCTTTTGTCTGCGTTTATGGGCAGTGTGACGGTGGCCCTGTTAATAGTGCCGGTAACTTTTTCAATTACCGACAGGCTCAACGTTAATCCCGGAGGTTTTCTCGTAAGTGAAATAATCAGCTCGAATATAGGAGGCACCTGCACTCCGGTAGGGGATCCTCCCAATATGTTGATAGGTTCAGCAACTCATATGCAGTTTATGGACTTTGTAGCCAATCTTACACCGGTAATTCTGGTTATCCTGGCTGTGACCATTGTGCTGATTTTGTTCATTTATCGCAAGAAGTTGAAAGTTACAGAGCAAGACAAGATGAAGGTTTTGGAATTAAACGAGTTTGAGTCGATTAAAGATTGGGCCTTACTCAAAAAATCGCTGGTTGTTCTGGCCCTGACAATTATCGGTTTTTTCTTTCAACAGGCACTGCAACTGCAGACAGCTACTATTGCCCTGGTGGGGGCGGTGCTCCTGTTGTTGATTACTAAAGAAGAGCCGGAAGATGTTCTGTTGTCGGTGGAATGGCCCACCCTGTTCTTCTTCATCGGGTTGTTTATTCTGGTTGAATCCCTGGTTAAGGTCGGAGTTATCAACAGTATTGCCCGGCAATCCCTGGCTCTGACCCAGGGCAGCATCCCCTTGACCACGCTCTTGATACTCTGGATGTCAGGAATATTTTCGGCCTTTGTGGATAATATCCCCTTTGTAACGGCCATGATTCCTCTAATCAAAGATATCGGTGAGCTAACTGGAATGCCTTTAGATCCTTTATGGTGGTCTTTAGCCCTGGGAACCTGCCTGGGAGGCAATGGAACCTTGATCGGCGCTTCGGCCAACGTGGTAATAGCCGGCATCAGTGAAAGGCAGGGATATAATATTACATTTATGCGTTTCTTCAAAGTGGGTTTCCCGCTGATGCTTGTATCACTGTTGATGTGTACGGTGTATGTGTATTTCAGATATTTGAATTAGATGATCTGTAAAAACGGATTGTATTTTTGTAGCAATATACGATCAAAGACAGGTAAAGGGGAGGATAGGATGTTTACAACAACCCAGACAATTATTGGTGGTGTCATAGTCCTGGCAGTCATTGTCGCTTTTGTAATACTCATCAGGAAAGAGCTACAGTAAATTGTTCATGGTTATAATATTGGGAGGGATTATAAGATGCAATCAGTAACACTGGCACTACAGATCTATGGCATGGGCTTTATTATAGCCTTTTTGCTCGCAGTCATGATTAAAGTCCTGCTGTTCACTATCCGGTATTTCTCACGTGGCAATTCGGAAAAAACACAGCACGCAGAGTAGAAAGTGAGGATAGTATAATGGATTTATTGTATTTATTTCAGGGAATCGGCACCCTGTGTGTACAGGAGCCGAAGATACTAATTGGCAGAATCGTCTTAATGATTCTTGGCATGGCCTTAGTTTTTCTGGGTGCCAAAAAGATTCTGGAACCGCTGGTCATGATACCAATGGGATTTGGCATGGCAGCAGTAAACGCAGGTATGCTTTTTTTAAGCGGAAACCAAATAGGAAATCTGGTAATAAACCCTTTAGTAACTGAAACCACCGCGCTGGTGTCTATTCTGCAAATAGACTTTTTACAACCGATCTACACCTTTGCCTTTAGTAATAATTTAATTGCATGTATTGTGTTCATGGGTATCGGCGTACTCTGCGACGTCGGTTATGTTATGAAGTATCCTTTTACCTGCATGCTCATAGCATTGTTCGCAGAGCTGGGGACTATTGTTACCTACCCAATTGCAATAGCTATGGGTCTTACTCCTGGACAAGCAGCTGCTGCTGCCATAGTCGGCGGAGCAGACGGTCCCATGGTTCTTTTTTCATCGATGATGCTAGCCCCAGAAATATTTGTTCCAATAACGGTGATCGCCTACCTGTATCTAAGTCTGTGTTATGGGGGATATCCTTATATCATCAAGCTGTTGATTCCCAAGGAGCTAAGAGGAATAAAGATTAAAACTACCGCCAAGAAGAATGATGTCACTTCCCAGGAGAAATTGATTTTCTCCGTTATTGCCTGTACGGTTCTGTGCCTGCTGCTGCCAGCGGCGGCTCCCCTGCTACTGAGCTTTTTCCTGGGCGTCGCCATCAAGGAATCAGGAGTAACCAGTTACATGAACATGATCGAGTCAACATTCCTCTACGCAGCCACTTTCTTCCTGGGTTTGATGCTGGGCGTTCTGTGTGATGCTGGCACTATCTTGAATCCCACTATCTTGCCGCTCCTGATCTTAGGGATTATAGCCCTGGGTCTGTCTGCGGTAGGGGGAATTATTGGCGGCTACCTAATCTATTTCTTTAACGGCAAGAACTTCAATCCCACAATAGGCATCGCCGGCGTATCCTGTGTCCCGAGCACGGCCAAAATCGCCCAGCACGAAGTCTCCGCGGTTAAGAAATCGACCATTATTCTGCAATATGCCATGGGAGCCAATATATGCGGCGTAATAACCAGCGCCATCCTTACCGGAATTTACGTTACGGTTATACCAATGCTGGGCAAATAAGCCAGCTGACCGGTTGAGCAAGATAGTCTACCTTCACAAACATTGGTACCCAACTCCGCAATTGGATTTGAAATGCTTGGTATAGCGTAATCATCATAACTCCCCCTCTATGTGACTGCGTACCTGATTATTTTAAAACCAGCGGGGTAAAAAGAAAAAGTCGCTTCCAAAATTAACGGAAGTCGACTTTTTCTCTTTTACACCAGGTTCGTTCCTCTCTTTTTCCGGTAAAAAAGGGCTCCACCTAAATGGAGCCTTCCTTAGAAATGGTCATTATTCACGAATACGCTCAGGCAGCTATATACCGGGGATTTCCTAATGCTATTAGGTTAAATATGCATTCTGATTCCAGTTTATTTTACTACCATAACCGGGCAGTGGGATTCGGCCATAACCCGCTGGGTTACGCTGCCGATCAGAGCTCCCGTCAAAGGCCGGTGCCCTCTGCTTCCCATGATTACGAGATCAATATCCCTTCTCATTTCATGGAGAATTTCTTCAGAAGGATAGCCGGTAATAACCTTTGTTTTAACCGTAATGTTGCCTGCATCCAATCCCTTGAGGGTTGCTGCAAACACTTTTAGGCCGATCTCAGCTACCTGCTCCTCTGAGAGAGGGTAGTACTCTTTTACTGTGAAGTCATACATGTGGGTAGGTGGTTGGGATACTACATGAAGCAGCTCGATTTCAGCGTCAAAGGCCCTGGCGTAATCTATCGCAGTAGATAGCGCCCGGCGTGAGTACTCGGACCCATCGCTGGGTACCAGAATTCTATTAACCATAATATTCCTCCTTAACCTATTGTTCTGATCTTATCAGGCCGTATTATTTCCCTGGAATAAAGCATCCCCGGCATATTTGTAAAGAACACCAGGCGCAGCCTTAACAACCTTTAAGTTCTATAGCTAAAATAACCGATTTTTAGCCTTTTCGCTGCTATAAACCCGTCAATTATGCTATCATTAAATAAAACGAAGGAGCATTAAATGAACGATCTAAAATCCGACTTCACCAATTGTCCGCGTTGCGATTCCGAAAACTGCCAGGACGTTCCTAAAAGCAAGGAAATAATTGGTACTCTTGTTGCGACCGTTGTATTCTCCGGGCTCATTTATGTTATGGGGTTTCACTTTCCCATACTGTGGTATTTACTGATAGCTATGCCAGCCTTTGCGTTATATCTTATACTCAAGCCCACTCGAAAACGCTTATGCCTTGATTGTAAAAAGATTTGGGAGTATAGTGTCCCTAAAAATCCAAAATAGATAATGCTTCACCCCCTTTACAGCTTCAAGTAGCTAAGCGTTGAGTGGGATACCTTTGTGTTGTCAAAGTTAAAGACAGCCACTTCACCGAATACCAGCCTTTTACCATTCTTAATTACACGCCCTTCAGCCTTTAGGGTGTTTCCGCGATTGCAACTTAGGAAATTGGTCTTTATCTCTGCGGTAGCTACTCTGCCACTGGAATCGATACCATTCTGGGTTGCTTGAGCTAGAAAGAAAGTCATGTCCGTAAGGGTTACCAGAATACCTCCGTGAGTACTTTGCCAGCTGTTGGTGAGTTGAGGGTTATAGGGCATAACTACTTTACAGTAGCCTTCGCCTATTTCCAGAAGTGTAACTTGTAGATACTGGTTAACCGGTATTTGAGCTAGATGTGCTTCAATTTGTTCAAAACTGGCCATCATATCTATTACCCCCTTATCCCTTAAGCCCGGTATGCTTTAAATTTATATAAACAGATGATTTCTTATCCTGGAAACCAGGATAAGAAATCATCTTGGAGCAAGATAAGACTTTTATGAGTGAATTATATTCTTTCCAGTACTACCGTTAATGACTGTCCGCCCAGAGCGCCGACATTTACCAGGCCCAGCCTGCCCTGGCCGCTCTGCAGACGGTACAGCATGTTAACTACCATGGCTCCGCCGGTTGCGGCTCCCGCATGTCCGTAGCCCAGGCTGCCGCCATCTACATTTACCTTCTGAGCAGCACTGCCTAGCTTGCCCATAACCGCCAGGGCATAGGCAGCGGAAGGCTCATGCATGTCGATGAAGTCAATGCTGTCCAGGCTTTTGCCTGCCATCTGGAGAGCTTTTTCGATTGATTTCACCGTAGCCATCTCCAGTAAACGGGGATTCCCAGCCGCTATGCCAAAGCCCAGCACGCGAGCCAGGGGCTTGGCGCCCAGGGCTTTAGCCCGGTCGGCCGAAAGCATGGCAATGCTGGCCGAACCGTCCGCCAACGGCGCCACATTGCCTTTGGTAGCGCTGCCGTTCGGATTGGCTGCGGCCAATTCCATCAACTGGGCAAAATCAGGGGCTTTGGCGGCGTCGTCAGCCTCGATTACTACTTCGACTTTTTTAACTTTCTTGTTAAAAGAAGCTATGGCCTCTTTCCATAGACCTTGCTTAATAGCGGCGGCGGCTTTGGCCTTGCTGGCCGCGGCATACTCATCCAGCGCGCTGCGGCTTATTCCGTAATTGGCGGCAACAATATCAGCCAGCGCATAGGCGCTCAATTCACCGTAAAGGCCAACCGGTTGGGCGTTAATTTCTACATCAACTTTGGAATCATGGAAGCAAAAGTTTTCCTCTCCAAATTTGTAGCGCGGATGCACCAGGTAATGCTGGGCCTGGCTGTTGGTCTCAATGCCGCCCACCATAAGCGCTGAATACTCGCCGGCAACTATCTTATTGAAAGCGCTGATCATGGTCTGAATAGCGCCCGCGCACAGGGTATTCATAGTAAACCCGGCCGTGTTTTCAGCCAATCCGGCCAGAAGCCAGCCGTGTCTGCCTATGTTGGCCGGGAAGCTGCTCTGTTTAGCTTCACTGTATATACAGGCATCAAATTCCGCGGAATCAAACCCACTCCTGGCTACCGCCTCTTTCATCGAAATGGCGGCAATATCTTGAGATCGTTGATCAGCAAGTGAACCCATATACAATCCTAATGGCGTACGTGCTGCACTGGCTATTACGACGTCTTGCATAACTATCCCTCACTTCCCTTAGTCTATGGTCTTGATAATGCCGGCAACGCCGATTCCGCCGCCGCAGCACATAGTAGACAAACCGTATTTGCCGTTGGTCCGCTCCAGTCCATACAAGAGCTTGGTGGTGATTATACAGCCGCTGCCCCCGAGCGGATGGCCAAGGGCAATGGCTCCTCCGTACATGTTGACATGGCTGTCCAACCACTCCTTGTCAACCTTCCAGTCGTTCATCCACTCTCTGTATACGGCCAGGCTCTGCCCGGCAAAGGCCTCGTTTAGTTCCACCAGATCCATGTCTTTTAAGGCAACTCCCGCTTTACCCATGGCGATTTGAACTGCCGGAACCGGGCCGCGGCCCATTATGGAGGGATCGACACCTGCTATGCCGCCGGCTACAAAATAAGCCCGAGGCTTAATACCCAGCTCTTCGGCTTTTTCTTTAGACATAAGGATGGCCAGGGCCGCCCCATCATTTCTTCCCGAGGAATTGGCTGCGGTTACACTGCCATCCTTTTTGAAAACCGGTTTCAGCTTGGCCATTGCTTCCAATGTGGTTTCACGCGGGTACTCGTCCACTTTGAAAATACCTTTGCTGCCGTCAGCCTTCTCGTATTCAACCGGAACTATCTCGGCGACAAAATCGCCATTAGCGATAGCCTTCTTGGCCAAAACCTGGCTTCTGTATCCGAATTCATCCTGTTCCTCACGGGAGATATTGTGGATATCGACCAGGTTTTCAGCGGTGATGCCCATGGGTATGTTGCCATACCTTTCAACAGGTGCGCCACCCGGTCCTCCGGCAATGATGGCATCCATCAAGGTCAAGTTGGCTGTGCCAAAACCCTGGTTGCTCTTGCCGCTTACGAAAAACTCGCCGGTGCTCATGGACTCAACACCACCGGCCAGAACTATGTCGGCAAACCCGTTTTTAATAAATTCGTAGCCTTCAATCATGGAGAGCAAACCCGAACCACAGGCGACGGTGACCGTTGTCGCCGGCACTTCCTCGGGCAGGCCGATGTTTAAGGCCAGATTCCGGGCAATATTGGCGCAGATTGAATTTTGTTTTACCTGGCCCAAAAAGCAATAATCATACATTTCCGGCTTTACTTTGGCCTTGTTGCGATCAACAATAGCCTTTCCCACCTTGGATATCAGATCTATCGGTTTAACATTTTTCAAAGACCCGCCCATGGTGCCGATGGCACTTCTGGCCATGTCCACTATTACAACTTCACGCATTATATCCCTCCTATTTGGCTGGACCAAGCTTACCCAGCCTATTTACCCTTGTATTCAGGCTTCCGTTTTTCAATGAAAGCGTGCATGCCTTCCTTCGCGTCCTCACTGCCAAAAATGGCCGCCCAGGAATCCTGCTCCACGCGCATGGCAGTTTCGTTGTCAGCGCCCCAGTTGGAGTTGATGACTGCTTTGAGCATCTTCAGAGTGAAGGGAGGCTTCTTGGCTAATTTTTCGGCCCATTCTCTGGCGGTGCTCATCAATTCGGGCAGTGGGACCACTTTGTTAATAAGCCCGATCTCCAGAGCCGTCTGGGCGTCTATCATACCGCCAAAGAAAAGCATTTCCTTGGCTTTGCACATGGATACGTTCTGCACCAGCCGGTGGGTCGCACCGCCACCGGGGAATATGCCGACATTGATCTCGGAGCAGGCAATTTTGGCATTATCCGCGGCTATGCGCAGGTCGCACAACAATACGTTCTCCGCACCCCCGCCCATGGCATACCCGGCTATGGCAGCAATGGTAGGTTTCGGCATATCCGCCAGGGCCTTCTGACCGGCGCAATTGACGTCGGCATGAGCCCGGGCGTCTACTACCGAATACTGGGAAATAGCCGGTAAATCCCCGCCGGCACTGAAAACCTTTTCGCCGCCGGTAAGAATCACCACCCTGACATCGGGGTCCTGCCCCAGGGCGGTAAATATCTCCACCCGTTCCCGGTTTACTTCCATGTTTATGGCATTTAAGACTTCCGGACGATTGAACTGAACCGTAGCTATATGATTTTCCACGGTGACCAGCATGGTATTGTATTTCTTATCCCTGTATGACAATGATCGCTACCTCCTTTCCCGAGGTCTATATACTCAAGATTTTAGTTGCGGTCTATCCCAAAGGCTTTAGGCCGGATAAACCGCAACCATCATCTTAAGGCTCTAGAACTTGATGTCGGTTCTGGGTTTCTTTTCTCCGGTGGTGTAGTCGTACCATCCCCTGCCGGTCTTGCGGCCCAAATCGCCGGCGGTGACCAGTTTCTCCAGAATCAGGCTGGGAGCAAAATGGGGATTTTTGTAACCGGCATACAGCTGCGAAAGCACGTTGTAGTTGACATCCAGACCCACGAAATCAGCCAGCTCAAACGGTCCCATCGGCAGATTGGCACCCAGTTTCATAGCGGTGTCGATGTCTTCGATGCTTGCCACGCCTTCAAGCAAGCACTTGTAAGCTTCACATCTCAAAGCGGAATTGATCCGGTTTACGATGAAGCCGGGAACATCCTTGGCCACTACAGTCGTCTTGCCCATCTTCTGAGCGACTTCAGCAACAACCGCAATAGTTTCATCAGAGGTCTTGATAGCGCGAATGAGTTCGCAAAGCCGCATAACCGGTACCGGGCTGAAGAAATGCATACCGATAAATTTGGACTGATCTTTAACTGCTACAGCCAGGGAAGTAATCGGAATAGATGAAGTGTTGGTTGCCATGATACATTCGGGTTTGCATATAGCATCCAGTTTACCGAAAATGTCCTTTTTAAGATCGGCGTTTTCATAAACAGCTTCGATTACCAGATCTACAGCCGCGGCATCGTCAAGCGATGTGCTGGGTTTAATAAGGGCCATGGTGCCGTCAACAGCATCCTGGGTCAGGGTTCCCTTGTCAACCTTTTTGGCCAAAAGCTTTTTGATTCCGGCAATTCCCTTTTCAACCGCGGCGGGGGCGATGTCATAAAGATACATTTCATACCCGGCCTGGGCGCCTACCTGGGCAATACCGGCTCCCATAAAACCTGCTCCGACTACAAATACTTTTTTAATTTCCATTGTTGGCTTCCTCCTTATTTATAATGAATAAAGACTGCGAAACATTTCATAAGGCGAAATATAAAAGCCTGCGGTTGGCATGGTACTTGCTTCGCTCCGTAAAAACCGTATCTGTGATTGTAACTGCCAACCGCAAATCTTAGAAGGGTCAATATCTTTAGCCAACCCATTCCCAGATGGCGGCTACGCCCTGACCATGTCCAACGCACATGCTCTCCACCGCATACTTGGCACCATAGTAGGGCATCTCATGCATGAGGGTGGTTGCTATGCGAGCTCCGGTGCAACCCAGCGGGTGTCCCAGAGCGATTCCGCTGCCGCGTGGGTTTAACAATGGGTGGTTCCTGATACCCAGCTCCTTGGTGCAGTAGACCGCCTGGGAGGCAAAGGCTTCGTTGATTTCCCAGATATCAATCTGATCCATGGTCATTCCGGCCTGCTTCATTACCAAAGGAATAGCAATGGCCGGTCCAATGCCCATATAGATGGGATCAACGCCGATGGCCTTGAATCCCACAAGTTTCATTTTGGGTTTTAAACCCAGTTCCTTGCATTTTTCGCCGCTGGCCACCAGAACGCAGGCAGCGGCGTCATTGGTCTGGCTGGCATTGCCGGCGGTGACCGTAGCCAGTTCGTCTTTCAGGAACACCGGTTCCATCTTTGCTAGAGTTTCAATAGTGGTGCCCGGCCTTATGCCCTGATCCTTGTCGCAAACCTGCATTACCATGCTGCCGTCTTTTTGCAGCACTTCGGCTTCGATGGGCAGGATTTCATCCTTGAACAGGCCTTTAATTGTTGCCTGGTGGGCCTTTTCATGGCTTTCAACGGCCATCTGATCCTGTTCTTCCCTTGTAATGCCATACTTACGGGCCACCATCTCAGCGGTCCAGCCCATACCCTTGGCATTATCGTCGGTAAACTCACCCAGGCGCGGGTTGTGTTCATTTCCCCAGCCCATGGGAACATGGGTCATATGCTGAACGCCGCCGGCCAGGATTAACTCCGAACCCCAGCCCATATTGATTTCAGCTATTGCGTTGAAAATAGCCTGCACTCCGGATGAGCAGAAGCGGTCCACCGTGCAGCCGGGAACGCTGTTGGGGAAGCCGGCCATGATTACCGCATACCGTCCGATGTTGCTGGCCATATCCTTAACCAGGGCGGTTCCGCCCAGGATTACTCCATCCAACTCTTCTTTTTTATCTTCCAGACCGGCCCGGCGCATAAGTTCATTCATGGCCTTGGCCACCAGATCGTCAGCTCTTACATTGGCAAAATATGAGTACTTGCCAGCCTTGGCAATAGCGGTCCTAACACTTTCAACCAGGTATATATCGCGCATGGAAATTCCCCTTTCCCCAAATTAATTGATGATCAATGCTTCTTCCGGAACCTCTAAAACACTGGTGTCCGCATCTTTGATAACAGTTGTCAAAGTATAAACATTGGGCAGGATGTTGTTGGCATAGTAGCTGGCTGCAGCCAACTTGCCCTGATAGAAATTCATGTCATAATGATCGGCCGGCAGTCCAGCAATGATCTTTTTAACCGTTAAGGCCTGGTCAAGGAGGCAAATGGCCACATAGACCTGGGCGAAGACGAACAGGGTGCGAATGGCAAAAACGTTGATTAGCTGCGCTTTTTCGGCCTTATTGGCATGCCAGGAATAAATGATGTTCATTACCTCTTCAGCGCAGTTATAGGCTTTTTCGAGGTTGGCAAACTCCTTGCTGAACCCATCGGCATTCTTATTGGCTTCTATAAAGTCCTTAATGCTTCCCATCCACTTCTTGAAGGGTTCGCCGTTTTCCATGGTCATCTTGCGGCCTACCAGGTCGTTGCCATGGATGAAGGAGGTGCCTTCCCAGATGGTTAAGACCTTGGAATCGCGCATGTACTGCTCGACCGGGTATTCCTTTGTGTACCCTACCCCACCAAGTACCTGAATGGCTTCTGCGGTGCACAATACGGCGGATTCACTTCCGTAGCACTTGACAAGTGGGGTAAGGATAGCGGCTACGTCTGCACATTCCTTGGCTTTGGCCTTGTCTTCCGGCTTGGAGTTTTCAGCTATGTCCAGGTTGTAGAAGCCCTTGAATATCATAGCCCGGATGCCTTCCGTATAGGCCTTCATATCCAGCAGCATTCTTCTGACGTCATCATGCTTGATAATGGCAACCCGTTCGCCCTTGATATAGCCCTGAACCCGGTCGATGGCGTACTGGGAAGCCAGGGCGTAGGCGGCGGAAGCCTGGTTGTTGGCGTTGTGTCCGGTTCCAATGCGTGATTCGTTCATCATGTTGAACATCATCATCAGCCCCTTGGAGCGCCCTTTTTCATCGGCGGCTGGTCCTACCTGAATGCCGTAACACTCGTCGTTTTCCCCGTAGTTTAGCATGCAGGTGGCGGAGCCGTTGAGGCCCATCTTGTGCTCGATGGCGATGGTGGTTACATCATTATCCTTGCCCAGACTGCCGTCTTCGTTTACCCAGATTTTAGGTACAATATAAAGTCCCAAGCCGGCCGAGCCTTTGGCTCCCTGCGGGGGCCGGGCCAGAACCATGTGGATGGTGTTTTCGCACATGGAGCCGTCGCCTGCGGTTATGAACATCTTGGTTCCTTTGATCTTCCAGATGCGAGGATCATCAGTAGGATAAGACCTGGTCAGAGCGTCGCCCACGTCGGAACCAGCCGAAGGCTCGGTCAGGTTCATGGTTCCCTGCCAGTCTCCGGCAAGCATCTTGGGGACGAATCTTTCCCGGTCGGCTTCGGTGCCGAATTTGATTATCAGGTTGGCAGCCCCGGAGGTCAATTTGATATTGGAGCCCATGGCCGGACAGGCCGCGGCAATCATCTCGGCCACCGCTTTGTAGAGGATCAAGGGCATGCCGCCGTCCACTTCCACGCACTCACTGCTGGAGCCCCAGCCATTCTGCTGCAAGAAGCAAAATACTTCTTTATATCCGGGAGGATTGGTGACAACCCCGTTTTCAAACTTGACCGGATTCTTGTCACCTTCAACATTGATCGGGCTTACCACTTCCCGGGCAACCTTATATCCCTCGGTTAAAATGGCGTCAACATCGTCAACGCTAAAATATTCTTTGAAACGATCCAGGGCAAATACTTCATCTGAAGGAAGCCATTCTTTCAATATAAATTTCAAGTCGCGAATATTGTATCTGTATTCCATTTGCGTTTTTCCTCCTATTTACTACTCCCCGGTGTATACGGGTTTGCGTTTTTCCAGGAAGGCATTCAT
>JBDKUE010000020.1:0-58511 GCA_039679855.1 Syntrophomonas sp.
GGCACCAGGGTCCTGCCTTCGACGATTACCGGCGCGGTTCCTTTACCGGGGTCAATTTCCTTACTTTCACCATTTATTATCATGTTGGGGCTGCCGATCTGTAATACAGCCTCCACTTTCGAGAATACGTCCGAGTCTGGTTTGATGCTCAGCCCCGGTTTGGTTGTGGCATACCTTGTTAACGACAGGGAAGAGGTCTTACTGTCTTGATTGACAGCCGTTATAGTATAGCGATAATTGGTATTGGGTTTTAGCCCCTTGTCAAGATAAGACGTGGTATTGGCAGGGACCTTAATGGGCGTTACCGTATTGCTGCCGACCCGGGTTATATTGAAACCGGTTTCATATTTAGATGAATCCGGCCAGGTGAGTTGTATCTCGCTGCTGGAGAGGGCTTCAGCCTCGAAACCTTGCGGCATACGGGGAGGCGAATACCAGGTGTAAACACTTGTAAAGTTGGAATCCTGGGTGTCAGATTGGCCTGACCGGGCTTTTATCTGGTACATGTACATACTGTCTTCGCGGTATTCATCCTGGTACTCTATGGTATTGGGTGCAATTTCAAAGGATACCGGATTGGAATCAGGGCCAAAAGACCGCTGCAGTAAAAAGCCAGCTTCTTCATTGCAGTTGTCCTGCCATCTGAGGGCCATTTCGGTTGAGTCGGGAGGGTATATAACAACCAGATTGCTCGGCGCGGCCAGGAATCTTATTGACTCCTCGGCGGTAGCCGTGCTTCCTCCCTGTCCCGTGGCAATTACTGAGTAGGTATAGCGCATGCCGGGTTTAACATCTTCATCAAGGTAGGTTTCGGTGTCAGCCGCTACGCTGATGGGCTGGACGGTTACCTGGGTTGCGGAAGTCGCGGTTTTTTTGGTTATTTTGTATTGGGTCTCGTGTGTATTGGTGTCTTCCCAATAAAGAGTTATACGAGGTGTGCTCGCATTTACTGTTACTTTAAAATCGGCCGGTTTATGGGGCGCGGTAATCCAGGTTGCTTCATTGGAATAATTGGAGTTGCTCAAGGTTCCGTTGGCGCAGACCCGGTAGGTATACCGGCAGTCATTGGCGACGGTTTCATCAAAGTAAGAAGTGGCATTGGCAGCGGTAGTGGTCAGGGTTGTGAATGCGCCATCTTCAGCCTTGCGCTGGATGGTAAAGCCGGTTTCATTGCCGGAATTGTCTTTCCAATCCAAACCCATGCTGAGTGTGTCCGGGAAGCAGCTGGCTTTCAACTCCGTCGGTGCTGACGGTGCCAACTGTAAAGGAGGGCGATTGCCGATAATATCGCCGGTGATCGAGCTGGAATTTCCCTCTGAACCGATGACTAAACCTGGTGATGTCAACAGCAAAACCAGAAAAAAGGTGAGAAAAAAGAATGCCTTATTTCTAATCATTGCGAGACTCCTTTCCATACCAAAAACTTTACAAACCCGTTGAGCTATTTTTATATTTCGGCTTTTCATTTACTAACTCCTCCATGTTTTTCCTTTTATATCACCAGGTAATTCATTCCAGAATATAATAAAAACATCCGGGCTGCCGACGATCCAGTTGATTTTTCGAGCCTGGGGGAGGGTACAGTTTATGTATATGAAGTAGGCAAGCTACCCAGACCGTCTACGAAAGTGAAGCACCATCCAGGCACCACGTATTACTCGCTTCGCTCGGTAAGAAATAATGATGAGCAATGCAGCTATTCGCAACCTTATTGGTGAGCAAAGCGAACATGTGTGGTGCCTGTGGTGCTTTCGTCGACGGTCTGAGCCATCCCCGGGGATGGGGATGGCTCTTTGTAGGGAAAGGGAACCATTTAAGAAGGGATTATTCGTTGGCGTTGGAAGATTCGCCCGGAGGCGGGCCGGCCGGCTTACCCTTGCCACCCTGGCCGTTCTGGTCATCAGGAGGAGCCCCGCCAGGGCCGCCACCCATAAAACCGAACTCCACTCCGCGTTCAATTGCCTTGTCAGCTTCATCCTGGGTGATAGAGCCTGCTGTAACCTGATCGGCCAGCAGATCAGTTTGGGTTTTGGCGATGGCGGCTTCCAGATCGGCTGCGTCAATTCCAAGATTTTCAGCCAGTTTGTCAATGAACAACTGGCTCATCTCCTTCATCTTGGCGCCGGGATCGCCTCCGGTAGTGGATTCGGCGAAGACAAAACCGCCCAAGGTTCCGACCAGAAGCAGGGCTACTACCAGTACGCTTCCGAGCATTGACTTTCGTGACATTGTTAAAACACCTCTCTTTAGTTATTTTTGATTACAGTCCTAGAATAAACTTCCAATCTGAAAGAGAACTAAAAGAGAGGTTAAAGCTTACTTAAAAGAATTAGTTATTAAGGCGGGAAAATGTGGGAGCGGTTGGGGTGTTATATTGGGAATTCGGCCCTTCCTGATATCCAGTACACCGTCAATCCAAATTCTGTATATTAGAATTGACAATGTATTAGTTGAAGTATTCAATCAACTGCTGGGCCGCGGGCATTTCATCTTGGGGAATGGGTACATTGACAATTTCAGACTGTATGCCTGCTCTGGTGGGATAGGAATAGACGAACTCAATTATTGGAACCCGGGCTGAAACTATGCGGACTGATTCAAGTTCGGTATTGATGTGCCCCCAGGAGTGAAGGACCCCGTTTAAATAGAGGCCCTCGGCGGATATATAGACCTCGGCATTGCCTTCCCGATTGCGGGCGGCCTTCAGCCGGATGCTTAGCAGAGCGGTAATTCCTATAATTACGATCAGGCCCAGCATCACTAAAAAAGTAGCCGGGCCGCCCCCTTCGGGATCGAGGATGAGAAAGAGCACTCCGAAAATCAGGGCAAAAGCGGCAATGGTAAAGAACAGGGCTTTCTTTCGGGATGTATCGCGAACCAGTTCTTCTCCGGCGTATTCGGCCCATAAACCGGGAGCATAGCGCCAGTGGGCCAGTAGGTTGCGGCCTTCGGCAAAACTGTCTATCAATTTGGCGCGTTTATTAAACATGAGCGCAACCGGGATTGAGCTCAGCAAGAAGAGCAGCCCGATCATTATCAGGGCTCCGCCGCCGTTCATAATGTCCACATACCCGGCCATCGGGAAAATCATCATCAACAGGCCCACCAGGCCAAAGCCCAGGCTGATCCAGACGTTGCGCTTTTGGGGATTGGGTATATCGAGCATGTTCTCTTTCTCCGCCAAGTTTTATTGAGCTTACTTAAAACCCTGGACAAAGTCAAGTAATAGCGCACACTCATTTATTTATCATAAGGGGTTCTTAGAAAACGGGTTGACCTGGTTTTTTTCGTCCATAATGGATTCCAGGCGGTATTTTATTGCTGCCCTGGTCGTTAAATCTTCAGTCAATGAAGGCGAAAATATATACAGCCTCTGCTGCTCAATCCCTGAAAAGATGGCATCTGCCACGGCCTGAGGCCGAGGGGCGGTTTCGGTCTGTTGTCTGAAAAAGCCTAATATAGCCTCTTCCACCGGATTTATTACATCCACCTGGTTGGTATACTGAAAAGCCTCTGGTCGATATTGGATTGAGTCCATTATGTCAGTTTTAATAAAGGCCGGCGATACTACCGATACGGCAATTTTAGATTTGCTGATGGACAGTTCATGATAGAGCGTCTCCGATAAAGAAATAACCGCCGATTTGGTCATACGGTATATGCCAATTCCGGGACCGGAGATAAAACCGGCGCTGCCTGCAATGTTAACAATATGACCAGGTTTCCCGCTGTCCAGCATACGTGGAACGAAGGCTCTCACTGTGTGTATAACGCCCCACATATTCACGCCGACAATCCATTCCCAGTCGCCTAGCATAGCGTCAAGGGTGGATGAGTTACCGATAACGCCTGCGTTGTTAAACAGGAGATTGACCTGGCCAAACCGCTTAAAAGAGTGATATGCAAATCTCTCAACATCGTCTACTTGAGATACGTCGACTGTTTCAGCCAACACCTCTAGGCCCTGGTCGCATATTTCCTTGCGGACATCCTCCAGCCTGGATTCATTAATATCAGCTAATGCCAGCCTCATACTCCGAGCGGCACAGGCCCGGGTCAAGCCCAAACCCAGCCCACTGGCAGCACCCGTGATCACCGCTACTTTTCCTCTGTAATCCATTCTTTGCACCCCTCGACTGAACTAATAACGCACCTAAAATCTTGACGATAAATATTAAATATAGGTATCACCTCTGATCTCTCTTAAGAGAGATCAGGTATGCCCCTATTTAGTAAACGTTTATACTTGCGAAAATATTACAATCAAAATTTCAACCAGTCTCCGGGGTTGATAATCTTGAATAAAATGACCACAATTCTTGATTGAAATGAAGCTGGCATGGGGCAAGTTTTTCTGAAGTTGATGCTGCGGTTATGGGGAGTTAAGCCCGACCTCATCAGGCTCTACTTTTTGTACATGGCAAAAATACTTCCGTCGAAACCCTCCTCTATAATGAGTACCCCTTACAAGCTGGAAATGTTTCACTTAAAGTGGAATAACGGTTAAATGTTGGTATAGAAAATCCAGGGTCAACTCGATTATTTCATGGGTTCTGGGTACGTCGTTGACCAACTCAAAGGCATGCACCCCGGCGGGATGATTATAGATGTCAATATGAACGTTGTTTTCAAGCGCAGCCCCGATAAAGCTGTCAATGGACTTAAGAATAGTGGGAATCTGGTCCATACCGGCCCGGGCAATTAGCAAGGGGGCTATTTTATCCGGGGCCTGACAGAGCAGCCTAATCGGTGAATATTCTTCAGCCTGCTCATCCATCCCCTCGTAATTGATTGAGCCTTTTAATAAGGTGCATAATGATGTGAATTCCCCGAAACCATAATATGCAACCTGGCATTTTATATTATCCGCTTTATTATTCAAGCCCACATATAAGCCGCAGGGGACGCCCATAGAAAAGGACCAGAGGCCTATTTGATCTTTATTCAGGTCAAAATCATTGGCACGGTAGTTCAGAAACTGTATGAGGTTTTCTACATCAGCAATGGCATCTTTTATTTGACACCCCTGCAGCAGGGTGCGGTGGTTGAAGGCGGCCACGGCCAATCCGGAAGCGGCTATTATCCGACCCAGAGAAGTGAAGGGCCCGGAGTCTTTCAGATTGGTAAGCGGAGTCTCACCATGCACAAGCACTACAACCGGCAGTTTATGATGGGGCGTGTGAGCGGGCGGGTAATAAAGATCTAGAAACAAATCTCTACCCTCGCTGTTACTATAGACAATGTCTTTCTGGACTTTGACTTGATCCGTTCCCTCCAGCTTAAAAAAGAGCTCTTGTTTAAAAAGTTCATCAGGGTCAGGCTGGGTTAGCATCTGGAAAACGCTCTTGTCAAAAGTGTTTTTATAAGGCTTTATCTCACCCAGATCTTTGCCGCAGTTGGAACAATGGGTGGCATACCAGCTATAATCGGTCTGGCAATTGGGGCATTTCCATTGGGCTTGCTGTTCTTGGAGCCAGCCCTCAGTTCCTTTTTCTTTAATAGTTTGCAAATTGGCGGCAGCCGTGTCCCAATGCGGAAGCTTTTCGGTCAGGAATTGCATAAAACCATAATTCTGGCAGGGATAATCAGGGCAATCAGGACAGTGTTCCACGCCTCTTTCACGGGCGCACGGCCTAATAGGGCACTTGGCACAGTTTTCAAATACCTGCTCCGTTTTACACCCGTGGCATTTCAGCTCCATGCCCGCTTCATCACAGAAAATGCAGGCAAAAGGATCCTTGATACCCGTCTGGCAGGCTTTCATGATCGAGCAGGCTCCGCAATATAATCCGCAGTATGTGTCGTAATTAAATTCGCTCATTACTTAGTCTCCTTTCAAATAATTAAATATAAAACCTTCCGTATCAATCTATTCGACAACCGCACAGGCAAAATGGGCGTTTTCGCAAGCATAATAATTGTCCGGGCGCTGGTTGAAGTATAGCTGGTTGATTTCCGATGGGTTCAGGTTTTCTTCAAGTCGAAATCCCACGTTATCGAGATCGTCAGCCAGCGTTTCCGGATTGAAAAATGTTATTATACGCTCTCCCGCCTGCTCAGCCATCATCAATATCTCCTGGGAACGTGGGGCTGCTTTTTCCGAAATCGACAAATCAGTATCTAAATAATCAAACACGAGTCTGCTGCCTGCGGGTGCTGATTCGGAAATAGTTCGAAGCACGGCAAAGACCACATCGTATGGTAGATAGCAGGTTACTCCCAGCCAGTTAAAAAAGCTTAGACAGTCCTTGTTGTATGATGAACGAGCGAGCGCTTCCGATATGTTATCCTTGCTGAAGTCCGCCGGGATCAAGTGCAAGTGGGATGGGTATTTCCAACCCAGCTCATTTATACGCAGGCGTTTAAATTCCTGGGTGGCAGGGTGATCGATTTCAAATACCTTTAGATCTTCCATTACCTCAGGATGACGGAAGGCAAAGGTATCCATCCCGGCTCCGAGTATGACATATTGCCCGACCCCCTGCCGGAGGGCATCCAACAATTTGTCCTCTGAATATCGGGCGCGGCTGAGAACCAATGCCGGAGCAGCCAATGACTGCATCATAAGTTTTAAAATAGCCGCGTCATCAGCAAAGGACGAGACATACTCGGGGGGCGCGAGCGTTTTAAATATTGATACGTACATGGTTTTAAAGGCTTCATACTCCGATTCGCCTACCAGATCATAGGCTAAAAAGTCATTAAAGATTTTCGGATTATCAATATGTGAATGATAAGCTCGCCAACAGGCAGTTTTAATGGCCGTATCACTGACTTGATTCTCTCTTATCTCAATCCCTCCCGATTCATGGTTAATTAAAAGATTTTGGTATTGGTTTGTTTATTTGTGCCCTCCTCCGCTTGAAATTGCCCACTTGTAATTAGATGGACACCATCCTGTTTATATTTTTTCATCTGTTCATCCCATTTTTCTTTGTTAGCCATAGAAGTAGCGTCTGTGATGAGATTCACTTTATATCCTCGGTTTAGGGCCCCTTTTGCCGTAGAATATACACAGTATTGGGCATCTATTCCGACGAGATACACTTCATCCACTTGATATTCAGTTAAACATGCCTCCAACTCCGGGTTGGAGAAGGCATCCGAAATATGCTTGGGGAAAATATTGTTTGAAACAATGGAGACTCGTCTATCGATCTCAGTTCCCGGCTGGCCTTTTATATCTACCCCATCAGAAGTGACTTGGGATATAATCTTGCCTCTCAGACCATCAAATTCCTGTCTAACATACAATACAGCGATGTTCTTCCTGGCTGCTTCATCTATTATCTGATTAACTGACATAATTAACTTTTCAGAATCATTTTTGAATGGGGATGAATCCTTGGCCGTGATTCCTGTAGAGTCTTCCTGAATATCTATCACTAATAATGCCTTATGGGGATTCGCATATTGCGGAATCTGCATACCCTTTGTTGGAGTTACCAGCATGACCAGACCTATATAAAACCAGACTGCTATGCCAACAATCAAGACCACTAATCCAATAAATACTTTTGCAGTCATACTCATGAGCTTTCCCTCCTAATTAAAATTGTTGAGCATTTTTTACCTTAAAGAGACTTCAATTCCTTTTCCATCAACTCCATAAATGCTTCGACATCTTCGGTCCTATGTGAAGGTTCATAGTAACTGGTTGACAGGGTCAGGGTTCTATTGTAGGTACTGACCGCCAGTAAAAAACCAGGTGCATAACTAGTTGGCGGAACAAGATAAGCATCACAGGCAGAGAGCTGTCCATACTGTAATGGGCTGATGATCCCCGTATTGGTTAAGGTTGGAGATAGCTTGCCGGCCTCTAAAACCTTGGGCCGGGCTGCTTGGAAAAGGGCGCGTAGTTGTGAATAGTCTATAGCCTCTTGTGCTTCAATTAACACGGCTTGAGGCAATTCTACTTGAGCATGCTTTAGTTCATCGATATGCTGGGACACCCTTTTTAACGTCCCCAGAAAAGCTTCTGCCTCCACCCGGAAGGTTTTTGAAGTTATCGTTACCGACAGGTTGCAAATATCCTGAGAAGGATCGGTTTTAAAAAACTGTCGCAAATCCATAGTTACACTGATCTCCCGGTCATCCCCGGTTGGTGGGCTCATCATGGCAAACATACTTCTATAAAACGCGGTTAAAATTATAGTATTGATGGTTACTGCATGAGTCTTGCCAAATGCTCTAATTTTATGGAAGGATTCATCAGCCAAACGGCGCATGGAAATATGCATTTTCTTTGATTCAACACCGTAATTGGGAAAGGCCCAGGCAGCAGGCAGAGGTTGGGCATGGGGATCCAGTAATGCCAGTGGATCCTTTATGCCCAGTGCCTCGAAATAACTCTTCTGGTCCAGTCGGCGCTTGGTATTCGGCTCAGGTTTATAACGGGAGTCCTTCAGTAAGCTTGAATATATTTTGGCCAGCAACTGCAGATATGCCTTAAGACCTCCTGCGTCGGAACAGGCGTGGCAGATCTTTACACAAAGGGTATCATTATCAGTGGCCCGTATCACTTGGACATTCAGCATCTGCCCTTCACAATAATAGGAACTTTTCGAAAATTGCTCCACGGCTTCTTGTTTATTATCATTTCGTACTAAATCAAACCATTGGAGTTCCTCTAGTTTTTCGAAGCGCTGCCAATACGGTTGTTTATCGTCCTCAATAAACTGACAGCCCAGAACCGGTTCAGCATCCAAAGATAATCTAACCGCTTTTTTTAGAACATCTGTATCCAGGTGTTGATCGAATGTAATGACCGCCTGGATTTGCATATTGTAGAATCCGTACCCTAGTAAATAACAGGCCCGATCAAATCCAGTTACCGGTATTATGGTAGGAATCCCATCTTCGAATATGTCCGCTTCCATTTTTCTTAAAACCTCCTTCTCATCTAAGGCGACGTAATCAGGATTTCCTTAGAAATGAAACCCTTACCATTTCTTATCTTTACAGAGAGATCAATTCCTTCTCTATAAAATCCATAAATGCTTCAACATCTTCGGTCCTATGTGATGGCTCATAGTAACTGGTTGACAGGGTCAGGGTTCTATTGTAGGTACTGACCGCCAGCATAAAGCCAGGTGCATTAGTAGTTGGGGGAATTAGATAAGCATCATTGGCAGTGATTTGTCCAAACTGCAATGGATTGATTATCCCCGTATTACCTAAGGTTGGAGAAACCTTGCCGGTTTCTATAATCACAGGCCGGGCTGCTTGAAAAAGAGCATGTAGTTGTGAAAACTCAATGGCCTCTTGTGCTTCAGTTTTCACGGCTTCAGACAATTCCACATGAGCAAGTTTTAATTCATCCATAGTTTTGGACACCCTTTTTAACGTCTCCGGAAAAAATTCTTGCTCCACCTGGCAGGTTCTTGCGATTGTTATTACCGCCAGGTTGCAAATATCCTGAGAAGGATTGGTTTTAAAAAACCTTCGCAAATCCATGGTTACACAGATCTCCCGGTCATCTCCGGCCGGTGGGTTTAAAAGTTGAAACATACTTCTAAAAAATGAGGTTAAAATAATAGTATTGATAGTTACTGCATGAGCTTTGCCACATGCCCTGATTCTATCGAAGGTTTCACCAGCAAAACGGCGCATGGAAATATTTATCACCTTTGATTCAACACCATAATAGGGAAAGGCCCAGGTAGCGGGCAGGGGCTGGTCATTTGGATCCAGTAATGCCAATGGATCCTTAATACCCAGTGCCTCGAAATAACTCTTCTGGTCCAACCGGCGCTTGGTATTCGGCTCAGGTTTATAGCGGGAGTCCTTTAGCAAGTTTGAATATATTTCGGCCAGCAATTGCAAATATTGTTTAAGACCTGCCGCGTCAGAACAGGCATGAGCGATTTTCACACACAGGATATCATAATCATTAACCCGAATTAATTGGACACTCAGCATCTGTTCCTCATAATAAAAGGGGCTTTTCAAAAACTGTTCAATGGTCGCTTGTTTACTATCATTTTGTACAAACTCAAACCACTGGATTTCGTCAGGATTATCAAAAGGCTGCCAATAGGGTTGTTTATCATCTTCAATAAACTGGCATCGTAATACCGGTTCAGCATCCAAAGATAATCTAACCGCTTTTTTCAGAACATCTATATCCAGGTGTTTAGCGAATGTAATAACCATCTGGATTTGCATATTGTAGTATCCGTACTTGAGTAAATAACCGGTTCGATCAACTACAGTTGCCGGTATGGTGGTAAACCCACCTTCCCATAGGCACGCTTCCACTTTTCTGAAACCCCTTTCTTATTTCCGTATAAAAAATAATACCTGTATAACGAGGTGAAAATATGTTCCCCGCCCCGGTGCAACACAGTGTGTTTCCCCCTACGGGGACTACTTATATTAGTTCCCTTCGGGAATGATTAAATTGTGTTGAAACTGCTCTGCAGTTTCTTGAAAGTCAAGATTTTACCAAACAGATGGTATTAAACGGTAAGGGATCTTTGTGCAATAATCCTGGTAGCCGGGAAGGTCCTTCAATAGCAATTCTTCTTCGTTCTTTATCCTGATGATCGTCCACGGTATAAAAAGCAGACCGGGTATTACCGCCCAAAAGGAGCCCAAGGCCAGGGGGGCGAATAAAACCATCACCATCAGTCCTGTGTACATGGGATGACGTATTACGGCATAGGGGCCGGTTGCTATAAGCGTCTGCTCATTTTCAACTGTTATATTGGCTGAAGCGTAGCTGTTTTCCTTAAAGACCAGGATGATTAAAACATAGCCCAGGAACACCATGATATTGGCAGCAATAACCGCCCAAGCCGGCACCGTTGACCAGTGAAAGCGATAATCAAAGCCAGGAATTAAATAAGCCAGTAAAAAAAGGTTAAGGAAAGCAGGGATTTTTTTGACCGTTTCCTGGTCTTTGACCTCCGCTCGCCTGGCCAATAATTCGGGGCTTCTTTCGAAGAAATAGACTGTAATAAAAAAGGTTAGGGAAGAAAATACGATCCAATAAATCCAGGCCTGCCAGTAACGCAGGGAGCCGGCGGGAACAAAAAGGATCAAGCCCAACACAATAATACCTACGATTGCTCTACTGAATGCTTTTGACTTTGAGAGTGCAGTATTTTCCATCAATCCCACCTCCTGACCCTGCGGGGCTATATCCTTAAAGGCTCTTCAAATCCCTGGCTATATATTTTTATAGCGTCTTAAAGGGTATAGCGTATATATTCATACTCGCAGGGATTGCCCGCTGCGATATATATGGCACCTTCTCCTGGAACCATGATATAGGAGGCCAGTGTTTCGGACGGTAATTGGCTTTGGGGGTCGATGTGGCTGCATATTGATTTAGGATAAGCGTCATGGTCTGACAACATTTCCATGGCTATTTCAAGATTTATCTTGCCATAATACTGATGGGCCAGTGCGGTGATTCTGTCTAAACGGTGATAGCTGTCCGGCATATATAAGGGAGCTGTGTCACCCTCTTTAAAACGTTCGGTTATATAATGGTTGGAATGCACAAGCAACCCGTTTTCCGGGAGCAGTAACTGGTAATCGTTGTGAACGCTTTCAATACCCATCATTTGTCCTTTGGCATCTGCCAGATGATAATAACCCAGTCCGCGGGTTGCTTGTTTTAGAATCTCAATGCCATCCTGGACAGTTCTTTGCCGCATTACTTTGGGCATGTAGCAGCCTAGAGGCACGTTAAATGCGTAATTCTGGCCTACGGTGGCGTTGGCGCATATACCGATGCCGGCCGATGAAATAGCATACTCGGAAGAATTGGCCAGAGATATAACAAACTGAACCAGTCCGTCGGAATGATGGATTTTCAAAAGATCTATCGGCGTGCCGGGAAACCAGTCAATTGTCTGGCCGAGCAGTGTCTGGCCGCTCCCTGTGGCTTTCCCGGTTGCCGCAAAAGATGTGCACATAGAAGTTATGTTATTGTAGTAAAAACTCAGTTCGAAACTACACTTTTGGGTAAACACTTCCTCGAATTTTATTCCTGCACCCCGGGCTTGCCCCTGCATGATCTCGATCAAGTAAGGATCAAAGTCTTGAACCAGCGGGAGAAATCGCATGGCTTTGGAAGTAATCTCTTCACGAGATGCATTGTATATTAGGGACATTCCCATGGTACTATTCTCCAACCCCTGTAAAATACTATCCCGGCATGCTTCGCCCCACTGCTGCCCGATCTCATAGGGAGTGCCCCGGCACTCTATAACCTTTAATTGCTTTGCATTCTTCATAGTTGACATGCTCCTTTCAAATACAGATGTAATCCTTTGAAATTACAGGCCGCGGTAGCGCAGGACCTTATCCCAGACATCGATAAGCTCAGGAGTGAGGCCTGTTACCTTCTGACACTCATCTTGAACCATTTTGCCGCAATCGTCGCAAACATGGTGTTTACCGCGCTTGTATTTGATGTCCTTGTAGCGAAAATCGGAAAAGGGGATGGCAAATTCTTTTTTGCATATCAAGCATGTAGTTGTATACACTGTATATCACTCCTTACTAACTACCGTTTGTTAGCTGATGGTGCTTATTTACCGATTATATCTTTAGAGGCACTGTTATGCGGTTAAGGGAATAAACCAGGAATCGGGCCCATTAAAACTCGTAACGAACAAAGCCGTTTTCACAGGGATTGCCCCGAGCGATGTAGATAGTTCCTTCCTCGGGAACCATGGCAAACGAGGCCAGGGTTGACGAGGAAATGGGTACGGTTTCGTCAATGTGGCGGCATATGGAATTGGGGTAATGGTCGTGGTCGGCCATAATATGCATAATGATTTCCGGGGTTATATGGCCATAATACCGGGCGAAAAGGCTGCTGATGGTGTCCAAACGATCATAGCTGTCGGGCTGAATTGCGGCTGCCGTGTCTCGGGTTCTAAAGCGTTTGGTTATATAGTGATTGGAGTGCAGTAGGATATCACGCTCGGGGTGTAACACTTCAAAATCGTCGTGAGTGCTTTCGATTCCATATATGCGACCGCTGCCGTCCGCCAGCTGATAGTAGCCTCCCCCGCGGGCGGCCTGTCTCAGCATATCCAAGGCTTCGGTTATGGTTTTCTGCCGCATAACTTTGGGAATGTAAGCGGAAACGGGAAGGGTAAATTCGTGATCCCGGGCAAAAGTGGCGTTGAGGCATATGCCAAATCCAGCCGAAGATAAGGTATAATCACCCCAGTTGTTGAAACACAAGACAAATTGCACCGGACCATCGTTGTGGTGGATTTTTAAAAAATCGATAGTGGACCCGGGCACAAAGTCAATATTCTGGCCCAGAAGGGTTTTCCCTCCTTCAGTGGCCTTGCCGGTTGCCGCGAAGCATGTGCACAAGGTGTTTATACCGGACATCGCCTGGGCCGTGAAATCAGTCATACACTTCAAGATGACGATTTCTTCAAAGGGAATCCTTGTTCCATCGGCCTGACCCCGCATAATTTCAACCAGGTAAGGATCGAACTTTTCAATATAGGGAAGATGCTGGGTGCCCATCGAGATAACCTGTTCCCGGGATAGATTTGAGAAGGATACCATGGTATCTATTATGTTTTTGGTTGTCGATAAAATATTTTCTTTACAGGCTTTTCCCCACTGAAGGCCTATCTCATAGGGTGTGCCTCCACACTCAATAAGCTTAAATTCTTTGGCATTCTCCAATCCCGACCACCCCTTTCGCGTGCACAGAGCTGGCATGACTAACTACCGTTTGTTAGTTAATTGTAACTGTTTACCATACGAAACACAACAGGAAATGGCTGTTAATGATAATTTGTTTCTTCCGTCGTAATATAAGTCGTAACGAATGAGGGTGCATCCATTAGTACACTGTCAACCCTAATTCTATATATTATCGTCGGTTAAATTCCCGTATTACTGCGTTGTCGTCAATCGCAATACGTCCAGTATTACTCATTCCTCCGCCTTGTCCTACGAAAATTTCCCTCGCCGAGTAATACATAGAATTAGGGTTGACAGTGTACTAATCTTTTTTCCTACTTTTAGAGCGCTCGTATTTTTCCCAAAGATCTATCAATTCCGGGTGTAATCCGGTTATCTTTTGGCACTCTTCCTGAATCATCTTGCCGCAGTCATCGCACACATGATGCTCACAGCGGTTGTATTTAATATCCTTATAGCGGAAATCGGTAAAGGGAATGGAGAATTCCTTTTTACATATCAAGCAGGTAGTAGAGTAAGGATAGTCGCCACTTGTTCCAGCAACAGCCGGCGCTTGTCCAGCGTCCTTAATTTTAAGAACTCCCTGGGCTTCTACATGCCCTTCAAGAGCGTCGCTTTTCTCATTTATTCCCAGCCAGAAATCCTTCCAAAAGACCTCGATCCATTCACCCGATAATTCAGGCATTATCCGCATCCAGTGCAGCAGGCCATCCCGCATGGCTTTATAGGAAACCAGCATCTTGGAAGGAATATCCCGACGGATAATTCCCTGCTGCATTCCTTCCTCAAGTAGTTCCAACATTTTTTTCTCAAAAGGTTCTTCACGCTTCGAGATATCCGCGTACAACATCCTGCGCATATCCGGCGGAGTGAGCAGCAGAGTCTGGGTCCAAAACAAGGAAATATGCAAATTCCGATAATAATAGAGGATGTATTCCTTAAACATGTGCAGCAATTTTCCCTGAATATCCAGACTCTCTGAATCTCTTATCAAACGCTTAAGCAGTTTATCATATTCACGGGCTACATCTTTATAAACAGCCAGAAAGAGATCCTCTTTCCCGTTAAAGTGGTTGTATATGGAGGCCTTGTTAATACCTACGGCCTCGGCGATTTCCTGCATAGTAGCCCCTTCATAGCCCTTTTGGGAAAAAGCAGTCAGGGCAGCTCGTTTTAATTTATCTTTGGTGGAAATGATCATTACTGCGGGTCCTCCATAAACCAGACGCTAACTACCGTTTGTTGGTTAATTGTATCTGTTTGCCAATTGGAGCGCAACAGAAAATGCTTTCTAAGAGAATGGTGTTGATTTTTAAGACGAAAAGGGGCGGGCGCCCGGAGTCGCTTATATGTCGTATGAATCCTCAATCAAATGCCCCGCGCGGAGAAGCTGCCTGATACTATCCACCTTTTCATCTAATTTGATAAGCTCTTGCATCACCGCATGTTCTTGGACAGTTGTTTCGATGATTTTTACGATGCCGCCGTTTTTCATTACCAGGCGCCGGTGGCCCATAAGGGCAAGGATAGGGTCGTGGGTTGCGATAAAGACGAGCTTATCATTTTTAAGTAAAATCTCCAGGGCGGTTTTCCGGTTTATTCCCGCGTTCTCGATTTCATCAATCAAGACGATCGGCGAAGCGCTCAAGGAGGCAGTGTCGGCGATCATCAAAGCCCTCGATTGCCCGCCGCTCAGTGAAGTAATCGGCATATCCGGGTGGATGCTTTCACCGGTGAGCAGATTGGCCTGCTCGATGACCAGGTCCACCAGGCCTTTTTGATCAGAGATCATCCGGCTGTCGGCATGCATTTCAATGAATTCCCGCACCGTAATGTCCATTACAAAATTCATATTTTGAGAAAGCTGGGCTACGTATCGCTGGACGAAGGAAAACTTGGAGTCGGTGTTGGGGTCTTTACCGTCTATCAAGACTATACGGCCGGTAGGGGTATCGCCCTGGGCCATTAGTTCTATGTCTTCAAGCAGCCGGCTTTTCCCCGATCCGGTGGGACCTACAATGCAGACTATTTCACCAGCCTTAACACTGAGCACCAATGGTTCGGGATGGCCTGATTTATCCGCTCCGCCCCGGATGGTCAATGTTTCGATGCCGGTTTTGCTGTTGCGTATTTCTTTGAGAAGCTGCACGTACGATTCAATTATATCAAGCAGCTCCAGCCTTTCCAGGCCGGCCTCTTCCAGGTACATGGAATCCAGGGTGTCAATGTAATCCTTTATACGAATATCCGGGTCTTCTATGGGCAAGTCCAGGTTGGCCAGCAAGTCCTTCAGGGGTTTAAAGGCCTGAATCAGTTCGCCGAGCTGATATTCTTTAATCTCCATCGTTTACCTCGTTAAAAATCATTTTCCTTCCGCTTCCCAACTGAAACTCCTCGCCAATTCTGGTTTCTCCCAGACAATAGGAGCAAAGCGCGGTAGGCATGGAATAACGCAGGGTGGCGTTCTTCATGGTTTCAATATTACCAGCATCCCGGAACAAACCAGCCAGCCGGGAAGCCCCCTGTCCGGTTATCCCATTAACCCGCAGTATAATGCTCCTGGGGTTGGCCTGTCTGACCTTAAAGGCAAAGATTTCACGTTCCGCCTGGGATACGATATCCGCTTTGGTGATAACCACGACATCGGCGAATTTTAGCATAGGACCAATTTTACCCGGTGTGTTTATGCCCATTAAATTATCAATCACGCAGACCGCCAGCACTCCTTTGATATTGGGAGAGCACCTGTTGCACAGGCCGGCGCTTTCTACAATCAGGAGATCCAGGCCCTGGTCAAGACCCCATTGATGACAACCTTCAACATTGCCTACGAAAAAATGATCGGGGCAGAGACTATCTGAAAGTCCGACAACAACTTTAATATTGTTATCCTGGTAGACAAGATCATCAATGGCGGCCAGGCAATCCAATTTTACCACGCCAATATTCAGGCCCTGTTTTTGTAATATAGCCGCAGTTTTAATGATTATCGAGGTTTTTCCTGAAGAGGGAGGGCCGCAAACAGTCAACATTTTCATAAGAGTTCGCAAACCTTTCTTACATTTTCAGAGTAGCGATCCCATTCCTCCCACCTTACAAAACCGCAATTTTCAGCAAGTACGTTAGACAGGGGCAGCTCCGGATTGGCAGGCACGAAGCCTTGATTCGCCAATATGGCTTGAACCGGTTTACTGAGCATGAAATCGCCGATCTCCAACAGCCTTTTATCAGCTCGATTCGACCAAACCATAAACTGGGGAATTAAGACCGCACCTTCTTTAGGCCAAATAGGAACTACATGTTTTTGGTGAAGCATTTTGGCAAAGGCGATATTGGCTATGCCCAGCGGGTACACTCCATCTACTACGGCCTGGTTAAGCTCCGGCACTGATTTAATAAACCTGAGATGGGGAAGGAATTCTTTAAATAGCCCGGGATAGCTGGAATTTATATAGGAGGCCACTCCGCGGGCTATCGGAGTAGTCGGGTCGGGAAAAGCCAGCTGGCCATGCCAGCGGGAAGCCATCAATTCCTCCCAGCTTGATGGACGGTCTTCGGGGCTTATTAGCCTGGTGTTGCAGATGATTACGAAAGGCACTCCAAAAACCGGATGCAGAATTCCGGCATCATCCCCGTATGGTTGAAGTTCCGGGCGCAGCGGGAACCGGTTCGGAAAAGAAGCGAATACCTTGCTTAGCTCGCCCCGGTTAACTGTGGCATAATCAGTGGCATGGGCCAGGATCATTTCGGGAATATCGTCTTGGGCCACACGATCGGCCAGCCAGCTGCCCTGAACGGAATGGTCAACAGGTTCTGCGCTGATCTTCGTCCCATTATTTCGATTAAAATCCTTTAAGAAACCCTTCAATCCGTCGATTAAGTTTTTCCTGATGTTCAAGGGGGTGTGGATTAGTATTTTGCTCATAAACAGATCACCTTCCCGGCTTTTTTATTTCAACCCAACGGCCTATTTCAGGCTGTTCGCTGATCACCCGGCTACCGGGCAGGTCTGCTTCAAGAACCATTTGCTGAAACTCTTTCAAAGTCGGCCTTTTTTCGCCCCGGACCGCCAGCCTCTTTTTATTGGCGTCGGTCAGGCGCTTTCGCATGGTGGCCGGGACGTATCTTCCCAATCCTCCTCCGATCAAAGCGGTTCCCCCGGGCTTTAAGACCCGGTAAACTTCTCTTAAAGCGACGCGGGGTTCTGCCCAAAACCATATTGAGCCCCGGCTTACGATAAAATCCCCTAGATTGTCTTCAAAGTCCAGTCTATGTACATCCGTCTTGATGAAGTGGGCGATATTATCACAGTCAGCAGCTGCAAAGTTGCTTTGAGCCAGCTTCAGTTGTTCTTCATCGGCATCGACAAAATAAATTTCCATATTGGTTATCTTCGCTATATCTATCCCTATAAAACCCGGGCCGGTTCCGATATCGATGCATGTTCCATTCTCTAATCCGTAGTCGTCCACAAATTGCTGGGCCAGCAGGGGATATATCGGCTGTAGCATATTGTAAAAGGACTTTAGCAAGTATTTTCCTCCTTTCAGACCTCATCCCTGGTTTTTTCACATAGCAGTCGTTTCAGAGTACTTAAAATCGGGAGCGCAAAAGTTGAGCGAATTGGGTCCTGATACACCCTGGTATACCCTGACTTTTACGCCGTAGGTGGCGCTGAGGTTTTCTTCGGTCATCACCCGGTCGGCCGGCCCTACGGCCACAAAACCACTGCCACCCATCATAGCCACCCGGCTGCTCAACAGCCAGGCATGGTTGGGAAAGTGGCTGGTCATGATGATGGTAAGCCCCTTCTTGACCAATTTATGCATGGTTTGAAGCACAACCGCCTGATTTTTAAAATCGAGATGAGAGGTCGGCTCATCAAAAAGGATAATATCCGGAGCCTGGCACAGGGTGCGGGCTATGAGCACCAGCTGGCGCTCGCCGCCGGATATGTTGGTATAGCGCTCTTTAGCCAGATGCCTTATACCCATTTCCTCCATTATGTTTAAAGCCAGCCTGGTATCCTCCCGGGAAGGCACTTGAAAGAGTCCTAAGTGGGGTGCCCGGCCCATTCGCACTACTTCCAGTGAGGTATAGGGAAAGGGGGCGCTGTGCTCCTGGAATACATAACCTATGCTTTTGGCAACCTGGGTAACGGTCATTGATGATATTTCTCGGCCATCGATTTGGATGTTCCCACTTTTCAGAGTGAGGTTGCCGTGGATGCAGTTTAAAAGCGTAGTTTTACCGCAGCCGTTGGGACCCAACAGGCAGATGGTTTCACCCTGGGCCACATCCAGGTTGATGTCGCGCCATACTTCCTTTTCACCATAACTGAAACAGGCGGAGCGGATCGATATTCTACTCATTGTCATCCTCCCCAGCCTCCCTTCGTCTTGCGTAGCAGGTAGGCAAAAAAGGGAGCCCCTATTATTGCGGTGAGAATGCCCAGGGGTACCTCAGCCGGAGATATTATACGAGATATGTTGTCAATAAATATAAGATAGGCTGCGCCTACGCACAGGGTGGTTGGTAAAAGCACCCTGTGATCGGGACCCACCATCATCCGGCAGAGGTGGGGGATGACCAGGCCTACCCAGCCGATGATGCCGCAAAAGGCCACCACGGTAGAGGATATTATAGTTGTGCAGACAATAATGATGCCCTTGAGCAGTTCGGTGTTTATTCCCATAGCCCGGGCTTCCAAATCACCCATGGACATCACATTCATTCGCCAGCGGATAAGATATAAGCCGATACAGCCGATGGCGATGGGTAAAACGCCCAGGAGCAGTTTCTCCATGCTAATGCTGCCCATGCTTCCCATGAGCCAGAATATGATAGCGGGAAGTTTGGACTCGGTGTCAACCGTATACTTGAGCAGGGAAAGCAGTGCCTGAAAAAGGGAGGATACTACCATCCCGGAGAGAACCAGCATGAGAATGGGAGTAGTTTTATAGATGCGGCTGGTAAAATAGGTTATGGCCACAGCTATGATGCCGAACACGAAGGCCAAAAGCTGAATCATGAACAGATTCCCATCCATGACAATGCCCAGGGCCGCACCAAAACCGGCTCCAGCAGAAACTCCCAGTATAAAAGGGCTGACCAGGGGGTTGTGAAACATTCCCTGGAAAGCAGCTCCGGATATTGACAGGCCGGCCCCAACTGCCCCGGCCATAATGGCGCGGGGCAGCCTTACGCGAATGACCACTATTTCCATGGCCTCGGTCCACGTGCTGTCAACCGGCAGGTTAAACAGGCTGTGCCCAAGTATTTTCAGTACGATCATAGGCTCAATCATCAACCGGCCCAGGAATAGAGACACGAAAAACAAGAGGAAGGGAAGGCACAGCAGCATAAGCTTTTTTCCCACAGATAATTCGGATTCATCTATTCTTTCCTCTAAACGTGTCTCGTCAACTGGCAGATCGGGTATTGACGGCAACTCGTTTCGCATTTATTGTCCTTGCTCCTACCGGGTTCCTTCAACAACCCATCCGGCCAACACTTTTTCCGCTTCTTCGGTGCTCAAGTCATAGCCATAAAAGGTCTTATAGTAATACTTAAGTTCCTTAATCATGTCAATGTCCTGGAAGAGGTCGGGATGCAGCTGTTTGGCCAGCCAGTAAAAGTAAAGCGGGCGGGTGGTTCCCTTGTCCAGGAAGAATACTCCGGCCGGGATCTGGTATATACGTGAATTCTTGACAGCCGGCAGGGAAGCCCAATCGGCGTCCTTTTTCAAATCATCGATGATCAACTGCGGCTTGCGGCCGTGGTTGTCAACCAGAATTACTTCAGGCGCCCAGGAAATTAGCTGTTCTCTGGTTACCTCCGGGAACTGGCCGCCCTTTTCGACACTGACCAGCTTGCCTCCGCACAGAGCGAGTTCGTAATAACGCGGGTAAAGTTGATATGTAGACAGGAAGTTGTTGTTCCAGGTGTTTCCCCAGTAGACGACCGGGCGTTGGTCTTCCGGAATTTTTGAGGTTCGAGACAAAATCAGGTCGGTGGTTTTATTGAGATAACTTTCCCACTCGGCATAGTGCTTGGGGGCATCGCCACCCAGCACATCGGCCAGGAAGGCCACCTGCTTTTTGGTATCGGCCATGGCTTCTTCAATATTTTTAGGTTTAAATCCAGTTTCACTTATAACTATTACAGGAATACCGGCCTTCTCGAATTTGTCCAGCTCCTGTTGGATGTTCCAATATATTACCAGATCGACGCCTTTGCTGATGAACTCCTCGATGTTCACCGGGGTCTGCGGTCCCACGTTGGCGATGGTCGGGTATTTGGTTATATTGGGATTGGTCAGGTTGGCCAGTGGATAAGTGGTGGCATGATCACTTCTGATCAAGCCTATCTGGTCTGTGGCCCCTAACATGAACATCAATTCGTAAGTCGGTCCTTGCATTGTGGCCACCTTTTTGGGATTGACCGGGATGGTGACGGTCCGTCCGGCAGGATCCACTACCTGGCGAGTGGCGGGTTTGGTTTCCTGAGATGTAGTAGTCGTTTTCTTACAACCCCACACCCCACCTAACATGGCGACAACCAGTGTTGCACAAATCAGTAAACGAGCAGCTCTTTTCATACAGTTCCCCTTCCTTGTTTCTATCTCTAATCTACTGGGCTTGCATTTTCACCTCCAGAAAACAAAATGACCTCCGTACCAGGAGGAAAAGGCGCCATCACATAATGATTACCTGTATAATAAATCCCCAATAAGGAGGAATAGGTAGACAACTGGTATCTTTTCTTTTTCTCCTTGGAAAACGGGAGAACAAATGCCTCCAATTGCATCCTTACGACCTGGACAAAACAGGTTTTTAGATTAAGTTAGTCTATTAATTCAATATAAAACGATAAATATCCTGCTAAACATGCAGCAAGCAACTAAAACAATTAAAAATCTACAACGTGGCTACAATATTAAGAGAAGAAAAGTCCAGAGCAATTACGCTGTTGAGGGAATCGGATTGCGGGAAGAGTTTCTGGCAGATCTCGACATTGCTCAAACCATCAGCCCGCAATTCTAATATCTGCGCCTGCAGCGACAACAGGTAATCGAGCTTGCGGGTAAATAGATCCCTGCCATTCCGGTGAATCCCGGTATGAGCGCAGAGGACGGTATTAAAGGGGAGGCTCAGCAGGTTTTGTATAGAGGAAATCATCTCAGTTAGGTTTTCATCACTGAAAATGGCTGTGGGCCGTAGAACTGTTATCAGGTCGCCTGAAAACAACCAGCCTTTTTCCTTCAGAAACACCGCTTTATGATGGCGGTAGTGGCCGGGAGTATCGATTATATTAAATATGTATTTATCGCCGTACAGGTTGTCAGGCATCGGAGCAGCTTCGAAGGCCCGCCTTCTTCCCCAAATATCAATCCGGTAGGCAGCCAGTTCAGGTTCTTTAAGCGCCTCCTCCAGAGAGCCGGGATGAAGATATATGGGAACCTGTTTGTTCTTTTGAAGCCAAGCGGCCATCCCCGAGTGGTCTTCATGAATATGGGTTAAAACCACCTGCTGAATGGGATGTTGTTTAAAAAAAGGGATGGATACATCGGCCAGATTGGAGGGGCCGGTATCAATCAAAACACCGTCCATAAAATAGTAATAGACATTCATGCAGCTTCCCGGATTCCAGGGCATCTCCCGGCTGCCTTTAGTGAATATCAGATCATCATGGTTAGAATACATATTATAGTTAACTCCTGCTTCTATAGTTTAAGGGCCGCCTGGACTACCAGTGGGATATCAACACTCGAAAGCGGCCTTTGCGGGATGTGCCGCCCACTTCCTCCAAGCGGAACCGGCCCCGGCCCCGCAGTGAAATAAGGTCGCCTTCCTTTACGGGCGCACTTCCTTTATATATTTCCATCTGGTTGATTTTGGCTTTGCCGCTCTCAATAGCTTCGCTGACCTCGGAGCGAGGGAGGTTAAAAGCCGCGGCCACGGCGGCATCCAGGCGCAGTGAGGCCAGACTGATTTGCCTGCTGCTTGTTGCCGGTGGATCAAAAACGAAATCCTGGGCCGGAATTGTATCCACCGAAACGTTGCTATGTTTAACCCTTGTAAGCTGCTGGCTGATAAAACCTGCCAGACCGGAGTCGGAGATTAATATGGCTGAGGTCTTTTGCAGCACGATATCTCCAAGCTTTTCTCTCTTTATTCCCAGGTTTAAAACCGCCCCCAGGTAATCCCGGTGGCCTGGAGAATCTTCATTATACCCCGGGGTGGCAATGCGTAAATAGACCAGCCCGGCATCCGCCTGTGCTTCCCATTCCGGGCCGGCGACCAGCCGTTTGCGCTCCGCCTGTTCATAACCCCCATCCAGTCTCCAGGAGGTGGCCGGGCTATTGACGGCCACCGACCGGGCCAGTTCCTGCTGGTGCAGGTCCAGAAAATCACTGTATCCTGACACACCGCTGCCGGCTTTTTGCACCAGCTCGTCCAGGCGGGCGATCAGCCGCTTTTCATCGTCGTTGCGCGCTAAATTAATTAAGTAATCGTTCATTTTGATAGACTCTTCTCCAGGAATATACTTTATATTAAATCACTATAAGCAGCGTCAGCCCAGGTCATATTCCGTACAAGTTCAATCATCATAAATAAAGGATATAGTCGTATTATCTCTAATAATCTACTTATCGGGCAAGTGCATGCTTCATTTTTAGCTGATTAATGAAAGGTCCAGATGTATGAATTATCTTAGCATTTCAGAGCCCGTCAGGGCAGAACTGATTATTAAGAAGTCAAAATTTATAGCGTTCCTGCTGCCGGCCCACGATCTAAATGATATCGAGAATACACTTAAGACAGTCCGCTGCCAATATCCTGGAGCCAATCATTATTGTTATGCCTATATCATAAGGCAGGAGGGGATGCTTCTGGAGAGGTGCAGCGATGATGGAGAACCTTCCGGCACAGCGGGCTGGCCCATCCTAAATGTCATTAAGAACAGGAAATTGCATAATATCCTGGCCGTAGTTGTACGTTATTTTGGAGGAACCCTATTGGGGACTGGCGGGCTGGTGAAGGCCTATACTCAGAGCTTACAATCTGCTCTGGATATCGCGCAGCTGGTGAAGATGGAGTACTCGCAAAAGCTAATAGCAACCCTTGACTACAGCAATTACGGCGGTTTTCAAAAACAATTCGCCGAAATAATGAGCCGGGTGGATAATGTTCAATTTTCGGACAAAGTCCATATTGAGGTCTGGATAGCAATTGAGGATGTACCGTCCTTTGCTTCTCGACTTGACAATCTCAGTGGGGGAACGGCCGTCATTGAACAGTTGGAAAAGGGCTTCATCCCCAAAGAGATGAAGCCTTAGAGCACCCTAATCCGTAAGAAAGTTGCTGATCATAGCCCAGACATGGGGATCAAAGAACCAGGTGCCGTGGCCGGAGTCTACCAACTCGAAACGTGCCCCCGGTATTTGCTCAGCCATGGCCATAGTAAACTCAAAGGGACAGCCTCCGTCATATTTCCCACCTACAACCAGAGTCGGAACCGTAATCTGGGCCAGACGATCAAAGGTATTATGCTCTGCAACAGCCCTGGCTTGATCACTATAACCTTTTAAGGCCTTGGGATTTGAATACATGAATTCTCTAAATGCCTGAAAATTCTGTTCCATTTGGCGAACCAGTTCTGGATTGGCAGCCATCCAGGCGGCATCCTGCCTGGAGTCTGAGAGCCTGAGCATTTCAGCGGTTGGCAGATCCCACATATTTTCCAAAACGACCGGGGCTCCGTGCTCACCACCGGCATGAGTTACGGTCATTACGAGTTTTTTAACCGGTGTCGGGTGGCGCAGCACCAATTCCTGGGCCACCATGCCGCCCATCGAAGCCCCGAATAAATGGTACTCATCCCAGCCAAGGGCAGCCGCCAGGCCGGCGGCATCGTCAGCCATATCGGCTATGCTAAAAGGAACATTCGCACTGTCCGACTCTCCCAGGCCGCGGGGATCAAACGCCAGGATGGTAAATTGTGATGCCAGTGGCGAATTAAAAAGTCCCAGAGGGTTGTTTAGATCGGCTCCTATACCATGAATAAATAAAAGCCGGGGGCCTGAACCACGTATTTCATAATGTATATTGATTCCGTTAACATTGGCAAAAGCCATATTAATCACTCTTTCTTTTTCTTTTTCGGCTCGGATTTAGCCCCGTTGAGGAATAAATCCACACAGTATCCGATTGTTTCGCCGGCGTCAAACTCTGCCGGGTTCATGTAAAATTCCTGGGCTACCTCGACAAAGACAAACTCGAACAGGGCTGCCAGAATGTCAAAAGGCAGGTCGCTGCGTATCTCTTTATCCCTCTGCCCGAGTAAAATGAGCTCCCGGGCCAGATCGCTCAGCCCGCTTTTTATTCCGGCATCGCGGTGGACACTGATCATGTTTTGAATCTGGTAAACCAGAAACCTTTCAAAAATTTCTTTCTGTTGTTGAACACCATCCATAAGGGTGGAAAGTAAAAAGACCATGCGCGAGCGGGTGTCGGGCAGCTTTTCCATCTGCTTTATCCTATCCGCACCCGTTTCACGGAAAGATTGTTGGATGTATTCGCTGATGATAGCCTCCTTAACCGGGAAGTAATTGTACAGGGTTCCTTTGGCTATATCAACTTCCCGGGCGATCTGTTCCATAGTGGTTGCTTCAACCCCCTGTTCCCGAAACAACTGCATGGCTACCGAAATAGTCCTTTGCCGGGTCAGCTCCTTCTTTCGTTCAGCACGGTTTCCATTGGTCTTTTCAGCAGGATTCATACTTTCCCTCCATTTAGACGATGCTCGGAAATAAACAAAGGACAAAATTATACGACGTACAAATTTGAGCTACGTACATTCTAAACAAAAACAAAAGCAATGGCAAGTTTTTTATTTATAAAAATCAGTTAGGGGATGAAACGGGTGAGAATGGAATAATCCGGTATACGTGCATAGGCCCAAAAAGCTTTAAAATAGGAAATTGTGAATGCAATTCAAAATGAACGAGGAAAATGGCAAAATTAGGAGATGTCTGGAGCATAAAACCGCTTGACGGCGGTCATGAAATCCCGGACTTTTCTGGGGTCCTTCCGGCCCGGTCTTTCTTCCACCCCGGTCAGGACGTCAACCGCATAAGGATGGCTTCCCACCACAACTTCAAGGGCATTGGCAGGATTCAATCCTCCAGCCAGTATGAGTGGTAAACGGGTATTTTCGCGAATCTTATTAAAGGTGGACAGATTCACCGTAATCCCGGTGCCTCCGGGCAGGGAGGTAGTGAATGAATCCACCACCAGCGCTGCGACTCCGGTTTCCTCCAGGGCCTGTGCGGCTTTAAGCGGATCGGGTATTTCAAAAGCACATTGGCCCTGGCTGTCAATGCGCAAGGCCTTTATGGTTTTAATGCCCAAGCGGCCGAGCCTTAAGGCCAGCTCTTTTACTTCATCCAGGGTTTCCTGATGGTGAAGTTGAACAATATTGGGACGGACCGCCCGGGCCAGGGCTAGAATCTTCTTTACCGGCCCCCCGGTTACCACACAGGAGCTTACAAAAGGGGGAACTTCACTGATCAGCGCCCTGGCTTCGCCGGGGGAGAGGTTCCAGGGAACCGGCACCGGGAAGTCTACCACAAAACCGGCTGTATGCACCCCGGCCTGAACGCATAATTCGAGATCTTCTTGATTCATTAAGCCGCATATTTTAACGCGAATCATCGATGTTAATCCCTGCTTCACTTAGATTGTGGTATATTACGACCGGGTTTGGGGCTTTAAGAATTGCGGTTCCTACCAGAACGGCATGAGCCCCGGCATTGACCGCCCGCTCTACATCAGCCGGGGAGGATATGGAGCTTTCACTGATCACCAAAACTCCAGGTTTAATTAGCCTTATCAAACTTTCGGTGTGGCTGACGCTGCCCTCATCCAATTCCAGTTCCACAATATTGCGGTTGTTTATCCCTGCGATTGGTAAATCAAATTCGTTAAAGAGAGCTACTTCATCCGCGTTATGTGTCTCCACCAGGGGCTCCAGCCCCAGTTGGAGAGCATAGTCTACCAGATTAAAGAGCTGCTCCTTTTCCAGCATGGAAGCGATAAGCAGTACGGCATGGGCACCCAGATCGGCTGTCTCTTGCAGCTGGGAAGGGGTCTTAATAAAATCCTTGCGCAGCACAGGCAGGGGAATTGATTGAACAACTCTTTTGAGTAATTCAGTCGATCCTCCAAAATAATCAGGTTCGCTGACTACGGAAAGAACCGGCGCACCAGCTGCCGCCAGGGCCCGGGCTAATTGCACCGGGTCCCGGCCCTGCATCAGATCGCCTTCTTTAGGAGAGCGGCATTTGATATCTGGAATTACCGGGATTTTACCGGTATTGTACCTGGCCCTCAAAGCTGAGGAAAAACTATGGCTGGATGACGTCATAGCGTTCACTCTTTCCCGTTTTAACTAATTGATGCGTAGTCCTTGGAAGCTTCTCTAAGTTGATTCAGTTTGGATTGAGCCGCACCGTTGTCAATGATTTCACCGGCCAGCTTGATGCCGTCGGCGATGGAATTGGCTTTGCCTCCGATATATAAGGCCCCTCCGGCATTGATAAGGATGGCTTCCCGGCGCGGACCTCTGGTCTTTCCGGAGAACACATCCCGGATAACGTCGGCATTGACATCAGGATTACCGGTGGCTATATCTTCGAGAGTGCACCGGGTCAGGCCGAAATCTTCAGGGGAGATTTCGTAACCGGTAATAGCACCGTCTCTTATTTCGTTAATTCGGGTTGTACCGAGGAGGGATATCTCATCCAGGCCGTCCATACCGTGCACAAACAACCCGCGGGTGTAGCCCAGGGAAAGGGCAATCTGGGCTACGTCGTCCAACAATTCGGGTTTGTAAACCCCCAAAATGTGCCGGGTGGCCCGGGCCGGATTGATCAAGGGGCCAATAATGGTATAAAAAATGGTCTTTATGCCCAGTTCCTGTTCCGGAGGCAGCACCTTATGCATGACCGGATGGAATAGGGGAGCGTAGATAAAGGCTATCCCGATATCCTCGATCAGCTTTGCAGCAGCAGCCGGTGACAGGTTTATCTCAACGCCCAGAGCTTCTAACACGTCGGCGCTTCCGGAAAGACTTGAGATAGACCGGCTGCCGTGCTTGGCTACCGGAATGCCGGCGGCGGCGGCAACCAGGGCTACCGCTGTTGAAATATTAAAGGTGCTTAAGCCCCCTCCGGTTCCGCAGGTGTCCATAAGCTCTTCATTGACTTTGGGGGTCAGGGGAATGCAATTGTCCCGCATGGCCCGGGCTATTGCGGTTATTTCGGTTAGGGTCGGCCCCTTCATCAAAAGTGCGACCTGAAAACCTGCTATCTGAACATCGCTGAGTTCGTCATTCTTTATAGCCAATATAAGGCTGTAGGCTTCATCGGAAGTTAAATCCTGCCGGGCTGTCAGTTTCCTTAAAACATCTTGTATCATTGTTCGCTCCCTCCTTAAATAAATATAATTTCGGCTTTACTTGAGCTAAACTCGGCTCTGCTAAAGCTCTTCTCGGCTGCCCTCACCCCGTTTTCCGGCTTAAATGGCCGGCTTTATGAGAAAAAAGAAAACCAGAGCCCTGGCAAGGCTCTGGTTTATACGCGTATATTAACCAGGCTCCACTCGGCTAATCTCAACTCAACTCATCTCAACTCAACTTATATTCAATTATGGTTAATATACGACTTGCTCGTGTGAACTGTCAATACCAGAAGGATACAATACCAACCTCTTGTTGCCCGGTATGTTTATACTGCAACTAACCCAGTGCCTTTTTCATGGCCTGAACGTATTCAACTACATAGGGGATGCAGTTCTCTCCGTGTTCTTCCACCATTTTCACGATGGCGCTGCCCACTATAACTCCGTCAGCGGCCTTGGCCATGGCGGCAGCTTGTTCCGGTGAAGAGATGCCAAAGCCGATCGCGCAGGGGATGTCTTTCGCTTCCTTGACCAGTCTGACCATTTCTGCCACATCGGTGGTGATCTCCTGCCGGACCCCGGTTACTCCCAGGGAAGATACACAATAGACAAAACCCTCTGCTTCCCCGGCAATCATGCGGATGCGCTCCTTGGAAGTGGGAGCGATCAGCGATATTAGATCAATCCCGTACTGGCAGCAAAAAGGTTGAAGTTCATCCTTTTCCTCAAAAGGCAGATCGGGGACGATAACTGCGTCAATTCCTGCGGTTTGGCAGTTTTTCATAAAACGTTCACTGCCATATGTGAAGATAGGGTTTACGTAGGTCATGAAAGCCAGGGGTACATCGCAGGTCTCGCGAATACGCGCCACCATGGCAAAGATTTTGTCAGTGGTGGTGCCCCCGGCCAGGGCACGTTCGTCAGCCCGCTGAATGACCACTCCTTCAGCGACCGGATCGGAAAAGGGGATGCCTATCTCGATAAGATCGGCGCCGTTTTCGGCCATCTTCAAAACCAGCTGTTCGCTGACTTCCAGGGACGGGTCGCCGGCCGTTATAAAGGGTATAAACGCTTTGCCTTTAGCGAATGCCTGCACTGTTCTACTCATGAAGATCCAACCTCCTATACCGTGCAATTGCGGCCACGTCTTTGTCCCCCCGGCCGGAAAGGTTTATAACGATGATCTGGTCTTTGCCCATGGTGGGGGCTATTTTTCTGGCATGGGCAACGGCGTGAGCGCTTTCAATCGCGGGAATAATGCCTTCAGTGCGTGATAGATATTCGAAAGCCTGCACCGCCTCCTCATCGGTTACCGGCACGTACTGAGCCCGGTCCAAATCCCGCAGGTAGGAGTGCTCCGGGCCTATACCCGGGTAGTCAAGCCCAGCTGATATAGAATAGACCGGAGCGATTTGACCGTATTCATCCTGGCAGAAATAAGACTTCATACCATGAAAGATGCCCAGGGTTCCGGTTGCCATGGTGGCGGCATGTTGGCCAGTGTCGATGCCGTGCCCGGCTGCTTCACAGCCTATAAGGCGAACCCCCGGGTCATTTATAAATTCATAAAACAGCCCCATGGCATTACTGCCTCCGCCTACGCAGGCCATCAGGGCATCAGGCAGGCGTCCTTCTTTTTCGAGAATCTGCTTTTTGACCTCCCGGCCGATCACGCTCTGAAAGTCGCGTACTATAGTGGGGAAGGGGTGAGGGCCCATAACCGAGCCCAGCACGTAATGGGTGTCCTCCATACGAGACGTCCATTCACGAAAAGTTTCATTGACAGCGTCTTTCAGGGTCTGGGTGCCGGAGGTGACCGAATGAACTGTGGCCCCCAAAAGTTCCATACGGTAGACGTTTAAGGCCTGGCGTTCGGTGTCTTCCTTGCCCATAAAAACTTCGCATTCCATACCGAGCAGGGCGGCGGCGGTAGCAGTGGCAACCCCGTGCTGCCCGGCCCCGGTCTCTGCTATTACCCGGGTTTTACCCATTTTCTTGGCCAGCAGCACCTGTCCCAGCACATTGTTGATCTTGTGAGAGCCGGAGTGATTGAGGTCCTCCCGTTTTAAATAGATTTTAGCCCCGCCCAGATCCCGGGTCATCTTATCGGCATAGTAGAGCAGGGACGGGCGGCCGGCATAGTTTTTAAACAGATCTTCCAGCTCCCGGTTAAAATCGGAGTCGTTTTTGTAATGGTTGTACGCCTCTTCCAGCTCGATTATCACATTCATAAGCGTTTCCGGAATATACTGTCCGCCGTGAATTCCAAACCGTCCTTTTGACATACGTTAAACCTCCTTCTGGTTCATTATGATTCTTCAAGCATAAGTGGCAATAAAAAAAGCCTTTGCCCCAACAAAGGGACAAAAGCTTTACAACTTCTGCGGTACCACCCAATTTGACGATAAATATCGCCCACTTGTTTATGCATACCATCATATGCACCCAGCTGATAACGGGCAGGGCCCCCGTCAGTGCCTACTTTCTTTAAGATTTCGGACTGCCCTCGCAAGTCCATTCAGAATCAATATTGCAGCCGCATTTCACCAAGCAGCGGCTCTCTAAGTACATTGAATGATTCCTACTCCTCTTGCTCATCGGTTGTCTATGTTTTTCATATTATAGCGCGGCAAAATTCACTTGTAAATCAAGTTGGCAAAAAATAAGTGGAAGAACCGTCCCCAAAACCATTGGGAAAGCTTGTCCCAAAATTAGAAAAAATATGTTTACAGTGTAAATCAATGGGATATATAATAAATGCGTACTAACTGTACTGTGCGTATTAATACAGATAGCAAGGAGGCGGAGTATGTTTGAACTGGATTTGCGCAGCCGTGAGCCAATCTATGAGCAGCTGGTGGAAAAAGTAAAAGAGCTTATCATAAACCAGGTGCTAAAAGCGGACGAACAACTGCCAGCTGTTAGAATCCTGGCCAGTGAATTGACGGTAAATCCCAACACCATTCAAAAGGCCTACCGGGAGTTGGAGAAGCGCGGCTATATCTATTCCATCCCCGGCAAAGGAAGCTTCGTCAGGGCCGCCGTTGACACGGATCATACTACCCGCCTTAAACCACTGCAAACAGAATTATTGAAAACCGCTTCAGAAATGCTTTACCTGGGCATGACTCTCCAGGACCTGGTGTCGTTGCTCGAGGCCCAACTAAGCAGCAAGGGAGGTCAAACAAATGATTGAGCTCGCAGGGGTCAGTAAACGCTTCGGTGAGATCGAGGCCCTAAGAGATGTCACCATGGAAGTAAACAAAGGCTCGGTATTCGGATTGGTCGGCTCTAACGGAGCTGGCAAAACAACCCTTTTAAAGATACTGTCCGGGATTTACCGCCAGGATTTAGGGCGGGTCAGGATCGACTCTCAAAATGTCTATGAAAACAACCGGGTCAAGGAGCGGACCTTCTTCATACCCGATTATTTATACTTTTTCCATAACTATACCATTGACAACATGGCTCAATTCTACCGCAGTGTTTATGAAACCTGGGATCAGGAGCGCTATGTCAAACTGAGCGGTGTTTTTGATCTAGACGCTCACCGGCGGATAAAAACCCTGTCCAAAGGCATGCAGCGCCAGGCTGCGTTTTGGCTGGGACTTTCCCTGGCTCCGGATGTAATGATTCTGGATGAACCTCTGGATGGGTTGGATCCGGTAATGCGCCACAAGGTCAAAAATCTCATTTTTCAAGATGTGGCCCAACGGCAAATGACGGTAATGATATCCTCCCACAACCTGCGCGAATTGGAGGGAATTTGCGATTACGTGGGAATTTTGCATAGGGGCAGTATGCTGGTCCAAAAAGAAATGGATGAACTCAAAGCGGATCTAAACAAGGTTCAGGTGGGGTTTAGCGATGGTATTCCGGAAGGATTGTTTCGGGGGATTCAGATGTTGCATCAGGAACAGCGGGGTCGGGTATTGATCGTGGTGGCGCGGGGTGATAAGGAAGAACTGATCCGCCAATTGCAGGCCTTCCAGCCCGCCATTTTGGACGTTTTGCCCCTCACCCTGGAGGAGATATTCATTTATGAAATGGGGGATAACGGTTATGAAATCAAAAGTATCCTTTATTGATACCGGCATCCTGCTAAACGACTTAAAGCGCTTTGCCTGGATCGGGGTGGGCTACCTGTTGGGAATGATGCTGGCCTTGCCCTTGATGCTGATAATGACCCATAGCTCTCAGGTGTATTCGGTGATCTTTGATCCGTATGCCTTTTTGAGAATACTTCAATTCAACGCGACTTGGCAGGTTGTTTTACTGATTCTGGTTCCTATTTTGGCTGGCCTGTGGCTTTTTAGATACCTCCAGGACAATAAGGCGGCAGACATGATTCATATCCTTCCGGTGCGCAGGGAAACACTGTATAACACCCATATCCTGGCCGGCTTAATACTATTATTTGTTCCCCTTATAATGAGCGCCCTGGCCGCCTGGGGTGTTGCCGCGGCCATGAATCTTCCCAATGTATACGGCAGGGACGTCCTGGCCTGGTTGGCTTTGGCATTGCTTTTCAGCCTGGTCTTATTCATAACCAGCGTAGGCACAGGCATGATTACCGGCATGTCCAGCGTCCAGGGTGTTCTGACCGTAATAGTGCTGTTGCTGCCCATGGGTCTGCGCTGGCTATTGATAAGCAATTACAATATGTACAGCTATGGATTTGCTTATGATTATTACTACGACACCGTCAGCTGCTCGCCCCTGGCCAGAATGAATAGTAACGGTGGTATTGCCGGAATTACAAGCAGTGAGGTTGCCATCTACCTTCTGGCGGTCGTAGCTTTATATTTCATTGGACGCTATTTATATCAGCGCAGGCCCCTGGAAAGTGCGGGCAGCGCCATCACTATTGACTGGTTGAAGCCGGTTTTTAAATACGGGGTGGTCTTCTGTTGTATGCTCTTCCTGGGCTCCTACTTTCACAATACCCAGAACTGGAGTATGAACTGGACCTATTTCGGCTATCTGCTGGGTTCGCTCCTGTCCTATTTGCTGGTCGAGATGCTGATGCACAAGTCGATAAACATTTTTCATTGGCAAGCGATAAAAGGATACCTGATCTTTGCTGCGGCTATAGCAGTGGTGCTTGTATTTCTACATAGCGATATCGGCGTTTATGAGAAAAGGATCCCGGCCCTTGCCGAGATTGAAAGCGTTAAATACTCGGAAATATCTGACATCAAGCGGAATCAAAACCGGGGTGGTTTGCTGAGAGAAATCCCCCCATCAAATCCGGAAGTGGGGAATATATTGCCTGACTTTGAATATAAGGAGGGCAGGGATATTGAGAACATCGTAGCCCTGCATCGACAGATCATCGATAAGCGTCCCCGGGCGGTAAACGGGCCGGAAATGAGGCGAATTCTGTCCGGAGAAAACAGTCGCAGGGTTTTTCTAGATTATAAGCTCAAAGACGGAAGCCATATACATCGCCAGTATATTATCGATGCTTCCCAGTTTGGGCCTGTATTGAGGCCCATTTTTGAAAGTCTCCAGTACAAATTGTCGCATAATCCCATTCTGCAGGTTGACGCTAAGCAGGCAAAAATGATGGAAATTCGTCCTATTACAGGAGGGGGAAGCGCGCGCCTAATTGATGAGCAAAAGATCGGTGAAGCCATCGCAGCTCTGCAGACAGACGTTATGAATAAGACCTATGAAGATACTATAAGCGCAAAGTCTGCCTGGGCTAGCATTACTATTTATTTGCCGGACAGTCATCAGGTTGGGCTTGAATGGGCCAAATCCTACGCCAGTTTCGAAGCCTGGCTCAAGAAAAACGGTGAATACGAAAAAGCACGCGTAATGCCAACTGATATTCAGTACGTTTTGGTAGTGAATGGTAGTAAAGATGGGGAATGGGCCCAAAAGATGAGCTCAAACAACCAGTATGTGCTGGAACTGGAAAATAGACCAGGAAGGTTAAAAATTACCGACCCGCAGAACATCGAGGCCTGTCTGCGCTCCTATTATAATTCCAATAAACAGCCTTACTGGGCCGCATTTGTATTAAAAGACGGCAGCACTATGTTCGGAGGTTTTAAGGAAGAAGATGCCCCGGACTTTATAATCAAACACTTTAGCTCCTGAGACAAGAGTGGGAACCGGCGAGCCGGTCCCCGCTCAGTTGATTATGGACTTGTATCATAGGAACAAATAGGAACATAATTAAACCATAAATGGCATTACCTGACGAAAAATATTTATGAAAGGTTTATGATTCTATGAAAAAGCTTTCACTCCGGATGTCGATTGCATGCTTGATAATTGCCTGTTTGGCTCTGCCCGTTTCGGCCTCTTCTCCCTTGACGGTTAAAGTAAACGGGGTGGTGGCAGATGCACCCGCTGAAATGAATATTGTTGAAGGACAGGTAATGGTTCCGTTGTACTGGGCAGTACAGCAATTGGGAGTAGGTTCGGTGGGGTGGGATGCCGGCACCGGCGCCATCACCATAAAGACCAGTCAGGACTATTATAGCATTGAGAAACTGGACTCCTACCTTAACGGCTTAAAGGAAGAGAACCTGATAAATAGGGAAATCTGGCCTCTTCCAGATAAAATCAAGAGCCTGAAGCTTCCACCCGCGCGTAACCAGCAATGGATCTTGAATCTAGAACGGGATAAACACGAAAGGAAGTCTCTTTCTGACCCCCTGCTCGACCTGGACTCAATAGATGTTATCGTTACTGATGAGGCAGGTTCTTATGAGCATCGTTCGAATGTTCACAGCTTTGAAAATCATGAGGGCCATTATTATCTGCCCATGGATTGGTTGGAATACCTGTTTAAAGCCACGGTTGACTATGACCAGGCTGCTAATATACTGTCCATTCAAGCAGCCGCTCCCGAACAAGCCAAAACCGAAATCACCAAAATTGAAAATGCCCTCATCCCCGCCAGCCCTGAAGAAGCTGTTAAACTATGGGGCCGGGGGGAACAACTGCGCTGCGGAGCCCTGCAATACGCGGCTTTATCACCGGAACTACGGGAGAAAGCGGCCAACAGCAGTGCCGCCCGGCAAACCTACTGGGTTACCGGGTGCTCCAGCCCCTGGGTGGGACCGATAAGCATTGATAAACAGACCAAAATAACTGACACCAGGGTCGAGTATGCTATTTCCTATCCTGAGTGTACTTCCAGTCTGCCCTACACGACTGCGACGGAGAAAATCATCGTGGAGAAATTGAAAGGCAATGGGAACGAGGGATGGTTTATCACCCAAGTAATACAATCCACTCCCTATGGGATTATTGATGAGACAAACGATTCCTACGATATAAGGGGTTGTTACGAATTTGAGGAGAATGTTTATACTAATCCTTTAAGTTCTTTTTTGGCTGTCAAAGGACATATGCCATATTATAAAATATCAGCAAGAGCATTAACCATAAATAATGATGAGAACGGTTCAAAACAGGAGTATTCGGCGGATTTCTCAAAAGTGCCATTGAACAAGGAACGTTTTACGTCATTGTTTAATCCGGATCTGGGCAGGCCGGATATTTCCCGATACCGGGAGTGTTATCAGTACGCGGTTTTTTCTGCCCAAGGAACACCCCAATATCGCCTGTATGTAATGGACAACGAGGTATGGCTTGCCGCAATGCATAATGATGTTATGTGGAGTATATACAGGCTGAAAAAGACGGATGAAAAATGAGTTGGGGGACGGTTCTCAAACTCATTTTATCTTGACCCACAGTTGTGATTTTAAATAGACTTTCCTATGCTCCAGACAATACATTTTCAATATTCATTGCCTGGTTGTTGGGCAGCAGGTGACTCAGAATAATTGTTATTACCATCAGCGAAGTATCGGGAACCACATTAATAGTTGGGCAGCGGGAAGAAGGGCAAATAAAAGACCGTTCTCTCGGCACCGCGTGGCGGGAGAGGAATTTTGGTACCGAGAGAAACGGCCTTTGTAAACTCAAGCTTAGCGGTTGATGGATGTCAAATCCTCATAAAAGTTTATCTGGGGTTCTTCGGCCACCAATCCATCAATATTCTTAAGCAATGCTTGAAAATACGGGGTGGAACTGTGGCACTCCAGGGCTGCTTTATCTTTATACATTTCATAAAATAGAAACCTACCGGAATCAACGGCTGAACGATTGAGGATTTACAGGACGGTTCCTTCCTCCTGCTGCACCTGCGGGATCATTTCTCGTAGGAGCTTCTCCAACTCCTCTTCCCTGCCCGTTATTGCCTTAAAAATTGCAGTCAATACGATCAAACCTGAAACCCCCTTGGAGTTATAAATAGAAAACAAAAACCAGTATCATTATGAAGGTACTGTTTCAAGCCACTTCATAAAAATACTGGTTCTTTGGAGCCGCCTCTAGCAAGGCTTCTTCCCAACATCCACCAATTATTATTAAAAAACGCTAAGGTCATTATATACCATTATTTTTTATAAATAAACTGCATCATTATCATGTTTCTGAACCGTTCCCGGTTGCTTTTAATCAGTATCGGGCTAGTTGGTCGTGCTCATTATTCCTCAAATATCTGTATACATGTTAATTCCTGGCTCAATTAATTTTATCACCATTGCCATTTAGGGGATATGATTTTTGACAAACAATTTTGAGATGTAAGGGAAATATTGACAAACTACATCTAAAAGATATATATCTAATATATATATAAGGAGGTGAGCCAGGAAATGCCCAGGGTAAATAAGACCCGTTATGCGCTGTTGGGCCTTTTAAACCTTAAACCGGGTTCAGGCTATGATATCAAGAAAACCTGTGACCATAGCATCTCCTTCTTCTGGAGTGAAAACTATGGGCAGATCTATCCGGTTCTCAAACAGTTGGAGGAAGAAGGGCTGGTAAGCAAAGAGACTGAATATACCGAGGGGAAGCCGGCGCGGAACATCTACTATATCACCGAACAGGGACAGGAGGAACTCAATGACTGGTTGATGCAGCCGGTTGAACCAAACCCGTTGCGGATGGAACTGCTTCTGAAACTGCTCTTATCAGTTGATATACCGGTCAGCAATACCATAGAAAAATTAGAAATCAAGCGCAATGAAGAAAATAGAAAACTGGAATACCTGGTCCAGGTTGAAGAAAGTCTGCGCGCCGGACCGCAGGAACGCAAAGGACTGCATCTCTGGCTGGCTACAATTAGTGCTGGAAAGCATCTGGCTGCAGCTTCTGTCGATTGGTGTGATGAAACTATAGCCGTGCTGCGGCAACGCCAGGCAGAACCAAAGGAGTAATGGCCGGTTTGATCAAGGAGAAAGGAGAATGTAGATGCAAATTTTGGCCGTAAACGGCAGCCCTCGGGGGGCGGCAGGCAATACTGAACAGCTTCTGAGGGCTTTTCTCAAGGGGGCTGGGGAGGCAGGAGCCCAGTCCGAAACAGTTTATCTCAAAGATAAGACCATCAAACACTGCCGGGGGTGCTATACCTGCTGGGGGGTGACCCCGGGGGTATGTGTTCATAAGGACGATATGGCCGAACTGCTGGAAAAACTGCGTTGTTCCGACATGATAGTATATGCCACCCCGCTTTACGTTTACACGGTTTCCGGCTTGATGAAAGACTTTATGGACCGGAGGATTCCCTTAGCTCTTCCCCATATCAAAAAATACGGCGACCAATACGCCCACCCTCGCCGCTACGAAAGGGAAGCGCCCCAAAAGACAATGTTGATTTCCAATTGCGGATTTCCTTCCCGGCAATATTTTTCCGGTCTTTTGGAAACTTTCCGGATAATGTGCTCCAGCCCTCACAATGAACTTGTGGGAGCTATAATGTGCTCAGCCGGACCAATGTTGACCATACCCCCTTTTAAAGACAAGTTCAAATGGTATCTGGATGCCTGTGAAACTGCCGGTAAAGAGGTAGTTAAAGAAGGATGCATCTCCGTCCAGACCCAGGCCGAGCTGGAACGGGAATTGATCACCGATGTCGACCAGTTTATGAGCATGATCAATAAAATGTGGGATAAAACCCTTTCCGGGGAGATCAGGTTTGAACCGAGACCTTAATTCTGGTTATAAAAAAGCGCATATATAAAAGCCGCGGTATTAAACCACGGCTTCAGTGTGTCGATAAATTATTAATAAACAAGGATAAGATGAGCGTTAAAGATTGCCACGCCTTCGGCTCGCAATGACAACTAGCCTATATTGGGTCATTGCGAGGAGCGAAGCGACGCGGCAATCTTAAGCATTGAATCACGATTGGCAGTCTGAAGCCGCGGCTTCAAACCACGGCTTTTTATGGGGTTCGTTTATTGACTAAGACACCATAAATTCCTCTTCATCGGAATAAACAGCATCCTTGGTTCCCAGCAGATCTATAATAAATCCTGCGATTTTACCGGTGGCAAATGCCAACAACACCGTAATAATGATTCCCAGGATCTGAACTCCGGCAGCTCCGGTAATTATGATACCAGTTAAGCCTCCGAAAATTCCCGGCATACCATGAAGATTGTGAACTCCGCAGCTGTCGCTGCCTTTGATGAGGCGTTCCAATCTGGGGGCGATAATGCTAAACCCGGTTGTGCTGAGCGCTCCGGCGGCAATGCCGATCAGCAACGCGTATCCCGGATTGGTCATATTGCATATGGAACCGATGGCAACACCGCCCGCCAGAGCAGCATTGGCTATGTCGGCAATTTCAATTTTGCCCCTGATCATTTTGGAGAAAATATAGGTCGCTATAGTAGAACCGCACAAAGCGAATATGGTGTTTATAGCGGTCAATACCACCCGCTCTGGAGCAACCAGGGCACTGGTAAAGGACGGCCAAAAAATCCACAGGATCATGCTGCCCAGGAGGGCGAACTGGTTGCTGACCGGATCACATTCGGCAGCGGGACTATCTTTAAAACGGGCCAGGGTGCCTGCTACAACTCCTAAACCGAAATAGGCGCCGAAGGCATGAATGACAACCGATCCTCCCGTGTCCATAAATCCCTTGAGATGCCCACTGGAAAGAACCAGCCATTCATTCATCATATAAGCCGGAATAAACAGAAGAGCCATGACAAAATACTGCTCCATTTTGAGCCTTCCCAGTGGCGCTCCTATGGCAATCAGTAGACTGGCCGCTGCAAATTCCGCGCACAACAGGGTGTCAATGCTTATAGTCGGCAGGGAAAAATGCGGCCCGCCAAAGCTTTTTAGCAGCATGTACATGGGAATGGCTATACTCACTACCAGGAATGTAGCTGTTATAGAACTGTAGCCATGTTTTCTAATAAAGACCATTAGAAAACCGAAACCTGCCAACAGCATAGCCAGTACTTGAATAGACCGTTCGTATTTTAAGGTGTCAAATACTACTCCGGCGTCCCCGGATATGCTTACACCTGAACTGTGAGCGGTAATACCGTTTAGACCCGATGCCACGTTTTGATTTAAAGTCGGTATAAACCCAATGGCCAGAATTGCCGCGATCAAAAGAAATAGGATGAGTGTAATACGACTGGGACCTGTTTTACGTTCCTTAGTACCTCTTTGTACCATTGTGTGTTCCTCCGTTCTTTTACATCGATGGTTATGCAAGCGAAAACTATCACCCCTTCCTTCTAAACCAAACGAGGCAAGTAATTCACTAAAGTTCTATGATAGTCCTTTCAAAATTTTCATGAATATTGTATATTTGTTTGCCTACAGAATCCCGATATGTAGGGATATTGTATGCTTGTATGCACAATGTAAAGGCAGCCGAATAAAGACGCTTTCAGTAGATGAAAATTAATATACAAGGGATACTCTGGTTAATGTCGAATAACCATGATATGGCAATAGGACAATTCTCCTTTCCAGAAAAGAATTGAAGCCGGTAATTAATAATTGGTAGAGCGGGGGAATTTAGAAATGGCTATCCGGGTGATAAGCGATAGCACGTCATATATCGATGAAAAAACGCAGAGGGAGTTAAATATACAGCTTTTGCAGTTGAGTGTTCATTTTCCTGACGAATCATTTAAGGAGAATGAAGTGGATCAAAAGTATTTCTACTCCAAGGTAGAAATGACCGGGATCATCCCGACTTCTTCCCAGCCTTCACAGGGAGAAATATACCAGGCCTTCAAGGATATCGTGGCACAGGGAGATGAGGTTCTGGCGATCTTTATATCTTCGGCCATGAGCGGAACCTACGCCACTGCCATGAAGACGAAAGAGCAGCTCCTTGAAGAATACCCTGAAGGACGGATAGAGGTGTTTGACTCCTACACCAATTGCATGGCTTTGGGCCTGCAGGTCATTGCCGCCGCCGAGGTTGTGCGGGACGGGGGCAGCATGGAAGAAGCCCTGGAAGCCGCAGCCGAAACCAGAAGAAACGTTCACTTTTATTTTGTGCCGGAAACCCTGGAATATCTAAAAAAAGGGGGCCGGATCGGCACTGCCTCGGCTCTTTTGGGATCCATTCTCAAAATCCGCCCCATCCTCACGGTTGACATGTCCAACGGGATGACTCATCTTCTGGAAAAAGCCCGCGGCGCATCGGCGGCAGTGGGGCGGATGCTGGAACTGCTTGAGGAGGACTATCGTAAGAAAGGGCTGAAAGCCCTGGTTGTTCACCACATAAACGCCCCGGAGCGAGGCCGCCAGCTGAGGGATATCCTGGTAGAGAAATACAAGATGCCGGTTGCTATGTGTTCGATAGGACCAGTCATTGGCATCCATACGGGGCTGGGGACTATCGGCTTCGTCTATTGCACCAATTCATAGCGAACTCTGACCTCGGGCAATACGATTAAAGCAGGGGATGGGCACCCGTCCCCTCCAGACTGTCAAAATAGTTAAATCGTGATTCAAGGCTTAAGATTACCGCGTCGCTTCGCTCCTCGCAATGACCCAATTTAGGCTCGTTGTCATTGCGAGCCGAAGGCGTGGCAATCTTAAACGCTCATTTGCTTATTAATACTTTATCGACACCCTGCAGTGGACGGGCACCCGTTCCCGCATTTCTTATCCTCCCATTTAACGTCCTTTAAAGACCGGCTTGCGTTTTTCCAACAGGGCCTTCATGCCTTCCTTCTGATCTTCGGTATCATAGAGTAGACTCCAGGCTTCGCACTCCATCTTCATACCCGTCTCGATGTCACAGCTCCAGGCCGCATTGATGGCCTTCTTGGCTGCCTGAACCGCCAGGGGCGGCTTGGAGACCAGCTTTTTAGCCCATTCCCGCGCGCTTTCCCTCAATTCATCCAGGGGCACGACTTTATTAATGATACCTAGCTGCATGGCGTCTGCCGCACGTATGGTTTCACCCAGGAGGATCATTTCTTTGGCCTGACAAAGTGATACATTCTGCACCAGGCGCTGGGTGGCCCCGGCTCCCGGTATGATGCCCAGGTTGACTTCTGGCTGGCCAAACCGGGAGTTGGCGGCAGCAATCCTCAAGTCGCACATCATAACTATTTCCATGCCCCCTCCCAGGGCAAAGCCCGATACTGCAGCAATCGTAGGTTGAGGGAGATCAACCACCAGCCGCTCCAGGTGAAAAACTCTATCCACAAACTCTCGAGCTTCCGCTGAACCGAAGGTAGAGAAAGATTCAACATCGCCCCCGGCACAGAACGATTTTCCGGCGCCGCATATTATCAGGGCTTTGATCTCCCCATCCTCCGCTATTTGGCTGATTACCTCAATCAGCTCATCAAGCATTTCTGAGTTCAGGGCATTGTTGGCTTGGGGACGGTTTAGTTTAAGGGTGGCTACACTATCTTCAAATTCCAGGAACAGGGTTTGGTATTCCTTTTGCCGGTAAGACAGCTTTTCTATGTTTTCCATATGAACTCCCCCTTCTTAATCAATCCTTAAACCAGGCTTTATTACCACTTTCGCCGAAAGCTGAAAAACTCCTGTACGGGGGAAAAAGGGGGATAAATTGGCCCTGGGAAATTGACAAATGCCAGGAAAGATTGATAATGGTGTTAAACCCAAGGAAAAGATGGCCTGGTAACAAGTGGTTTAAGGGGAGAGCGCAATTGAATCTGGAGGAAGTATTGAGCGATATTGCTGAAAAGGATTATGACCAGGAGCGATATTGGGAAGAAGCCCGGGTGAATGAAGCCATGCGGGATGTACTGGTTGAGCAGTTGCTCACCAACCCGGACATTATGGTCTATTACCATTGCTATGAGATATTGGACCGGGCCACTTCGTCCAACCCCGAACTGTTCTTCAGCTACTGGGATAGGATGAGGGGACTGTTAAGGCATAAAAACTCCTACCACCGCAATGCCGGTCTGGCCATCCTGGCCAATCTGAGCCGGGTTGATGATGAGGGGCGCACCGAAGCCATCATTGACGAGTATATGGGCTTCCTCGTCGATGACAAACTGTTGACCGCCTGCTACTGCGTGGACAACTGCGCCAAAATAATAATAAGCAAACCTGAACTAGAAGCCAAAATAACGGATTGCCTTCTTAACTTTGAAGAGACCTGCCCCTATACCGAAAAACAAAGAGGCCTGCTGGCTGCCCGTATAATCGAAGCGTTTGACGCTGTATTCGACCTGTCGTCAAAAAAGGATGAGATGCTTTCTTTTGCCAATCATCATGCCGGGAGCGCCAGCCCCAAAGCGAGAAAGCTGGTCAAACAGTTCCTGGGCAGGCATAGATAAGGCTGTTAGAAGCTTTTTATTAAACCTTTCGGGCAATAATTCCAAAAGTCTCGGTACCCTCGCTCAGAACTTCACCCTGCATATTATTATAGATACCCACCATCTCAAAGCCGTTTTCTGCGAGCAGCTTTTTTATATCATCCCGGCTGAACAGGCGGTGGTAGAGCCTTATTATCCTGGTTGTTCCGTCTTTTGCAATAATCGTGTACTGCATCCCCTCGGTGTGCTGGTCTTCATATAAGCAGGTGTTCATAATTTCGATGTATGGTTCGGGACTCCAAAAGCCGCCATCGCAGATAGAAATGCTGGTCGATTCCGGGACCTTTCGGTTAACCGTAACTACATCGAAAATAAAGACTCCATTGCTTTTAAGCGACCGGTGTATATTGTTTAGCAGCCGGTTTTGCTCATCCGGGTTTAGCACACAGAAGTCATAAAAAATCATAGTTGCGATATCAAAAGAAGCTGCAAAATCCATATCGAGATAATTCATGTTGACGAACCTGACCTTTTCGAATTCCGGCTTAATGTGCTGGAGGGCATAATTTATGGAGTTGGGCGATAGGTCAACCCCTGTCACCTCTGCTCCAGCTCGGGCGAACTCTCTTACGTAAAGTCCCGGGCCGCAGCCCAGGTCCACTACACGGTGACTGGCGTTCATGCCGGTAAACCTGATAATAAAACCGGTTTCCGCTTCAATTGTTTTTCTGGTTTTACTGGCTGCCTCAACATCGGGGTCCAGGTGAAATTTCAGCATTTCACCTGATATATGCTCGTCATCCCAAAACTTGCAAGTGCTCTTTTGATAAATTTCCGGTTTCTTGATGGCGTCCTTCAACCCGGCCAAATCGATCATATTTTTTTTAATTATCTTCATAATCACACTCTCCTTAATGCAACATTTTAACAAAATAGTAGAATAAAGTTTAATTTGGTCAAATAAACTTGTGCTTACTAAAAGTAAAGCAAAGTTCCATAAGCTGGGAAACGAAAAACGCCTCAGAATCCTGAGACGTCGGTAAAGGCAGATCTCCCAGAATACTTAAAACAACTCATCACCAATAGAGTCAGTGAAAACACACACCTGACTTAATTGGAACCAAAACTGTTGTTTTAAATACCCCGCTTCCAATTCATTCGATTGTTGCAATGAATCGGACTGACCAACCCCTTTAAGTTTGTCTTGAATATAAAAATAGCACGAGCGGACAGGAAGGTCAAACCTTTCCATACTATTCAAGATATGCCGCGGCAGGTGATTTGGATACTAATAAAGTCTTTCTGGCAGGATATTGCCACGAAATGTTAAAATATCTTTTTAGTGCGGTAGCATGGTCAATTCACAAGTCCAAACAACGCGAGCGAGGTAAATAAGATGCCGGTAATAGAATCAGGTTTCAAACCATCATGGGCTTTCAGGAATGCTCATATTCAGACTGTTTTTCCCACCCTGTTCAGGAAAATCATTGATGTCAATTATACGCGGCAGCGGATAACAACAACCGATGGAGATTTCATCGATTTGGATTGGAGTCATGCACCTGACCAAAAAGCGGTTGATTCGCTGGCGGTTCTCTGCCACGGGTTGGAGGGCTGCTCTGATCGCGCCTATATGACAGGAATGGCCAGGTCCTTTAACCGGCGTGGCGTTGATGTAGTCTCATATAATTATAGGGGCTGCAGCGGCGAATCCAACCTGCAAAAGCGGTATTATACGGCAGGCGCAACCGATGATCTGGAGGATGTTCTGAATTCAGTAAGAACTAAAGGAAGCTATAATAGTCTTTATCTGGTGGGCTTCAGCCTGGGGGCCAACCTGGTGTTGAAATACGCCGGGGAAAACGGAGCCGGTATCAAGCCTGACATAAAAGGTGTTGCGGCGGTGTCTGCTCCCTGCGATCTCCGTTCTTCATCTATAGAACTTGATAAGTTAAAAAACCGGTTATACAGCAAACGCTTCCTCAAGATGCTTTGTGACAAGGTTAAAGAAAAGATCCCCCGGTATCCCGAACTGGGAGAAGTCGCACTCGACTCGCTCAAGACCTTGAAAGAGTTTGACAATCTGGTTACCGCCCCCTTAAGCGGATTTATCGATGCCGAGGACTACTGGCACCGGGCTTCCTGTCTCCGGGTCTTGCATGATACTGCCGTGCCGACCCTGATCATCAATGCGGCCGACGATCCCATCCTGGGACCGGAATGCTACCCCTGGGAGGAGGCTCGCAGCAACAACAATATCTTCCTGGAAGTACCTAAATGGGGCGGCCACGTGGGGTTCATGCCCAAGGTGGACAGCGATGAATACTGGCATGAACAGAGAGTGGCAGAGTTTATGCTTAACCTGGCCGGCGTTTAAGGTACATTTGCCTGGAGTGCCATAAAGGCACCTTCAAACTATTAGTACTATATAGTAATAAATGCTATGTTAGGTGGCCGCAGGATATTATGCTGCAGAAGTTGAGCTTGATGGAAAAGGCCTATGCCCTGGCCACCTATCAGGGTGGACGGATTTCTCCTTATGACAGTTTACTCGCTTAAGAAGACCCAATTATTCTTCGCTGTCTTCGGCAATGTTTGAAGGCATGATCACCTTGCCCAGAATTCCCTGGGAGATAAACGATAGAAAGAGCAGGATAAGTAATATCCACCACCCAACCGATTCAAAGATATCAGCCGGCACCATAAAGGTATAGCCGGAGTAGGTCAATATTATGGCGCCCTGAACAATTTTAAAAGCTTTGGCATCAACCTCGTTCTTTAACGCCACCAGCCGTTCATCGTTTTCGTTGATGATAGTTTCCCGCATCTTCTGAGGGTTTTTTCTGATCATCGAAATCTTATAATAATAAATAAAGGCCAGGCTTAAGGGAATAAAAGAAAGCCCGATCAGCGCGTTGTTGTTCGATATAATATTTAGATGGGCAATCCTAAATACTACACCGGTGGCAAGCAATACCATGCCGATGGCTAAACAGGTCAGCATAACTGCTCTCGCTTCTTTGAGAATTTTTTCAGTATTCATGTTTCATTCCTCCCAAAACAGATCATTTAAGGTTTTACCCAGCACTTTACAAATTTCTGTACACAATTTGAGGGTTGGATTGTAGTTCCCGGATTCAATTAGACTGATCGTCTGTCTGGTAACCCCGACCATTTCGGCTAATTGTTCCTGTGATAAATCGTGTTCTATACGGGCTAGCTTCAATTTCTTATTTTTCACCAGGGCGGCACCTCCTGACACCTTAACTATAATATATATCAGGCTAAATGTAAAGTATATATTGCAAAAATCAATATATATCATTTATTATGCTTTATGGGGATGCGGTAAAGGTTGGGAATGGGTTCGAAAAAATGGCATAAGGTTCACTAAGGGAAAGAGGTCAAAATATTCATTTTAAAGGAAATCAGGTTTATTATGGTAATTAGAGAAAGCGGGGGGAGGTTATTATTATGAAGATGCCGATAGGCATGAACAAACGCTGGATCAAGGGCTTGCATGAAGGGCTGGCAAGCCTTGCTGAACGCGACCGGATCCAAATAATGAAGCCGGCTGCATTCCAATGTTCATCAGATATATGGACGCTCAGTGAACAATACCTGGGCAAGAGCATTGAATCTATTGATGATTTGACTGAAGGGTGGAACCTGCTTCGCGCCGATCGCGGGCTGGTCGGCGGCTGGGTTAAGGAAGGTGAACTATCCCGGGGCGTATTTAGCGAATGCGGATGCCCCTTGGTTCGATCTGGTCTTATTGAACTGCACCCGGTGCAATGCCACTGCTCCCAGGGTATGATGGAGCAGATCTTCGCCCGGGCGGCGAAAAGAGCCGTCAAGGTTGATATGGTTCGTTCCATCGGACGCGGCGACACGGTTTGCGAATTTGCCATAGGTTTGGAGTAAACCCGTTTAAGGGGTAGGGGTGCTTGAGGCGTCAGCCTTCAGGCACCTTTTTTGCTGACACCAGTCTATAAACCGGTGCAGGCACCAGCAGGCCGAGATCACCAGCATCAGATCGAAGATAAAATTAAACAAAAACAGTTGCTTGCCGGTATCGGCCTGACCGTTACCCACCAGGGGCATGGGGAACTGCAGCAGGCCAATGGCTATCACCGACCACAGCAAACGAATTCTGGCCCTGACTGCCTCCTGCCCGGGATGCTTGATGTATTCATACAGTAAAACGGTCATTACCAAAAAATACATAGACAGAATGAACCACGGGTTTTTTAAGGCAGGTTGATCACGCAGATTGGACCACAGGGTAAAGCGATCGAATTCTCGAACCGGTTCTTCGCTGTATTGACGGGAGTACTTGCCCAGAAAGGTGCTGGTGGTAAATGCCTGACCGGCCGTATATTCCATTCCTTTAATGAAACGACCCGGGTGGGTGAGGTAGAATTTGATCAATTTGCCATTGCTCATCCGGCTGTAAAACTGATCTTCGGTAAGGTCACTGTGCGGAACGTATTTAACGTATTCTTCTTGGGGTAAAAAAGCGTGCTTCCCGGCATCAACGGCCAGGTCCGGATTTAGATCAAGATCTAAAAGATCCTGGGCCGGGCTGGGAGAGTCCTTCAAAATGCCATAAAAGACCGCATTGTACTGGGTTTCTTTATAAATGCTGCGGTTGGCCAGACTGAAACCGGCCGGATAAAGTATCAAAAATACATACAAGATTCCGAATAGCCATACTTCATCCTTTTTTAAAAGCTTTCTGTTTTCCAGGAACAAACCGGCCAGCATCAATAAAATGACAGGCAGGGCCGAGACAACCTGCAATTTGGAGCCTATCAACAAGAAAGCGGCGGCGAAGATGCACATTATTCTATTAAAAAGTCCGGCTTCTGATTTTGATACCCTGCGTTGATAAATATAGTAAGTCCAGGCGGCGATATAAAGCGCCAGACTGGTAATCATCATCGGCTCACCGTACAGGCTGTTGAACCACACCAGGTAATTGCCGTCCAGGAATACCAGCAGGGCAATTAACATGAACAGAGCCAGTTTCACCCGGCTTTTTATATTAAGGTATTTCAAGGTTATATAAAGGGCCGACAGGTACATTATCAAATAAACAAGCGCCAGGTATGAGGTCTTAAAGGTATCCTGGCCGAGCAGCTTGCAGGTAAGGGTTATGAAAGAGATCAGATAGGCCATACTGGTTCCGGCCAGCATAGCCAGGAGCCTTAAAGGATTTGGCTCGGATATCTTGTATTCGGTTACCGGGTAGTCCAGAAACCTCACAGAATTCGGGTCGTTAAGGTTTTCTGGAGTGGGTTCTATCCCCGCTGCAAACATAATCCGAGCAAAGTCGCCCTGGTCAGCCAGACCCGGCCGGGGAGGCTGGAAAAGCACATAGGCGGCGATGGTCAGAGCTGCCAGGCCGAAGATCAACCACAAGTATTTCTTGTTTCCTTCCTCTGATTGCATATCAAAACCTCCGAGAGTTTGCTCCAATACCCCTGCATAGTTTGGCATATTCTGGGCAAAATATGCCCGGTAATTTCATAAGAGAAATCCGTACACATGCTAATGACCAGAAAGGAGCCGCCCTTTGCCCAAATGCAAGGCGGTGAGAGAAAATGCGTGAGGCATATCAGAAATACAGAAAGATATTACTGTATCTGATTTTCGGAGGTCTGACCACCATGGTAAATATTGCGGCTTACTTTTGCCTCACCAGGCTGGTGGGAGTGCAGTATTTAGCAGCCAATGCCGGAGCCTGGCTGGCGGCGGTTCTCTTCGCCTATGCCAGCAACCGGGCTTATGTGTTTACCAGCGGTGGCCGGGGACTGGTATTTATGCTTAAAGAGTGTTTGAGCTTTATGGGCTGTCGGATATTTTCCGGGTTTATCGATACCGGGATCGTCTTTGTAATGATTAATCTTCTGCATTTTCAAGACCTGGTAGTTAAAATAACCGCCAATACGGCGGTAGTCATCATAAACTATTTTTTCAACAAGTGGATTGTATTCAGAGACAAGGGTCAAGGAGAAGTGATTGCATGAAAAAAATTTCCATAGTAGTGCCCTGCTATAACGAAGAAGAGGCCCTGAATTATTTCTATGCCGAAGTTTATAAACTGGCGTCGGAAATGAGCGGGGTGGACTTTGAATTTGTCTTTGTCGACGACGGGTCGGTGGATAATACCCTGGGGCAGCTCAAAGAACTGCAGAGAAAGGACGACCGGGTCAAATACCTATCGTTCTCCAGGAACTTCGGAAAGGAATCGGCTATCTACGCCGGTTTGAAGAATACCTGTGGTGATTACGTGGCCATCATGGACGCCGATCTGCAGGATCCCCCCTCCCTGATAAAAGATATGCATCATATCATCGAAAATGAAGGCTACGACTGCGCAGCCACCCGGAGAGCCACCCGGGATGGGGAGCCGCCCGTGCGCTCCTTTTTCGCCCGGCGCTTCTACCGCATAATAAACCGCATCTCCAGCATTGAACTGGTCGACGGCGAGCGGGATTTTCGCCTGATGACCCGACAGATGGTGGATTCCATTCTCCAAATAAGCGAATTCAACCGCTTTTCCAAAGGCATCTTTGCCTGGGTGGGTTTTAAAACCAAGTGGATCGAATACGACAATCGGGAGCGGGTGGCGGGTGAGACCAAATGGTCTTTTTGGAAGCTCTATGCCTATTCCCTTGACGGTATAATGGCTTTTTCCACCACCCCCCTGGCCATATCTTCCGTGGTCGGGGTGGCGTTTTTCCTCATCTCGTTTTTCATGATCGGAATGCTCATAATCCGCCAGCTCATCTGGGGGGGCTCGGCCTACGGATGGCCCTCCCTGGTATGCATCCTGCTCTTTATCACCGGCATCCAGCTCTTTTGTACCGGCATTGTCGGCCAGTATCTCTCCCGCACCTACCTGGAAACCAAACGGCGGCCGCTTTACATAGTGAAAGAAATAAGCGAGGAACGCCGCCTGGTTGATTAGATGTCTCTACCGGGTCACCGGGGGATTGGACAGGGAATAGAACCGGGCGCCGAAGGGGATAAGCCCCAGTTTGGCCAGTTTAAAATGCTGAAGCCCGAACGGGATTCCGATAATGGTTATGCAGAATACCAGGCCGACTACCAAATGGTGAATGGCCAGCTCCCATCCGCACAGAATAATCCAGAGTATGTTTAAAATCAAACCGCCCGCCCCAAAATTGCCGACATCAATATCCCGGCCGAAGGGCCACAGCACAAAGCCGGCGATTTTAAAACACTGAACCCCAAATGGTATGCCGATAATGGTTATACACCAGAGCAGTCCTGCCAGAGCCCATAGAATAGCTCCAATGATCCCACCGAATATCAACCAGATGATGTTGCCTAAAAATCTCATGATACTCCCCCCACCGTAAGGATCGCCGTTGTAAAAAACATGGCGCTTTTATCTATTATATAGATGAAAGCGCCACACTGCTTACATTAGTGCCATTTCTAATCAAATTTTAATGCGCTTTTTTCTTTGTCCTAATCCTTCTAAAAAAAACTGAATAATCATTTAGAGGAAAATTATCGAAATTTATCGAATTTTAAATTATTTAGTAGAAAGTGTTCCTCGCAAGAAAACAATGGAAAGGAGAATCATTTTGGATAATAAGGAGTACGAAGAACAGTCGGTCGAAAAAGAAACCGAAAAAATACTAATTGACCCGGTGGAAAACCAGGCTTCTTCAGCCGATGACGCTTTTGAAAACGAAGTAATTCCCCAGGAGATTCCTGAGCCCAACCTGCCGTTCTACAAAAACAAACGGTTTTGGAAGCGGGCGATACCGGGGGCTTTGCTGATATTATTTATGCTCAAGGGATATTGGGGATTTCTGGCCTTTTTATCAGTTTGCGCGATCTTTGTTTCGATTGTAGGAATAATTATCAGTCTGGTTAAAAAGTCAAAGAAGTGGATAGGCTGGCTGATAACTATCGCCGTCTCCGTAGTTATCTTTTTTGTTTGGGCTTCCAAAGTTCCCCTTCCGGATACTCATGTCAGTTCCCCCGGCTCTGCTACCAACCAAAACAGTATCTCAAACCAGCAGCCGGCGGTCTCAGTACAGGCTGTACTGCCTTCCGACGTCAGCACCGGAGACCTTTTGCCTTCATCGGCCAATGGTTATAAAGTCATAAAGCGGGAAGTTGCCCAGCCAAACACTCAATTCCCTAGTGCCGCTGAGGTATCATATATGCAGCTTCAACCCACCACCGATAATTCGTTTAATCGCTCAATAGCCGAAGTACAGGTTTACATGGTTAAATTTGCGGCCGCTCAAGGAAAATCCGATGATCTAGCGCATAGTTATCGAACCTCTTCAAGCACGGTTCAGTCTACAGGGGAGGATGGGACGCCCAGGCAAGCCGTGACCAGATCTGAAAGCTTTGCCTGCCTGGAACATAACCTGGGCCTCTATCATTACGAAATACGCATAATTATGAATCAAGGAGTAGACGCCAAGCAAGTGAATGACTTTGGACTGTATAGCCCACTGGTTATCGGTTATATTGAAAAGGTCATCAGTTTGAATCCGTCTTATGTCAAAGGCTATGCCATTGCCGCCAGCCTTTATTACGACCTGAGGAACCCGGATCAAACCATGAAAATGGCGGAGAAGGGGCTCGCAATCGATCCGCAGAATGCAGAACTATATAATTACCGGGGGTTGGCCAAAGCAGCAGGAAAAGACAACCGGGGAGCAGCTGATGATTATACCCAGGCTATTAATTTAAAGCCGGAAAAGGCGTATTACTTTAACCGGGGTGTATCTTTCATCCAAATTCAGGAGTTTGATAAAGCCATTAGTGATTTAAACAAATATATAGAGCAAGACGCCAAGAATGCAGAAGCATTTAATTGGCGCGGTGTGGCCTATTATCGCCTCGGGAAAAAAGATGAGGCCATCGCCGACTTCAATCAGGCCTTAAGTATCAGGCCTAACTTTGATGCTGCCCAGCAAAACCTTAAATCACTTGAATAAAATCAAAAGCAAATAGGAAATTAGGTCAGCCTGAGATTTCAGGCTGTTTTTTTTTAATCTGCTTTTAATCTATGACTAACCCTCCTTTAATTGACCGTTTATATACTGTAGGCATCTCAAGCGATTAAGGAGGAAACAATATGTCGGCAAATTTGGAACTAATAGAGATGCTGCGGGAACGGGCTAATGTAAGCTACGAAGAGGCCAAAGAAGCCCTGGAAAAGTGCAACGGCGATATCGTGGACGCGCTCATCTACCTTGAAAAACAGGATAAGATAAAGCCGCCTCCAAAGGAAAACGGGGCTGCGGGCTTCTGGGGATCCTTAAAAAGGCTGGTCAAGAAATGCCATGCGACCAGGCTGATTATTACTAAAAATAATGAAAATATCGTTGATCTGCCCTTGACCGTAGTGATCATCATTACCGTCATAGCGCCGCCTATTACCATAGCCGGGCTGCTGGTAGCTCTTTTTACCGGTTACAAGATCAGGGTAAAAGGACCTTCCGGTGAGGACTTAAAACTGAACCAGACTCTGGAGCAAGCTTCGTCGGCCGCTTCCAAAGTGAGCGAAAAGGTGACAGATGCCATGGCCAAGATTTAAATATAATGGGTTCAAGGTAGCTATTTGCCTATCAAGGCAGTTTATGCCAACATTATAACCAAGGACCTGAATCCGGGCGGCCCGGAAAGTATTTACTGGTGAAAGAGTGGGTTGCATGGCCGGCGAGAAGATATTGATCATTGAAGATGAAGTGAAAATAGCCCGCTTTTTGGAGCTGGAGTTGATTCATGAAGGCTACCAGGTCGAGCAGGCCCATGACGGCCGTCTCGGGTTGGAAATGGCGGAGAGCAGCGGGTTCGATCTGATCATACTCGATGTCATGCTGCCGTCGTTAAACGGAATGGAAGTATTGAGGCGTCTTCGCCAGTCGGAGGAGACGCCCGTAATTATACTCACCGCCCGTGATGCGGTAACCGACAAAGTGATGGGGCTGGATATCGGGGCTGACGACTACATGACCAAGCCCTTCGCCATAGAGGAGCTTCTGGCCCGGATAAGGGTGCTCTTAAAAAGGCGGAAAGGCCGGCTCCAGGTAGAGGATGTCATCGTTTCCGGAACGCTCACCATAGACCAGGGCCGGCATTTGGTGAGCTATGCCGGCGATGCCGTTGAACTTACTAAAAAAGAGTACGATCTGCTTCAATATCTGGTGGAGAATGAAAACCTGGTCTTGAGCCGGGAAAAGATCCTGGAAAGGGTCTGGGGATACAGCTATTTCGGAGATACCAATGTCGTGGATGTTTATATCAGATACCTGCGCAGTAAAATCGATGATCCCTATAAAACTAAACTGATCCACACCGTGCGTGGAGTGGGTTACGTATTTAAACATGAGCAGCATTAAAAAAGCGGCCAGGGTGTTGGCGTACATAATAAAGACAACAGCGTCCATTCTGGCCATGATATTAAAACAGGTTTTACCCATCATTCCCCGGTTGTTTAAAGAGATATCCAGGAAAATAAGCAACCGTTTGCGGTTTTCTCTGACCTTTAAAACCACCCTCACCTATACCCTGCTTTTTATAACTGTACTCATTACCCTGGGCACCTTGCTTACCGCGGCGTTTGCCTCTTTTCTGATATACAATTCCGGTCAGGCCATGGAAAAGAACAACCTGGTGGTGGTCCGCTTGATGGGGGATGGTGCGGATATTCCCGGGGAACCAATCAAACAGCTGGCTGATGTGGAAAACGTGACCATCACTCTGTATGACCAGAACGGCAAGGCTATCTATAGCACAGCGGAAGGTACAACGGGTGAAACCGATGCCAGCCGGGTGAATATATACGGCGGGGCTTACATTGACGGCAATTTGCAGCATCTGTATTATGAGACGACCATCTATCCCAACAACGAGGTGCGTAAAATAGAGAGCGCGAAACTGTTAACGGGAGAGACATTATACCTTCAGTACCTGGTTGTATCCATAGCCATCGCCTTTCTCCTGGCTGTATTAATAATGATCAGAGTGGGTGCCAGGACCAGCCGCAGGATGCTCAGCCCCATAAACACTATGACCAGGACCGCACGCTCTATATCGGTGGGTGAGCTTGACACCCGCCTGGATGTGGTTGATTCCCACGATGAATTGAAAGAGCTGGCGGTAACCTTCAACGAGATGCTGGATCGCATTCAGACATCCTTTGAAAAACAGGAAGTCTTCGTATCTGACGCCTCCCACGAACTGAGAACCCCGATATCCGTTATTCAGGGCTATGCCAACCTTCTGCAGCGCTGGGGCAAGGAAGACCGGGCGGTTCTGCAGGAATCGATTGACGCCATAAAGGGCGAATCCGATTACATGAAGGAGCTGGTGGAAAAGCTCTTGTTTCTGGCCAGCGCCGATAAAAAGAAACAGGCTCTGCAAACCGAGCCTTTCGCCCTGAACCTGCTGGTTGAAGAGGTGCTAAAAGAAACCAGTTTGATAGATGCCGAACATACCATTAGCGGTGTTGTGAATGAAACGCTTATGGTTGACGGTGATAGGGCTTTAATCAAACAGGCCCTGAGAATCTTTATCGACAACAGCATTAAATACACCCCGTCAGGCGGCTCCATAAGCATAAATTGCGGGTTAAAAGGCAGCCGTGCCCTGATTACCATAGAGGATACCGGCAAGGGAATTGCCGCGGAGGATCTGCCCCTGATATTCGACCGCTTTTACAAGGCAGACAAGTCGCGCACCAGAGAAAGTGGTGGAGCGGGTCTGGGTCTTTCCATTGCCAAGTGGATCATAGACCAGCACCAGGGAGACATTTGGGTGGAAAGCAAATTGGGGCAGGGCACCAAGATCAGCATTTATTTACCGGCTCTTTAGAAATCTTGAAATACTTGAACAGGAAATGTGAAAAATTTTGTAGTTTGTGCCAGCAAGTTAAACGGGATAAGGGTGCGGCTTATCCCGTTCAACAGACCATGAAACTTAAATTATATTGTAAAATCGACTTTTATAGTTTCACCTTTTTGAGGCACCAGTTCCAGTGTCCAATCACCGTTCACATCATCACTGGCTCCAAAGTAAGCGCGGCATTGGTTGGTATACAGATCGTTTTTCTTGTCTACATGCCAGCTGTGGCTGCCGCAATTCAGTTCCTGCCCGGCTCTGCGAATAAGCCTGATTTTGTGATTCCCTTGAAAGGCCAGGGTATCGCCCTCCAAAACCTCCCTGATGCCATTCTTAATCAAGGAGGGCACGGTCAATGCCACCCCGTGTTCATTCTTATCCGGTCCTCCCGGTTCATCGGGATGGGTGTAGTCGTACTCAACCAGGGTGGAAACCGGAGTAAATACGATCTTTTTGACCAGGAGAGTCCGCTCGCCGGAACCGGACTGGGCTGACTTCATAACCAGAAATGGTCTGGTTTTTTCATCGGCCTGGCTGCGGGTCACCGGGATGACAAAACGATAGGGGCTTTCCTGAGCCTTTTCCATATTGTCAGTCAAAATAACTTCCAGGTTGAACTTGTCGGGAAGTTCGGAACCAACTCCCGGGTAGTACTTAACCAGCCCGGAGTATAATTTATCTGCTATCTGATTGTAACAAGCACCGCCGCCTCCGCCGATCGGAAGACCGTTGCAGGCAAAAACCGCACTAAAGTGCTTTTTATCGGTATAGTCAGCGCCGCTTACCAGGTAGGCGATGCTGATGTTGGATCGGTCATAATACACTTCTTTGATGGCAACCGTTATACCATTGGCGGTGATTTGCATGTCTTCCAGACTGGTAAGGTCGCTGGTCTTGAGGTTGGCCAGATCCTTGTCGGCGAAACTCTCAAATACTGATCCTACAAATGGGATGTTCACCAGCACTTTGGCCATAGATGTTGATACAAACCCGCTGCCCAGGATGCACAGGCCGATCATGGCGGCTGATGCACCCATCCTAAAGCCTTTTCTAATCCTTATCTGCCTTTTGCCCTTGCTTATGGCCCGATTGACCACTGCATCCAATTCCATCTCAGGCACGTTAATATTATCGAAATCGTCTTTACATGCTCTCATTATAGCCCTCCTTAAGGTCCCTTCTTAACAGGCTCAATGCCTTGTTCAAGCGGGTTTTGACCGTTCCCAGCGGACAGACCAGTATTTCAGCAATCTGGGCCAGAGTAAGGTCCTGGTAGTACTTCAAGACCACTATGGTCCGCTGCTCAATGTTGAGCTTATCGATGGCCTTAAACAGATCGATGCTGGAGATTAGATTGGCGCTGTCGTCCCAGGCATCCGTTTGCGCCGCTTCTTCCGAATAAACGCAGGCTTCTTCAAACCGGGCCAGCTTCTGGATCTTTTTCAGGCTGTCCATGCAGCAGTTGACTGTAATTCTGATCAGCCAGGTATTAAAAGATTCCGGGCTTTTCAGCTTTGCCACCGAAATGAACGCCTTGTATACGACCTCATGCACCACATCCAGGGCATTATCCTGATTCTTCATATAGGTATAGGCAATTTTATAAATTTCAGCCTTTCTTTCCTGGATAAGCTCAGAAAAGGCCTCGCTATCACCTTTGCATGCCTTTTTAACCTTATCCATGTCTGCAGGAACCATACGCTGCCTCCCTAATCGAACTATAAGGCTAACCGGTTAACAACCCTTACAATAATAAGACTGCTAAGCGTGAAGATTGGATTTCGCTATTAATATTTTACAGAAATATACAAGAAGGGAAATACAAATGGCCGCGTTAGATGATCCGCTGCTAAATGATGAGGAGATGAGAATTGATAAATATTTAATAAGCAGTCTGTTTAGCCATCTTCAGGCCAGTGGCTAGAAATATAGTAAAGGGGCGCAGGCCTCCGGGAATGAACCGCACTACTTCTGCTGCGGTGCGAAACTGAATATTGCCAAAACCCGCTTCTCTCAAGGTCTCTCGCAACATGTTCCGATCAAACCCATTGTGAAAAACACCTTCGCTATTGGCCCCGTGGAAGAGGCCTCCATCGCTGTCCAGGTCGGCGATGCATAAGATGCCGTCGGGTTTTAAGACGTTCTTGAACTGTTTGATGAGCAGTTGGGGCTCTCGTACATGGTGCAGGGTCATACTGCACACCACCAGGTCATAGGAGGATTTCAAAATGCCGCCCTGTTCGATATCAATATACGTGGTGGTTACATTGTCGATATTCTGGTTTTTAATTTTGTCTTCAAGCACCTGCAGCATGCCTTTGGAGCTATCGAAACCGCTAATACTGCGTACCAGGGGCTGCAGCTGCAAGGTAAGGAGACCGGTCCCGCAGCCAAAGTCCAGCACATCTATACTATTGTCCAGAGCCACTGCATACTTTATGGAATTGGCGATATTGGTTGCCATCTTAATCCGCCCGGCATTCTCATCCCAGGTAGCGGCATCTTTATCAAAATCCCGGTTTTCATCTTTCATATCTATTCACCCCGTTATATTTTAATATAAATGCGGCCGTTTTGGAAAAAGGCGCTCTGACATAGAACGACTGTTCTTTTCGAAAGAGTATTGTGATAGAATTGAATCTAGAATATATGTTCGGAGCGTTGTTGTATGGATACCATAGAAAAGCTAAAAATCCTGGCTGATGCTGCTAAATACGACGTATCCTGTTCTTCCAGCGGAAGCAACCGCGCCAACCAGCCCGGTGGAGTGGGGAACAGCGCCACAATGGGCATCTGCCACAGCTGGTCAGACGACGGCCGCTGCATTTCCCTGCTTAAAATCCTGCAGAGCAATGAATGCGTCTACAACTGCTCCTATTGCGTCAACCGGGTTTCCAATGATATTCCCCGGGCGACGCTCACATCTGAGGAAGTCTGCGACCTCACTATGAATTTCTACCGCCGCAACTATATAGAAGGGCTTTTCTTGAGCACAGCGGTGTCTACTCATCCCGATCGCACCATGGAAATACTGCTGCAAACGGTTAAGAAGCTGCGCGAGGAGCACCGCTTCAACGGCTACATTCATCTGAAGGCCATACCCGGGGCCGACACCCGGCTGATAGAAGAAGCGGGGCGCTACGTGGACCGCATGAGCGTCAACATCGAGCTGCCCTCCCAGCAGGGATTAAAGCTTCTGGCTCCCCAGAAGAAAAAGGAAGGCATAATAAAACCCATGTCGTTCCTGAATTCGCATATAAGGGCGGCCAAGGAAGAACGAAGAAAATCTCGCAAGGCGCCCTTGTTTGTTCCGGCAGGGCAGACCACCCAGCTGATCGTGGGGGCCACCCCCGACCCCGATCTGCAAATATTAAGACTTTCCGAGTCAATCTATAACAAATATCATTTAAAGAGAGTATACTATTCGGCCTACGTTCCGGTAGCCCGGCATCCCAACCTGCCCGACCTGGCAAAGCCGCCTTTGCTCCGTGAACACCGCATCTACCAGGCCGACTGGCTGCTGCGCTTCTACGGTTTCAATGCCGAGGAATTGTTAGACGATAAAAACCCCAATTTTGCTGAAGACTACGACCCCAAAACCGATTGGGCGTTGCGCAACCTGCACTATTTCCCGGTGGAAATCAACCGGGCCGACTACGAACAGCTGCTGCGGGTGCCGGGACTCGGAGTGAAATCCGCCCGAAGAATCCTGGTCGCCCGGAGAGTAGGCTCTCTGGGCTTTGACGACCTGAAGCGCATCGGGGTGGTGATGAAACGGGCCCAGTATTTCATAACCTGCCGCGGCAAATACAACGGGCAAACGGCCATGGAGGAGCACTTG
>JBDKUE010000108.1:0-27678 GCA_039679855.1 Syntrophomonas sp.
TCGAACCCACGGCCTCTTGAATGCCATTCAAGCGCGATCCCAACTTCGCCATAGCCCCACGTTGTCTACTCATTACAGGTAACGGTTTAACCGTCACAGGCTGATTTTCGCCTGTAAAGCTCCCCGGTGAGTTCGACCAAACTGTACCGCCTTGCACCTCCCGGCAGTTCTCTGCTTGGCTGGCCTACTACTCCGGTTCTCAGCCTTTATGCTATTCAATTGTCCACCACGAAAATCATTATATTATATAAAGGGGTCGAATGCAACTATTCAGTACTCGGTTAACCCTAATTCTATATATTATCGTCGGTTAAATTTCCGCATGACTGCGTTGTCGTCAATCGTAATACGTCCAGTATTACTCATTTGACGCCCACGGACGGGCTAATGCGGCGGTGCCAGGACGGCAAGAAGCCGCCCTCCGCCTTGCCCTGCAAAAATTTTCCTCGACGAGTAATACACAGAATTAGGGTTAATCGAGTACTAGTGGCCGAAATTTACCCGGCGCGGCGGCTATGCCGTAAACTGTTATTCCCATAAAGGGGATACGGAAAACCTTTAAAAATGGTGCTAAGCCACCAGACAACGGGATTCCCAGCCTTAACTTAGGACATATCACGGGTGCAACGCTTCTGCCGGGCTTTTTTCCCCGGATCGGTGAAGGAGCAGGGCAGCCTGGTCAAACATTTGCCGCAGGCGTCCACCCAGCCTTTTTCCCGGTGGAGCTCGGCATTTTTCAGCAGGTGATCGTAACAGCGAAAGCGATCGAAGGATTCTTCCTCAAGGGCCTGGCCGGGGCAGCTTTTCAGGCATTTCTTACAGGTTTGGTCATAGTAATAGAGGCAGGCCGGATCCGCACAACTTTTTGAAGGGGTAAAAACCAGTGAAGTGACCAGGCTTCCCAGGCGCCCACCGCAGCCTTTTTCGGTAATGAGCATGCGGTTTAATCCCAGTGTGCCGAGACCGGCAATTACCGCTATATGCCGGTGGGACCAGTTGCTGAGCAGGGTTTCCGGGTTAAAATTGTGCGTGGCCGGTGTAACGGCCGATTCATGCCCCATCATGCCCAGCCGGGTTTTCAAATGATCATTGAGGTCTTGAATGAGCTGGTTGGTTTCCAGGTAGGCGAAAGCCCAGGGATCGGAGCAGAATTCGTCACCCTCACCATTGCTTCTTGTTATGTCCCGGTTAAAAGGCAGGAAGTAACAGATTACACTCCTGGCCGTAGGGAGTAAATCCAACGGCAGCAGGTGGGATGGAGCAACCTGCTGCTTCAGATCTAAAAATCTGGAATCATCAGCCCGGGCAAAGGCCACCAGTGGTGTTTCCCACAGGGCGTGAGTAGCTTTTTCACGGGGATAGGACTTGACATATTCTTGAATCAGCCTGGTGATGGTTTTATTCATTATTATCCGCAATGCCTTTCATTTAAATAAAACTTGGGTATGTCTTTTCCTTTGAATTATACACCCTGATTAAAAGTCAGAGGCTGGTGAAGTGAACTTAAGGAACGGAAAACGATTGTCTGTTTTGCCCAAAATATAGTAAAATATGGGTAATAATGATAAATAAGGGTGGGTGTATCATGCCGGAAATTGATAAACGACTGCTGGCGGCGGCGGTTGTTGTGTTAATTGTGGGATTTTTCGGGGGAATGAAATATGCCGCCTTTAAAACCGAAAAGGAACAATCCCGGTTGGCCTTGAGTGAACAGGCGGATGCCCAGCAAAACGAAAAAGCGGAGCCGACTGCGCTCAAAGAGATTAAAGTCTATGTAACCGGGGCGGTATCCAAACCCGGAGTATATGCTTTGCGCGAAGGCGACCGGGTATACCAGGCGGCGGAGATGGCGGGCGGCCTGCTGGCCGAAGCCGAGGCCAGGGGAGTAAACATGGCCGCTCCTTTAAAGGACGGCGATACTATCGTAATTCCTAAAAAGGGTGAAGAAATGTCGCCCAATACCAGCCGCCCGGCGGCAGCCAATCAAGCAAGCAAATCAGGAAAGGTGAATATCAACACTGCCACTGTTCAAGAATTGGATAGTTTAAAGGGCATCGGCCCCGCTATAGCCCAGCGGATCGTAGATTATCGGGAAGCCCATGGCTCTTTTAAGACCCTGGAGGAATTGAAAAAGGTCAGCGGGATAGGTGATAAGAAGTTTGCTGACTTGAAAGACATCATCTGCCTGTAGGAAGATATTTAGACCCGTACCCAGGGGGATGCCGGGAAAATAACCATGAACAAGGCCTGGTTTTGCAGCTTTATAGTATTTGCGATGGCGGTTGCCTTTAGCTACCATTGCTTTTGGGGCTGGACAGCTGTCCTGGCCCTGCTGCTCCTGTTATGGGCGGCCTTCAAAAAGGAACAGGCCCGGGTGGCGCTGAGTTGTCTTATGGTTTTGGCGGCTGGTTTTACTTACACCGAATTGACAGTTTCGCACCCGCCGGTCGATGATTCAACTAACAGTGGCCGGATATCAGGCACTATTGTGAGCCGGCCGTGTCTGACCGACGGCCGTTGCAGCTTTGTCCTCAAGAATGACAAGCCGGAACCCTACCGGGAGCGCCTTCAGGTCTTTTGCTATTTTAATGCAGACATTCAAAAATACCAGCGGGTCGTTTTGCAGGGGGAGATGAGGCGGCCTGATCGGCCAGGCAATCCGGGTGAATTTGATTATGCCGCCTATCTTGAATACGAGCAGATTTACTACCTATTCACTGTAAAGAATCCGGATGATCTGAAAATAGCAGGGGAAGGGGATGACTGGGCAGGCTTCCTGGAGGGCTACCGGGCCCGCTGTACGGATCTGATCAAAAATGTTCTGCCGAAAGACACAGCCGGCATTTTCAGCGGAATGCTTTTAGGCGACGTCAGCGGAATCGATCAGGATGAATACCAGGAATACCAGAAGACCGGCATTGTGCATGTTTTCTCGGTTTCCGGCATGCACGTCGGATTTCTGGCCTTGCTATGCAGCGTTTTATTTAAAGGCCTGGGTTGTTCGAAGCGGGTAGTGCTGGTGGGGAGTCTTGCCATCCTTTTGCTCTATGCGACCCTGGTGGACTGGCCGGCGCCGGTAGTCCGGTCGGTGGTCATGGCCGCCCTGGCCCTTACCGCCCTGTATGCCGGGAGGGAAAATGACCTCTTAAACAGCCTGGGATTGTCAGGCCTTATAATTTTGCTTCACCAGCCCACCGCCCTTTTTCAGATATCCTTTCAACTTTCTTTTCTGGCGGCCTGGGGCCTTGTTTACCTGTATCCCTGTTGGCGAAAGGCCCTGCCTGATAAGGGACGTTGGATGGACTGGCTGCTCATCCCCCTGGCCGCCCAGGCAGCCGTCCTGCCGCTTATCGCCTATTATTTCAACATCCTATCTCCGGTGTCACTTCTTGCCAACCTGCTCCTTTCTTACCTTGCCGAACTGGTGGTCATGCTAGGATTCCTTTTTCTGCTGTTGGGCGTGCTTATTACTCCACTGGGAGTGTTTATGCTGCAGCTGGCGGAAGTGCTTATTGATATAATCCGGGTTGGTAATCATTGGATACTCCAACTGCCCGGTTCCTACCTCTGGGTGGCGGCTCCGGGGTTGGCCGCTATCTGCGCCTTTTACTTCGGCCTTTTTCTTTTGACTAGAGAATCGGGCAGCAAAGGAATTCGATGGGGATTTATCTGTATAGGGGTATTTTTCACTGTAATTTGCCTGCCGGCCTCTTTTATCAACCGGGGCCAAATGGAAGTGGTATTTGTGGACGTGGGTCAGGGTGATTGTATATTGTTAAAAACACCTCGGGGCAAGTTCATTTTGATCGACGGGGGTGGAAGCGCTCTCAGTGACGTGGGAGGACGCAAGGTCCTGCCCTATCTGCGCCACCGCGGCATCAGGCAGCTGTACTGGGCGGTGAACACCCATCCCGATGTCGACCACCTGGCCGGGCTGCAAAGGGTGGTAAATGAAATCCCGGTGGAGACTGTCTGCGTACCGGTCAGCCTGGCAGGGGCCGATGTGTACAGGGACTGGCGCAATGCGTTGAGCAGCCGGGGGGCGGCCTGGAAGGGGCTGGCCAGCGGGCAGGTCCTCAATGAAGGGGCTTGGTCGCTGGAAGTCCTGTACTCCGGAAAAGAGACGGTTGATGAGGAGTACAACAACCATTCCCTGGCCCTGGTATGCAGAATGGGCGATTTTTCAGCTTTGTTGACCGGAGACCTGGGTGAAGAGGTTCTAAACAGACTGGATAAGGAAGGGAAGCTTAAGCTGGCAACGGTATTAAAACTGCCTCATCATGGCAGCAAATACTCGTTATACCCGCCCCTCTATCGTAAAACCCATCCGCGTTATGGGGTGATTTCGGTGGGAAAACGCAATATTTTCGGCCATCCCAGTCCACTCGTGCTTCAGGCCTTGCAGGACGAAACCATTGAGGTTTTGCGCACTGACCAGGTGGGCGCGGTGACCTTCAGGAGCGAAGGCCATGGCCTTGAGGTCTTGACCGGCCCCCGGCAAACCCCGCTGGAAAGGGGATTTTAAATTCCGGTTCGTTGGCGTACGGTTTGAAGGGAGCGGTCTATGCCACGGCGCAGCTTGTTGGCATCAAGGGTGAGGAACCGGTTGCCCATCATCAGAATCTTTCCATCCACGATAGTGGCATATACATCAGAGGCTGAGGCCTGATAGACTAGGTGTCCGTAAGCTGACGCGGCATTGAGGGGATAGTGATGCCAGGCCTCCAGTTTGACCAGGGCCAGGTCGGCTTTCTTGCCCGGCTCCAGGCTGCCTGTTTCGTTTTCCAGTCCCATTGCCCTGGCTCCGCCCAGGGTGGCCATTTCAAAAACCTGCGATGCTGGCATCGCCCGGGGGCCGTAGGCCGGTTTATGGATCAGCGAAGCCAGCCGCATTTCCACAAAAGCGCTGAGGTTGTTGTTGCAAGGGGCTCCGTCGGCACCCAGGGATACATTGGCGCCCCGCTCCAGAAAACGGGGAATGGGTGCGAAGCCGGATGCCAGTTTGAGATTGGCGGACGGGCAGTGCACTATGTGGCTCCCACTTTCGACCAGCAGATTGATCTCTTCATCGCTTAGATGAATACAGTGGGCTACTATGAGGCGTTCATTGCAGAGACCCTTATCATTGAAATAGGTGATATTGGGGAGTCCGGTTAAACGCCTGACCAGTTCGACTTCCCCCAGGTTCTCGGACGCATGGGTATGGACCGGCAGATTGAGTGTTTTTGATAAATCCCGGACCTGGTCCAGAAGCCCGGGGCTGCAGGAGACGGCGAAGCGGGGGCAAAGGGCATAGCGCAGGCGTCCCTTTTCAGCCTGGTCCCAGCGATTAATCAGATCAAGGCTTTCCTTTATGGCTTTATCGGTATTCTCCGACAGTCCGGGCGGCAGATCGTCACCCTGGTCCATAAGACACTTGCCGCCCAGATACCTTAAGCCGGCTTTTTTAACAGCCTGAAACAGCGAATCAGTGTGCTGCACGGTGCCCATATCGATAATCCCGGTAGTCCCGCCCCGGATCAGTTCAGCACAACCCAAGAGGGCTGAGTAGTAGAGAGTCTCCTGGTCATGGGCTGCTTCCAGGGGCCAGATCCGCCGTTTCAGCCAGTCAAGCAGCTCCAGGTCGTCAGCCAGGCCGCGAAACAGCGCCTGGCAGAGATGGATGTGGCTCTGTATCAAACCGGGGATAACCAGCATTCCTTCAGCATTGATGCTCTGATCAACCGGGATGCCTTTGAAATCATCACTGAGAGCCAGTATGCGATCCCCTTTGATAAGGATGTTGGTCTTTATAAGCTCCTGGGCCTTGTTCATAGTTACCACCAGGCCGTTTTTAATAAGCAGGTGCATCCCTTCCCCCTCCTTGTTCATGCTTTGCTGCACAGCAGCCTTCAAGTATTTTGTCTTCAACAGGTTAAATTCAATTATAGCTATCTTAAGAATACTAAGCCGCGCTATTTTTTCATAGCTTGAGTTGAAGGGGGAGATATTCATGCGCCAGCCTGATCTGGATGCCCAGCGTATTGGCCTGCTCCTTTTCAGGCTATCCTTTCCAGCTATGGTGGGAATGGTTTTATACTCAATGTTCAGCCTGGTTGACACCTATTTTGTGGCCCGCCTGGGCTCGGCCGCCCTGGCTGCCCTGACCTTGAGCATCCCCCTTCAGGTTCTGATAAGCTCTCTGGCTTACGCCACCGGAGTAGGGCTGACCTCCCTTATCTCCCGCACCCTGGGGCAGGGAGATGTGAGGCAGGGGGACAATGTAGCCTGGCATGGGCTGATCGTAGGCATCATTTACGGGATTGGCTTTAGCCTGCTGGGCTGGGTCTATCTCGACCAGATGCTGGCCTATTTTGGCTGTACGGCCGATACCTACGAGCTCTGCCGTGAGTATCTGCAAATCATTTTATTCGGTTGTATTTTTACCTTCATCTTGATCATTCTGGAGAATATAGTTCAGGGGGAGGGCAATACGGTTCTGCCTATGGCCATAGGCCTGGTTGGCATAATCCTCAACGTATTATTTGATCCGGTGTTGATATTTGGAATAGGGCCCCTACCGGCCCTGGGAATGAAGGGGGCCGCCTGGGCCACGGTTCTGGCGGAAATGTTCAGCACTGCTCTTTTGATTGGAATTGTAGTTAGAAAGCGTTACTTGCTGAGTTGGGATTGGCAGAACTTTCACCCCAGTTTGAGGGTGTTGAAGGGGATTTACGGAGTGGGGTTCCCCAGCTTGTTGATGGAGCTGGCCTGGGTGTTTACAATCACCATTCTCAATCGAACGGTAGCCGTTTACGGTTTTGAAGCGGTGGCAGCCCTGGGCATATTCTCGCGAGTGCGCTCTTTTTGCCTGACTCCGGTTTTTGGCCTGGCCCAGGCCGCACTTCCGGTGGCCGCCTTTGCCCATGGGGCCGGTAAGGTTGAGCGAATCAAGGAAACCCTGGTAAAGTCCGCAGTAATAGGTTTTGTTCTGCTGCTCATAATCGCAGTTCTCATGCAGGGCTATCCCGAGTGGATAATAGGCTGGTTTTCCCAGGATGAGGCCTTAAACGAGACCGGAGCCATCGGTATCCGCCTCGCTACGCTGGGATTTCCCGCTCTGGGGATCGTTTTTATCGTCTCAACCGTCTTACAGGCTCTGGGCAAAGGGGTCAAGGCCATGCTTTTCTCCCTGCTGCGCCACCTGGGACTGTTTTTGCCCCTGCTTCTGGTCCTGCCGGATCTGCTCGGTTTAAGTGGAGTTTGGCTGGCCTTTTCCTTTTCGGAACTGGCTTCCGCTCTCCTGGCCCTGGTCTTCGCTGTAAACCTGTGGCAGGAGCTGCCCGGCCGCCGCCCGGTGGCTATGTTGATGCTCATGCGGCCTGGCTACTGGTGGAAAAGGACCCTGGCCTGGATCAAGTAGCTTAGTACTCTGTTAACCCTAATTCTACATATAATCGCCGGTTAAGTTTACGCATGCCTGCGTTGTCGTCAATCGCAATACGTGCAGTATTACTTTTTCCGTGACGCCCACGGACGGGCTAGTTTCTTGGTGTCAGGACGGTAAAAAGCCGTGACGCCCATGGACGGGCTAATGCGGCGGTGGCAGGTCGCCAGGGAGCCGCCAAAAATTTACCTCGACGAGTAATATGCAGAATTAGGGTTAACAGAATACTAATCCTTGAAATAATAGAGCCGTCCGTTTTCCAGTTGATGCTTCAGCTCACCCCGGCGGGTCAGGTAGGTCAGGAAGGCGGCCAGGGTGGACAAGATATAGAAATATTCTTTGAAATCGATGCTTAAGTCTTCGATTATGATCAGTTCCTCGGCCAGTTCCTCCCGCGACTTGGGTTGATCCAGCAGCTCCAATAGGAGAGCCAGGTATTTCTCTAGATTGCTCTGGTTGGCATCTACTACTTTTTGCAGCTCGGCTTGCGTATAGCACTGGGGAGCATGACCCAGCAGATAAAAGTCATATTCCAGGCTGAATATGAGCTGGATGGTTTTTAGCTGGCTTTCAATGTCAAACAGGAAAGGGAAAGAATACTTGGCAATGATTTCCGGACTGAACAGGGCGTCCCCCAGAAAACAGACCCGGTCCCGGGTGGCCAGGCCCATCTGGCCCCGGGCATGTCCGGGCAGGGGCAGCAGTTCAAAGCGTTCATCGTTTATCTTGACCGTTTTGCTATCCAATATCTCGTCTACGGCGGGGATCCTGGTATGGGTATAGTGGCGGGCCAGTTCATCCGGGGGGCTGCCGCCGTACATATACAGGGGATTAAGGAGACTGTCCTCCATAAACTGGCGAGCCGTTGCCGAGGCATGAAAGACGCTGCCGGGATAGCTTTCTCTTAAATACTGGTTGCCCCCACAGTGATCGGGATGTTCATGGGTATTAAAAATGTATTTTACCTGCCAGCCCTGCTCTTTGAGAAGCTCATCAACCTGCCGGGCCTGCTGCCTGCCGTCGCCAGTGTCAATGAGCAGGGTGTATTTATTTTTGAACAGAAATACGCCGGTATTGGTAGGCCCTTCTATCCAATAGCTGTTGCCGTTTATTTTACGTAAGTCCATAAGCACCTCCGATGCAGATCATACTCTGCTTTTATGCTAGCCGCCCGATGCAACGCCTGTCAACAAGAGCAGGCCGGGTACTGCAAGAAAATGCTAGAATAGATTTAAAATCAAAATAGGAGGCGTTATAGTGCACAAGTTTGATTGGAGCAATACCATAATGGAGAGACTGGGCATTGAGATAATCGAGTATACCAGGGAGCGAGTAACCGCTACAATGTCTGTTGCTCCAGGAACCTATCAACCCTTTGGACTTTTGCACGGGGGAGTTTCGCTGGTTTTGGCAGAAACCGTGGCTTCATCAGGCAGTTACTTATACATTGATCCCGGCACCCAGCGAGCCGTGGGCCTGGAAATCAACGGCAACCACTTGAGGAGCGTGAGTAGTGGAATGGTAACGGCGGTTGGCACGCCGCTGCACACCGGAAAACGAACCCTGGTATGGGATGTGAAAATATATGATGAAGCGCAAAACCTGATCTGCATTTCCCGCTGTACAGTAGCAGTGGTGGATTTAAATCCCCGTGAAGACAACGATGCCGGGTGAGCAAGCCATCTACTGACGGGCAATAGCCCGGGCGGCAATGATTCCTGAAACGCTGGCCTGAATGAGGCCCCGGGTCACTCCGGCCCCGTCACCCACTGCATACAAGCCAGGAATGGTAGTCGCCAGCTCATTGGTAAGGGCTGGCCGGGCCGAATAGAATTTGACCTCAATGCCGTAAAGCAAGGTATGTTCACTGGATATTCCGGGCATTACCCGGTCCAAAGCTTCCAGGCACTCACAGACGCCCACCATATAGCGATGAGGAAGGACCAGGGAAAGATCGCCGGGTACAGCCGCCGAAAGGGTGGGTGCGACCTGGCCCCGGGCAATTCGAGCCGCCGTGGAGCGCCTTCCCCGTTTTAAATCGCCGTAGCGCTGTATGATAATGCCCCCGCTCAGCATATTGGCCAGGCTGGCTATATAGCGGCCGTATAGAATAGGCTGGTTAAAGGGTTCGGTAAACTCCTGGCTGAGCAGGATGGCGAAGTTGGTGTTGCTGCTTTTTTGACTGGCAAAAGAGTGGCCGTTGACCGTTATCAGCCCGTTGGTGTTTTCCATTACAACGTGGCCGTTGGGGCTCACGCAAAAGGTTCGCACCTGATCGTCAAAGGTAGGGGAGTTGAAAAGGATCTTGGGCTCCCAGACTTTATCGGTAAACTCCTGCATAATAACCGCCGGAACCTCCACCCTTACCCCCAGGTCAACCTGATTGTTTTTAAGAAGTAGCCCCATAGGCCCGGCCTGTTCGCTGAACCACTGGGCGCCGTCCCGGCCCGGAGCCAGGATAACCCGGGGAGCTCGATATTCCCGGCGTTTGGTCTTAACGCCGGCCGCCCGGCCGTTTTCAATGATAAGCTTCTCTACTTTTTCACCGGTCCGAATGGTTACTTGCCCGGCCAGTTCTTTATGCATTTTGGCCAGAACTATCCGGGTGTTTTCGCTCCCCATATGACGTATGCGAGCGGGGATGAGCTTCAACCCGGCCTTTATCACACGGGACTGCAAGTCCCTAAAATCATCATCAAGCTGTCCGAAAAGGCGCTGTGGAGCGCCGAAGTTTACATATATTTGGTCCGCATAGGCGATGAGCTCGGTCAGCTTTTCCTTGCCGATGTAGTCGGCCAGCCAGCCCCCGAACTCGGTAGTGAGAGTAAGCTTGCCGTCGGAAAAAGCCCCCGCTCCTCCCCAACCGCACATTATAGAACAGGGCTGACAGTTGGAACAGGTAGTGTGTTCGCTGTCAATTCGGCATTTTCGCTTGTGAACCAGGGTGCCTTTTTCTAAAAGCAGGACGCGAAAGCCGCCCAGGCGGCGGAGTTCCAGAGCGGCAAATATTCCGGCCGGTCCGGCTCCCACAATTATTACATCATAAAGCTCTGACATAATGCCCCCTCCTTTTGTGAAGCTTGGAGCGGCTGATAGTTAAATGTATTATTATTAATATTATAGTATATGAAAAACGGCTTGATGTTACCGGGTCGGCTTTAAAGTATCGGTATACTTTAGCGGATTATGGATTGTTGAGGTGCAATGATAATTGAATGAACATCAACTATTGTATTTTATTTGGGGTAGTGAAGCCTTTTTAATCGACCAGGAAATTCAAAGCCTGATTCGGCAGACCCGGGAGGAAAGTGGAGAAGAACCCGAAACTTTATTCCTGGAGGCAGACTACCTGGAGCCTTTGCAGCTGCTGGAAGCCCTTGATTATGCCCCTCTGTTCAGCGTGAAAAGGGTGGTAATAATCAAACGGCCGGTTTGGCTGGGTAAAAGTCGGAAAAAACGCAGTAAAACCGAAGAATATCTCCGGGCTTTGGAAACATACCTGAAACGGCCTTCCAGCGATCAACTGGTAATTATCAGCGGGGACGAGAATCCAAGCTCTATGGGGCTGGAAAAAAAGCTGGGTACGGGGCTTAAAATCCTGCCGGTCAAACAACTCGAGGCGGCGGATCTGGCCAAATGGGTGCAAAGGCAGTTTGTGCAGCGGGGCCGGGAGATAAAACCGGAACTGGCTCGTGTCATGGCTGGCAGTGGTCAGGATATGTATTACCTTTTGAACCTTATCGAGAAGCTGTGTCTTATGGCTCCCGGTGAATCGGTGCAGATGAAAGAACTGGAAGCCGAACTGGACAGCGGCGAGGAGATCAGGGTATTTAAACTCTCGGACGCCCTGCTGAGAAGGGATGTCAGAGCAGCTATGACGACTTTCCAGCAGCTTTTGGAGCAGGGTGAGAGTGAAGTACTCTTCCTATATATCATCGTCCGGCAGTTTATCCAGATGGCCAAAGTCAAACATTACTCCGGCGAGGGCAGAAACAACAAGGATATTGAAGCCCTGACCGGCTTAAAAAGCTGGGCGGTAAAGAATAAAAAGGAACAGGCCGGCCGTTTTAGCTGGGATGAAATCGCTGAATTGTTTAAAGCCTTTCTTGACGCTGATACACGCATGAAGAGCACCAGTCAAGAAGACCGGATGATAATGGAAGAACTCATCGTAAAGATCTGCGCCAAATAACGAACTGCAACAAAGTCTCCGTCCCCCGCAGAAACGAAAAAGACCTGTCCTATGACAGGTCCTGCTTCTTTACGCGTTGATGGAGTTTAGCTTCTTGGCTAGAGCTGACTTCCTGCGGGCGGCGGTATTCTTGTGCAGGATTCCGGTTTTGGCTCCTTTATCGATAAGCGAACTCACCTTCCGAAGGTTTTCGCTGGCTGCTTCAACATCATTGCCCTTCAGAGTGGCCTCATACTTCTTGAGTTCGGTATTCAGCCGGCTTTTTTGTGCTTTGTTTCTCAGCCGATTGGCTTCTGCTCTGCGTGCCCTTTTGGCCGGGGTCTTACTTTTGGCCACATTTTCACCTCCTCATGCTAAAACGCTGACAAAGAATAATATAACATTAGCCCCGTCAAAAAGCAAGGAACTTATTGAGCAATTTGCCAGGCCGCAGAAAAAGCCTCAAAAGACAAAGTAAATGCAACCAAGCCAGGGGAGAATGGTTGCGTTTAATCTTACATAAGAGGAGTTGCATTTAATTCTACAAAATAACCACTTCTGATCACCCCGTTATGAGGTATTATTTTAATGCCTTGCGAGGTGATCGGGAGTATGTATAATGTCTAAGAATAAGCATCTAACGGATGAAGAACGTCTACATATTGAACGACTGCTTAAAGACCGGGTTTCGTTAAAGCAAATTGCTGCAAAGCTTGGTAAAAGCACATCCACAATCTCAAGGGAAATTCGTGCTCATGCAGTTATAAGCGATAAGTCCGCTGTGCATAGAATACCTAACCGGTGTACCAGGCGATATGATTGTGATAAACGTTACCTTTGTGAGGATAAACCCGATTGCACCAGGATCTGTTGTTCTTGTCGGCTGTGTAACAATCTTTGCCCTGATTTCGAAGAAGCTGTATGCATAAAGCTGTCGGCGTAGCCTAATGAGATAATTCTTAAACCTTCTTTGTTGAAAAAATAGTAGCAATTTTTCTCGCTAGGCACTTATTTTATGGAAGAATCTAAGGGTTGCATTTACTCTGTCCGAAAAATAGATTTTTGTAACTCTCGCTAACTCTTACCCTTTTTCTATTGCCATGTTCAGTTTTTTTCCCTTTATATATCCATTAATTGGTTTGGATGCTATTTATATTGGTTTTGCGGCGCTATTTTGTATGACTAAATGCAACCTGGTCTAATTTAGTCTGTCAAAGGTTGCATTTACTATGACCGCTCACCACCGCAGAAAAAGGAAGAGTATAAGCACAACATTGAACGTTGTAATAGGCACTCTGGACGAAGCATAAATTGATGATATATTGAGCGGCGGGTGGATGAAATGAAACGGAGAAACGTTTGGAGCCTCATCAAAGGATTATTATTTATGCAGCTTTTTGCCATAATTATAGTACTGGGCTTAAGTGTGGATTTGCACCAAAGTCTGCTGCAAAAGGCCGGTGAGATAAATATACACCCACTGCTTTTGCAGCTAAAGGCCATGCCGGTTGCTGAGGGATCAGCGGTGAGCCTGATGCGAGAGAATAACATTATGATGGGAGGCAGTCCGGACTACCCGAGGCCCTGGGGGTTGTACTTGAACCGCCAGTTTCCCCGGGACTTGATGGCCTTCAACCTGCAGGCCTTAAACGATGAAGAAGACGATGCGCTGGGAGCGCCTGACGATGCGGTTGAAGATGTTACGCCTCCACTCCTGGATGATCTCGATTCCAGCCAGGTAAACACGGCCAGCACTTATTTCGAGCTTTTTACAGGACATGTGGTAACCCTTTATTGCACGCACAGCGGTGAAAGCTATGTTCCGGACAGCGGAAAAACCCGGGTTGAAGGCGGCCCCGGACTTATCACCCGGGTGGCTGCTCATCTGGGCGCGACCTTAAAACAGAAGGGCATTGAGGCCAATTTCGTAAACACGCTTCACGATCAGCCTGATTTTAACAAAAGCTACACCAATTCCCGAAAGACGGTAGCCCGGGTTATGGCCAACGAAAAGGCATCGATTCTGGCCTTGTTCGATGTCCATCGGGACAGCATCCCGGGAGTGACCCAAGGGGCGAAAGTTAATATAAAGGGGCGAAACGCGGCTCCCATCCTTATTATTGTAGGAACCGACGAACGTAAAGCCCACCCGAACTGGAAGCAAAACCTGCAATTTGCCCAAAAGCTCTACCAGCAGGCCGCTAAAGACTACCCCGGGCTTATTAAAGGTGTGCGTACCAAGTCCGGAACCTATAATCAGGAGTATTTTACCGCGGCCCTTTTACTGGAATTTGGCACTGATTACAATTCGCTGGAGGAATGCTACTATTCCAGTGAATTATTTGCCGACGTCCTGCTTAAAGTTCTAAAGGAGGAGATATAACTGGCTTCCCGAATGGTGAAGGCCGCCCTGGTGTTTTTGCTGCTCTGGCTGGTTGCCCTGGGCTTGAATATAAGCAGCCGGGGCATAAACCAGCTCTCGGGTGAAACGCGCGGTCCGGTAATAAATATTGGATTACACAACCGGGTTCTACACTGGGACTGGCTGGGCCGAGGTCATGATTATCCGCTGGTCCGTCTCAAAGGAGATGTGCAAGTTTTGGGCGAACGCTTATGTAAGTATTTACATGGTGTAAGTACCAAAGTTCTGCCGGGTGGGGAGTGAAGACGGTGGCCTCAAAGACTGAAAAGCTGGCCAAAGCCACCCTTTTGCTCATGTTCACGGTGGCCTTGAGCCGCCTGCTGGGCTACGGGCGAGAGTGGGCCATAAACACTTTATTCGGTCAGAGTTATGCCACCGATGTCTACCGGGCCGCCTTTTCAGTGCCAGACCTGATTTATCTTTTGATGGCCGGAGGCGCTCTCAGTGCAGCCTTCATTCCGGTTTTTTCCGGCTACCTCGACGGGCATGAGGAGGAGCGGGGTTGGAAGACAGCCAGCATAGTCTTAAACTACGTGATCCTTTTTTCTCTTATTCTTATCGCCATCGCCTACTGGCAGGCGCCAGTTATTATCAACCAGCTGGTTCCCGGACTGCCCGGGGATTATTTAAATATGGGCGCCCACCTGACCCGCATTATGTTTATCCAAACCCTGTTTATGGCCTTGAACGGGTTCTCCATGGGAGTACTCCACTCCTACAACCGCTTTACCGGACCGGCTCTGGGAGCCCTGGTCTACAATGTGGTGATTATTCTCACCGGACTGGCCTTGTACAAGCCGTTAGGAGTAGCGGCTTTTTCCTACGGGGTGGTGCTGGGTGCGGTGGCCAATTTCATGGTGCAGCTGCCCTTCCTGCGGCGGGTGGGAATCAGGTATCATTTCAGCTTTGACTGGCATGATGAAGGTTTTCAAAAGATCATGTTTCTAATGCTGCCGGTGATGGTAGGATTGGGAGTCGGGCAGGCCAATCTGCTGGTAACCCAGCGACTGGCTTCACAATTAGGCCCCGGTATTGTAAGCGCGCTGGATTTGGGCCAAAAGATCATGCAGCTTCCCCTGGGAATCCTCTCCGGATCGGTGGGAGTTACTATTTTCCCGATTCTGGCCGTGCTGAGCGCCCGGGGCGAGCGTGAAGAATTCAAGCGGGCCCTGTCCCTGGGCATCAGGCTTTTGCTCCTCATCAGCATCCCGGCTACCTTCGGCATTATTGCCTTGAAAGAGCCGCTTATCTCCCTGTTTTTTGAGCAGGGGCAGTTTACCCAAGAGATGACGGCCACAACCAGCCAGGCGCTCTATTTTTACTGCCTGAGTCTGTTCGCCTATACCGCCTTGCAGGTGGTTAACCGGGCGTTCTTTTCCTTGCAGGATACCAAGACCCCGGTGTTGGCGGCAGTAGTGGCAGTGGCCGCCAACATTCTGCTTTCTTTGACCCTGTCCCCCCGCATGGGCTACCAGGGTTTGGCTCTGGCCTATTCGCTGGCCGGCTTTGCCAACCTGTTCCTGCTGCTTTTGATAATTCGCCGGCGCCTGGGGCAAATGGGGGGCAGATTGATAATGAAAAGCCTGGTCCTGTCAACTCTGGCTTCGCTATTGATGTATCTGCTGGTTCGGATTTTTGTCAATTATACAGGTGCCTGGCAGGCAGTGGCCGGGAAGTCGGAAGTGCTTCTGGCAGTGGGCGGAGGTTCCATTCTGGGTCTTACTGTCTACTGCCTGCTCCTGCTTCCATTTAAATTGGAGGAAAGCCAGCTGGTGTTGACCATGGTTAAAAAAAAGCTCCATCTGGCTGCTTAAGAATAGAGGGGGAGCTCCTGAAACCTGCGTTAATCGGCTGCTTTGACCCCTTCCGTTCTCTGATTGAACCCCCGGGTTGAATAAGATATAATTGAAAAGCAATAAGCGCCTTTTATAAGGACCCTTGGAGGTTTCGACTTTGCAGGATAGGATAAGAAATTTTTCTATTATAGCCCATATTGACCACGGCAAATCCACTTTGGCCGACCGGCTGCTGGAGCTTACCGGCGCTATCAGCCAGAGAGAGATGCGGGAGCAGTTTTTAGATAAGATGGACCTGGAAAGGGAGAAGGGCATCACTATAAAGCTGCAGCCGGTGCGCCTTAAATATCAGAGCCGCGATGGGCAGGACTATATCTTGAACCTTATCGATACACCGGGGCATGTTGATTTTTCATATGAAGTATCCCGCAGCCTGGCCGCATGTGAAGGCGCGGTATTGCTGGTGGACGCCTCACAGGGCATTGAGGCCCAAACCCTGGCCAATGTTTACCTGGCTATGGATTTGGATCTGGAGATAGTAGGTGCGGTAAATAAAATTGACCTGCCCGGCGCCGAACCAGAACAGGTTAAAGAAGAAATGGAAACGGTTTTAGGCTTGGATCGTAATGACATATTATCCATCTCGGCCAAGACCGGGGCCGGCGTGATAGATTTACTGGAAGCCGTTGTCAATCATATTCCCCCGCCCCAGGGCGATCCACAAGCCCCCTTCCAGGCCTTAATATTTGATTCTTACTTCGATTCCTACCGGGGAGCCATATGCTATTTTAGGGTTAAAGCAGGGCAGATCCGCAAAGGCGATATAATCCGCATGATGTCCAGTTCGCGCGAGTTCGAAGTGGCCGAACTGGGGGTTATAAACCCCAATATGACGGAAGTCCAGTTGCTGCAAGCCGGAGAAGTGGGATACCTGGCGGCCGGAATTAAAAACGTGGCCGACACTAAGGTCGGCGACACCATAACCCTGGCCGAACGTCCGGCCGAGCACGCTTTACCGGGTTACCAGGAAGTAAAGCCCATGGTTTTTTGCGGACTCTATCCCCTGGAAAACAATGATTTTGAGCGGCTGCGGGAAGCCCTGGAAAGGCTCAAGCTCAATGACGCTTCTCTCTTATATGAACCGGAGAGTTCGGAAGCCCTGGGTTTTGGTTTTCGCTGCGGATTTTTGGGTCTTTTGCATTTGGAGATAGTCAAAGAGCGGCTGGAGCGGGAATACGACTTGAGCCTTTTAGCCACCGCGCCCAGCGTTGTCTATAAAATCATCCTCACTGATGGAAACGAGCTGCTCTTGCGCAATCCCACCCACTGGCCGCCCGCGCAGCGCATCGAAAGGGTCATGGAACCCTTTGTGAAGGCTTCCATAATGGTGCCCCAGGAATTTGTGGGGACCATTATGGAACTCTGCCAGGAAAAGCGCGGGGCGTTTCTGAATATGGAATACCTCACCACCCAGCGGGTCATGCTGACCTATAAGCTGCCCCTGGCCGAAATCCTGTATGACTTCTTTGACGCCCTGAAATCGCGTACTCGGGGTTACGCTTCCCTGGACTACGAACTGGGTGATTTTGAAGCATCGGATCTGATCAAGCTTGATATAATGTTAAACGGTGAAGTGGTTGACGCCTTGAGCTTTATCGCCCACGAAGACAAAGCCTATTACCGGGCGCGCAGCATGGCTGCCAAGCTGCGCAAAATCATCCCCCGCCAGCTCTATGAAGTAGTCATCCAAGCCGCCATCGGCAACCGAGTTATCGCCCGCGAATCGATCAAAGCCATGCGCAAGGACGTCCTGGCCAAATGCTATGGAGGCGATATAACCCGTAAGAAAAAGCTTCTCGAAAAACAAAAAGAGGGCAAAAAACGTATGAAGCAAATAGGAAGGGTTGAAGTGCCCAAGGACGCCTTTATGACCGTAATGAGTATTGAGGATGACTAGGGATACACCCGCCTTAAGCCTGTATATTCACATACCTTTCTGCCTGCAAAAATGCCGCTATTGCGATTTTTTGTCCCTGCCCCGGTCCGACTCAAGCCTGCTTGACGACTATACCACGGCGCTCCTTACGGAGATCGAGCTTAAAGCCCCGCCCTTTAGGAACCGTTCAGTCGATACCGTCTACCTGGGAGGAGGAACTCCCAGCCTGATGGATGGTGCTCAAATAAATAAAGTGATTTTAAGGGTTCGGGATTATTTCAATCTTGATGAAAACGTGGAAGTTAGCCTAGAGGCCAACCCGGCCACTGTAACCCGGGACAAACTGATGGCTTTCCGCGATGCTGGGGTCAATCGAATCTCTCTAGGGGTTCAGAGTTTCATAGACTCTGATCTAAAACGCCTGGGGCGGCGCCATCGGCTTAAAGATGCCCTGCAAACCGTTGAGGATCTAAATAAATTGGATTGGACTAATTTCAATCTGGATTTAATCTATGGTTTGCCCGGGCAATCTATAGAGGGATGGTTATATAACCTTGAAACAGCGATCGACTTGCAGCCAGCCCACCTTTCAACTTACCTCCTGCAGTTGGACCCGGCTACTCCTTTAGGCCGGGAATTATCACAGGGCTTATGGCAGGAGGCTTCCGAGGAACAGCTGGCGGCCATGTATCACCAGACCAGAGGCTTGCTGGCCAGGCAGGGCTTTATTCACTACGAACTGTCCAACTACTGCCGCCCCGGCCAGGAATGCCGCCACAATCTGGCTTACTGGCAGGGCCGGCCTTACCTGGGCTTTGGCAGTGGAGCGGTTGGCTGCCTAGATGGCCGGCGCATAATTAATCCCTGGCCGCCGGCCGATTATATTGACGCATTGAAGACCGGGGGGCTGCCTCACGGTAAGGTTTTAGAGGTCATGGACCAGCGGGAGCAACTGTCCGAAGCTATGGTAATGGGCTTGCGCCTTATCGAAGGGATCTCTATGGAGGAAATAGCCGTCCGCTTAGGCATTCATCCCCGCGCTCAATATGCCCGGCTTATCGATGAGTTTGTTGAGCGTGCATGGCTGATTGAAAGCTGCGGTAAACTAAGATTAAATCCGGAACTATATTTTGTCTCCAATCAGGTCTTATGTCACTTTATTGACTGAAGGCAGTCTTGACAAAGCATGTTACTGATGCTATTTTTTTAGTAAATCAGCATTAGCACTCAACAAGAGAGAGTGCTAACAAGGGTGATGGCTCAGCATGATGGATGAAAGGAAAAAGCAGATCCTGGAATCGATTATAAAAGATTATGTAGAAACCGCCGAACCGGTGGGGTCGCGGGCGGTGGTTAAAAAACACGCCCTGAAACTCAGCCCGGCTACTGTCCGCAATGAAATGGCCGATCTGGAAGAGATGGGCTTCCTGGAGCAGCCCCACACTTCAGCCGGCCGAATTCCCAGCGAACGGGGGTTCCGCTACTATGTGGACTGCATGATGGAAAAGGAGAGCCTGACCGAACCTGAGGCCCAGATTCTGCACGACCTGCTTCTGGAAAACATGCAGGAATGGAGTACAGTAGTGGAGAGGACCGGCCATTTTCTGTCGCAGATCACCAAATATCCGTCATTTATTATTTTACCGCCTTTTAACCTGAGCGAGTTCCGTTACCTGCAGATTCTGCCGATGGAACCGGGCAAGGCCTTCATATTTCTGGTCAGCGATATGGGTACTATTATCCATCGCAAAATAGACATCCCGGAGACTATAAAGGAAGAGGACCTGCGCAGCATATCCAAGGTATTCAACCAGATCATGCGCAACCGGCGCATGGATGAAATTCGCAAAAGCGAGCTGCAGGAGCTGCGTGATACCTTGAGGAAAAAGCGCCGGGTAATCGACCGCACCCTGGAAGCCCTGGAGCACATGCTGGAGGAGAGCGGCGAGGAAAAAGTCGTGATCAGCGGAGCGCTGAATATGCTGAACGAACCTGAATTTAAAGACCTGGAACGGATCAAAAGGCTTCTGGCAGTGATGGAGCAGGATAGCCTGTGGAAGGGTCTGGTGCCGGACAGCATCAGTGAGGCGGTCGACATTAGAATCGGCAAGGAAAACCGGGAAGAGAGCCTTCAGGAAATGAGCCTGGTCTTCACTGGATTTAAGGGATTTGGCGATGTCGGTAAGATCGGGCTTATGGGCCCAGTCCGCATGGAGTACTGGAAAGCCGCTGGAGCCATTGAAGCGGTGCGCAACATTGTTGAAGAGATGCTTAAGCGTCTCTAGCCAGGACATTGAAGGTGACCCTGACCATCTTCAAGGGTAAGCACCGTGGTCAGGATGAAGGATGAGGAATTAAAGCAAGCCGGACAGGATATTCTTGAATAGAGGTGAGAGCTATATGAATGAGGAGAAAGATTGGGCATCCGTTGCAGGAACCCCGGAAGAGGTGGAAGTTCAGGAAGCGGAACCGGGACAGGATAATCTGCTGGATTTGAAACAGGAACTGGAACGGGTCCGAGAAGAAGTGCGCCAAAATAACGAGCATTACCTGCGAGTACTGGCTGATATGGAAAACATGCGCAAGCGCACCAGCCGGGAAAGAGAAGAATATGTTAAGCATGCGACTACACCCCTTATAAAAAAACTGCTGCCGGTAATTGACGACCTGGAAAGGGCCCTGACCATGTCGGCCCAGCACCAGGACTATGCATCCCTTAACAAAGGGGTGGAAATGATAGTCAAGAGCCTGCACGAGATGATCAAGACTGAAGGAGTTCAAGCTATTGAGGCGGCGGGGAAGCCCTTTGACCCGGAATTCCATGAACCGCTGATCCTTGAAGAAAGCGCCGATCATCCCAGCAACACGGTGCTGGAAGAGCTGCAGCGGGGTTATACATTGCACGGCCGGGTTTTACGGCCCAGCCTGGTAAAGGTAAGTAATTAATTATATTTATATATAGTGGAGGTGTTCTATTATGGCCAAGGTGGTAGGAATCGATCTGGGTACCACCAATTCTGTTATTGCAGTTATGGATGTAAATGAAGCAACCGTAATCCCCAATGCGGAAGGGGAGAGAATAACGCCATCCGTAGTGGGCTTTTCCAAGTCCGGTGAGCGGCTGGTAGGCAGGGTAGCCAAGCGCCAGGCGATAACCAATCCGGATCGGACGGTCGTTTCAATCAAGCGACAGATGGGGACCGACTATAAAGTCAAAATAGATGACAAGAATTACACCCCGCAGGAAATATCAGCCATGATCCTGCAGAAAATGAAGACCGATGCCGAGGCCTACCTGGGTGAAAAGATAACCCAGGCGGTGGTGACAGTTCCGGCCTATTTTACCGATGCCCAGCGCCAGGCCACCAAGGATGCGGGTAAAATTGCGGGTTTGGAAGTCCTGAGAATCATAAATGAACCCACCGCGGCCGCCCTGGCATACGGGCTTGATAAAGAAGAGACCCAGGTTATTCTAGTATTTGACCTGGGGGGCGGCACTTTTGACGTGTCTATCCTGGAGATTGGCGACGGGGTATTTGAAGTCAAGGCCACCAGCGGAAACAACCGGCTGGGTGGAGATGATTTCGACGATCGAATCATCGATTGGTTGGTCCAGGAGTTTAAAAAGGACAACGGGATTGATCTTAAAAATGATAAAATGGCCATGCATCGCTTGAAAGAAGCGGCGGAAAAGGCCAAACATGAGCTTTCCGGAGTCCTAACCACGGACATAAACATACCTTATATTACAGCCACCCAGGAGGGGCCGCTGCACCTGGAGAGAACCCTGACCCGGGCTAAATTCAATGAAATGACCGCTGACCTGGTGGAAAAGACCATGGGGCCCACCCGCCAGGCGATGAAGGACTCGGGTTTAAGCACCAACCAGATTGACAAAGTGATTCTGGTTGGGGGATCAACCAGGATACCCGCAGTACAGGAAGCGGTGCGCGGCTTTATCGGCAAAGACCCCTTCAAGGGCATCAACCCGGATGAAGTGGTGGCGGTAGGGGCCGCCATTCAAGCTGCTGTATTGTCGGGCGACATTACCGATGTGGTGCTTTTAGATGTCACTCCACTGTCTTTGGGGATTGAGACTCTGGGCGGGGTGTTTACCCGGATTATAGACAGGAATACTACCATACCTACAGCCAAGAGCCAGGTTTTCACCACTGCGGCCGACAACCAGACTTCAGTTGATATACATGTTCTGCAGGGTGAAAGAAAGATGGCTGGCAGCAACGTGACCCTGGGGCGATTCCAATTGACCGGGATTCCTTCGGCTCCCCGCGGCATCCCCCAGGTTGAGGTGACCTTTGACATCGATGTAAACGGCATAGTTCACGTAGCCGCCAAGGATCTGGCCACCAGCAAGGAACAAAAGATAACCATAACCTCTTCTTCCGGCTTGAGTGATGCGGAAATTAAAAAGATGATGGAAGACGCCGAACGATTTGCCGAAGAAGACGAAAAGAAACTGGAGGAGATTGAAGTCCGGAACAGCGCCGACAGCATGATCTACCAGGCGGACAAAACCCTGCGTGAGTTTGGCGATAAGGCTGATGAGGACAGCAAACAGAAGATTGAAAACGCAAAGAATGATTTAAGCGAAGCCTTGAAGGGCAGCGATATTGAAGACATTAAAAACAAAACCCAGGCTTTAACCGAAGCGATTTACGCGTTGAGCTCCAAAATGTATGAAAACAGCCAGGGGGATCAAGGCCAGGGTGGTCAGGGGGGCCAGGGGGGCCATGGAACCGACGACACCATAGATGCCGATTTCAACGTCGCCGATTAATACAAATGTGGTTGACAGGATCCCGGGCAATATTTGATAATTTTAAGGGTTAATTAACGATAGTTACAGCGCCGTACCTGGGGCTTAAACCCGCTTGAACCTATAAAAAAGCGGGTTTGCCCTGTTTTCAGAAGGGTGGGAAATTATGTCCGCAAAAAGGGATTATTATGAGGTCCTAGGGGTTGCTAAAAGCGCGACTCCCGAGGAGATCAAGAAGGCCTATCGGCAGAAAGCCAGGAAATTGCATCCAGACGTCAATCGTGATGATCCTCAGGCTGCGGATAAGTTTAAAGAAGTATCAGACGCTTATGAAGTTTTAAGCGACGCTCAGAAACGGCAGATGTACGACCGCTTTGGCCACGACGCCTTTGACCCCACCCGGGGCGGTGCGGGTGGTTTTGGTGGTGCCGATTTCGGGGGCGGATTCGGAGACATCTTCGATCTGTTCTTCGGCGGCGGTTTCAGCGGGGGCGGCAGACGCCGCACCGGGCCCCAGCGGGGTGCGGACCGGGAGGTGCGCCTTGATATAAGCTTTGAGGACGCTGTTTTCGGTGTCGAAAAGGAAATAGAAATCAGCCGGGTGGAAAGCTGCGAGCGCTGCTCGGGCAGCGGGGCGGAGCCTGGCTCCAAAGTCAACACCTGCCCCACCTGCAATGGCAGCGGCCAGAGCCGGGTAGTGCAAAGCACCCCCTTCGGCCGCTTTGAAACGGTGCGCACTTGCGCAACCTGCCGGGGCGAGGGTAAGGTGGTGGAGAAGCCCTGCACCAGCTGCCGGGGCACCGGCAAGGTGAAGAAGGCTCGCAAGATTGAGGTGCGGGTGCCGGCTGGAGTCGACCACGGATCTCACCTGCGCATTCAGGGTGAAGGGGAAGCCGGCTCCTACGGTGGGCCTCCGGGGGATCTGTTCATATCTCTGGCGGTAAAGCCCCATCCGGTATTCAAACGGGATGGCTATACTCTGATAAGCAATATTGAAATAGATTTTGTTCAGGCGGCTCTGGGGGCCGATATTGAAATGGACCTGCTGGGCGGAGCTCACCACAACCTGCACATCCCGGAAGGAACCCAACCGGGCGATATTATTACCATTAAGGGCAAGGGCGTCCCCCATATTCACGGCAACCGGCAGGGCGATTTAAAGGTTGTAGTTAAAATAAAGATCCCCACCCGGCTCAACAAACGGCAGAAAGAGCTTTTAAACGAGTTTCACCAGGAGGATAAAAGCAGCCGCAAGGGCTTGTTTGATAAGTTCAAGGACGCAATGGGTTAGAAAGGCTGACGCTAATGAATTGGAAAGAAATTAGTGTATTGACCGAAGGAGTGTGCGTGGAAGCTGTAGCAGGCATACTTCATCGCATGGGTTCGGGTGGAGTGGTTATTGAAGACCCCCAGGCGGCCCGTACCTACATTAATAAAAACGGCTGGGATCCGACCATCGTGTCTCCCGACTTTTTGGAGCACGAATTTGTCGTAGTTAAAGCCTATTTTCCCGAAGAAAAAGAGGCCATTTCTGAATTGGAGGCCTCTTTAACGAGGGTTGAGGAAAATTTCGGAGTCCAGTGCCGCATATTTATCAGCGAGGTTAAGGACGAAGACTGGGAACAATCCTGGAAAAAATATTACCATACTTTCAAGGTAGGCCAGTGGCTGGTCATAAAGCCCTCCTGGGAGGATTACCAGCCCGCCGAAGGAGAGAAGATAATCGAGATCGACCCCGGCATGGCTTTCGGCACCGGGATTCATGCTTCAACCAGGTTCTGCCTGCGCTTTATTGATCAATATATTAAAGGGCAGGAAATAGTTATTGACGCCGGGTGCGGTTCCGGCATACTCTCCATTGCTGCCGCCCATCTCGGAGCCTCCCGGGTTTTTGCCATGGATATAGACGATTTGGCAGCCAAGATCGCCCGTGAAAACGTTCATTTAAACGGTTTTGATCATATTATTGAGGTGCGCTCCGGCGATATCGGAGAGGAGTTGGCCAACCGTACCGCGGATGTCATCCTGGCCAACATCACGGCCGAAGTTGTTGTAGACCTCATTCCGGCGGTAGCCTCAGCTCTTCCAGAGGGGGGCTGGTTTTTCGGCTCCGGGATTGTGGAAGGGCGCTGGCCCGGTGTGCAAAAGCAATTGGAGAAATGTGGATTTCGCATCGAGCAGGTGCTTACTGACGTCGATTGGATTGGAGTAGCCGCTCGAAGGGTGTAGGTCGTTAATTACGTTATATTAGGTAGGATGAACAACGGGGCTGGAAGGAGCAGTGGCCTGTGCACCGCTTTTTTGTTGAACCAGAAAACATAAAAGGCGAATGGGCTCTGCTTGATGCCGCCCAGACTCGCCATATACAGGTGGTCTTGCGCCTTTTGCCCGGAGAAATTATCGGTCTGTTCGACGGCCGGGGCAGTGAATATAAGGCTAGACTGGAAGACCTGGAGGGAGCCTGCTATACTACCCGCCTACTGTCACAGGAACAGCAAAGCCGCGAACCCGGCCTGCGTTTATATCTGGTTCAATCCCTGGCCAAGGGCGATAAGATGGACTTTATTGTCCAAAAGGCAGTGGAAATAGGAATTTACGGCATTTATCCGGTGGAAAGCGAGCGCAGTATAGTATCACTCAGTCCCGAACGGGCGGCTAAAAAAGTGGAGCGCTGGCAGTCGATAGCCCGCGAAGCCTGTAAACAGTGCAAACGCAGTTATATTCCGCCGGTCTATCCGGTTCAGAGCCTTAAACAATATATAAGTAACTGCGGGCAGCATCAGGATATTCTGCTGTATGAAGACAGTCAGACCCGGGGCCTGAAAGAGCTCTTGCGGGACCCCGGCCTATCATGGGGCGATGAAATGGGGATAATTATAGGACCGGAAGGCGGCTTTACGCCTGAGGAAGTAAGGGCGGCCAGAGACAGAGGAATCCAGGCGGGCGGATTAGGCCCACGGATCCTGCGCACGGAAACCGCCGGCCTGGTGGCAGCCAGTATCATATTGTATGAACGGAATGAACTCGGATAGAGGTTAATAACTCAAATGGGAAAGTTGGGCGCGGCCTTCAGATGGAGGAATAGCATGATAAAAGTAGCCCTGGCCACCCTGGGCTGCAAGGTAAACCAGGTAGAAAGTGAAGCAATAAAGGAAGATTTACTGTACCAGGGATATGAACTGGTTGATTTTTCCCAGGAGGCCGAAGTTTATATTATCAATACCTGCACGGTAACCCATGTCAGTGATCGCAAATCCCGGGCTCTGATCAGAAGGGCCCGGCGGCGCAATCCCCGGGCGCGAGTCATTGCCGTTGGATGTCTGGCGCAAGTGGATGGGGAGAGGCTGGCCGCTCTGGCTGATGTGGATCTGGTTTTAGGCAATAAAGAGCAGGTCGCCGAATGGGTAGACAGGGTACTTAAGCCTGACGACGGCCAGGCGTCATGGCCCCGCTTCACCCCGGCCCGGTTGGAAGCCTACTTGAGCCCGGTCTTTTACACCCGAAGGCATGAACGCACCCGGGCTTTTATAAAGATCGAAGACGGCTGCGAGGCCCATTGCAGTTATTGCATAGTGCCCCTGGCGCGCGGTCCGGTGCGCAGTAAGCAGGCCGAAGATATAAGACGGGAAATAATCCAATTGACTGGTCTGGGATACCGGGAGATCGTTTTAACCGGCATTCACATAGGGGCTTACGGGCGGGATCTTTCTTCCATGGACCTGACCCGGCTCCTTGAATACCTGCTTGACGAAACACCGGATGATTACCGGCTGCGTTTGGGTTCGATTGAACCGCTTGAAATATCCAAAATGTTTATAGATATCTTCAAGGGCAATCGCCGGATTTGCCGTCACCTGCACATTCCGCTCCAGAGCGGCAGCGATCGCATTTTAGAAAGTATGAACCGGGGTTATCGGCGGGATTATTTTAAAAACCTGGTGGAGGAACTGGCAGCTGAAATTCCCGGTATAGCCATAACTACTGATGTTATGGTGGGCTTTCCGGGAGAAGAGCAGGTTGATTTTGGGGAAACGTATAGCCTGGTTAAAAACCTTCCTTTGAGGGATATGCACGTATTTAAGTATTCGCCTCGTCCAGGGACCCCGGCGGCCTGTATGCCGGGAAAAGTTTCTGAGCATGACAAACAGGAGCGCAGCGGACTTTTGCTGCAACTGGCCGGGGATAAAGAACAGGCTTTTATCAAGAGCCAGGAGGGCCGGGTAGTGGAAGTACTGGTGGAACGGGCCTTGGGGAATGACAACTACCAGGGATTGACCGATAATTACCTCAATGTTGAATTTGCCGATTCCAGATCGGAAGTGGGCGAATTGGTTAGGGTGGAGTTTAAAGCTGGCGGCCAGGGCAGAATATGTCAATAATTACGGGCTAATAGGAAGTATAATAATTTATTTCTATGGCGGCCGGAAATCTGCTAAAATGTATAAGAATAGTCTTCTGACTGAAGACTTAATATATAGTGTTCCCCACATATTTGTGAGGAGGTGACTTAATGAGCGCACAGGATTGCATATTCTGTAAAATAGCCGGGCAGGAGATTCCGGCCCGCCTTGTGTATGAAGACGCGCAGGTCGTTGCTGTAGAGGATATCAACCCCTCGGCACCGATACATATACTTATTATTCCCAAGGCACATATAGACTCCCTTGATCGGGCATCAGATAAGGATATCGAACTGCTAGGACACATTCAGCTGCTAGCTGCACAACTGGCGAGGAACCTAAAAATCGATGGAGCAGGCTACCGGGTGGTTAACAATTGTGGTGAAGCTGGAGGTCAAGACGTATTTCATCTTCATTACCACCTGCTGGGCGGCCGAGAGATGCAATGGCCTCCAGGTTAAACTTGACTCCAGCAGCTAGTAAATAGTACAATGGTATGGCATTTATTCAGCTGGTAGGTGAGGGGAGGGATATAATGAGCGAAGTCAGAGTCGGTAAAAACGAATCCCTGGATAGCGCTCTCAAGCGGTTTAAGCGCTCCTGTCAGCGTGCAGGAGTTATGCAAGATATTAGAAAACATGATCATTATGAAAAACCGAGTGTGAAGAGAAAAAAGAAGTCAGAAGCGGCCCGTAAAAAGAAAAAGTTCTAAGGAGGAGGAGGCCGTTTGTCGTCCCTGAATGAGCGATT